>DASTSM010000121.1:0-7261 GCA_035760685.1 Gammaproteobacteria bacterium | reverse complement strand
GCGGCAGCGAGGTCATCGGCGTGCGGAACGCGCGTGCGGCCTCGGGCCCGAAGACCGTGACGCCGTCGAGCGTGCCGTCGCCGAGGAGCAGCAGCATGTAGCGCGCCATGTCGCCCGCGCTCGCCGACATCGCGCCGGCCGGTGCGGACTCGGAGATGTACTCGAAGCCGCGGCCGTCGAAGCCCGCGCCGTTCCAGTGAAAACCCGTCGAGACGTCGCTCGCGAGCGAGGCCGGCATGGGCTTCGGCAGGTCGGCGCGCGGCGCGTAGGGCTCGCGGCCCGTGACGTGCATGAGGCCGAGCGGTCCGAGAATGTCGCGCTCGATGAGGTCTTGCCAGAAAGCCCCTTCGACCTCGGCGACGGCGGCGCCGGCGAGGACCGCGCCGTAGTTCGAGTACGACGAGATCGTGCCGGGCTCGCGCACGCGCTTCGGGCGATAGCGCGCGAGCGCGTCGTGCATGGTCAGCAGCCGATTCGGGTCCTTCACGAACAGCACGCCGAGCACGCGATCTTCGAAGCCGGGCGAATGCGTGAGCAGATCGCGCAGGCGGATCGGCCGCTCGAAGCCTTCGTCCGGGATTCGAAGGTCGGCCGGCAGGTAGGTGTTTATCGGCGCGTCGAGATCCATCTTTCCGGCCTCGACGGCCTTCATGACCTCGATCCACGTGAAGGTCTTCGAGATCGAGCCGATGCGGAACAGCGTCGTCGCGGGATCGACGCGCCGCGGCGGATCGAGCGACGCGAAGCCGTAGCCTTTCTCGAGCACGAGCCGCCCGTCCTGCACGACGGAGACCGCGGCGCCCGCGATGTGAAATTGATCCATCGCGACGCCGATCGTCGCATCGAGGAAGGCCTCGAGCTCGGCCGGCGGGATCGGCTCCGAGGGCGCGAGGCGCGGACCGCCGGCGGGCGGTGAGGCGGAAGCGACGTTGCCCGACGGAATCTCGGGCTGCCGGGCCGGGGCCGGGATTGCGGGGGCGGGGGTGCTCGCAGTAGGCACGGCGGCCTCAGGCCGCTGCGGGAGCATCTGAGGCGGCGGCTGCGGCCCCGGGTTCTCGGCCGGCGCTTGCGCGAGCGCGCGCGGGGAAGGCACGAGCACGAGCGCAACCGCGAGCGCCGAGAGCGGAGCCGATACGCTCTTGTTCCGAGCTCGAACGCGAAGGGTCTGCATCGAACGCTCCTCGCTGCAATCGAATGTTCTTCGTCTTGCCGCGGCGCGTTCACCGAGGGACGCGATATCGAGGCCGCTCACGGTCGCCCCGCGGTTCTACGGCGGCGTGATCGTGATCTTGCCGTCGACGACGGGATTGCGATCGTTCTCGCGGCAGTCGCCGTGCACGAGCCGGTCGAGCCCGGGCACGCGCTCGTACGGAATCGTGACCGTGAAGGGCCGCGTCAGGGCGGCGGGGTCGTCGATCGTGATCTCGTCCTCGATCCTGTCCGGGCTCGTCATGCGAATGCGCTCGGTGAAATGCGCTTGCTCGGTCACGACCGGCGGCAAGGTTCCGGGCTGCACGGCGATCGTATCGACGACGAGCGTGTGCCCGTCCCAGCGGCCGACCGAGTCGCCCCAGGGCGTCGGCCACAGGTCCTCCGCCTTCGGATGCGCCCGGCCGTCGGTGTAGATGTGGCGAATCTCGCGGCCGGCCACGATCATCGCCGTCTCTTCCGGCGTGATCAGAAACTCGAACGGCCACGGAGACTCCATGACGAACGGAAAGGGAAAGCCGCATTCCTTGGCCGTCGCGCGGTCGTTGCTGTTGGCGCGCGCGGCGATCTTGGCCTCGGTCTCCGCGTTGTAAGGCACGCCGCGGACGAGCAGGAGCTTCGCGAAGTCGGTCACGCCCGTCGGACCGCGGCCGTTGAGACCGAGGTCGTTCATGACGCCGTCGGCGGCGATCCAGATGCCCGTCCAGTTCGGCAGTGCGGCGAACGCGCGCACGCGCGCCTCGTCGCTAACTTGCGCGAGCGCGGGTGCGGGCGCCGCCGCGAGCAGGGCGGCGGCGAGCAGCGCGGCGCCGGCGGAACGGGCCAAGGGGCCGGATGTCAGGAGCGCCGCGACGCAGCCGGACGCGTCGCCGGAGCGCGGCGCAGTTCGCTGCCCGCTCATGGCTGCTTCCCGAGCTGCTTGCCGTCGAGGCTCTCGGCCGAGAGGAAGAGCCCGCCCTTCGTGCCGTCGCGCATGGGATGGACGACGACCGAGATCCGGTCGCCGGGCTTCAACGTCCCGGGCCGCCAGCCGTTCTGGTAGAGCTGAAGCGGCGCCGCCATCTCGACGCTCCACTCCTCGGTGCCGCCGCCTTCGGCCGGCACGTCGAGCTGAATCCAGCAGTGCGGGTTCGTCCACTGGAACTCCTTCACGCTGCCCGCGAGCGTGAGCGACTTCTCGGCATCGAACATCGCGCCGGAATGATGCGACCACGCGCGCGGCGCGTTCGAGACGAGCACGGCGCAGAACGAGACGGCGCAGAGGACGGCGGCGCGGCGATTACTCATGGCGCAGACCTCGGGGTTGATCGTTATGCGAGGGCTACGGACGCACGAGTAGGATAGTCGCAGGCCCGCGACCGCGATAGGGGCGAACCTCGATCGAGCGCCCTCAGTGCCGCTCGGCCGGCGGCTTTGCGCGCGCGAAGCGCGTCCTTAGCGCGTCTCCGGCCCGCGAGCTCGCGACGAAGAAGAGCGGAATGAAGAGCACGGCGATGAACGTCGCCGCGAGCATGCCGCCGATGACGCCCGTGCCGATCGAGTGCCGGCTCGCCGCGCCCGCGCCCGTGCTGACGGCGAGCGGCAGCACGCCGAGGATGAACGCGAGCGAGGTCATGACGATCGGCCGGAAGCGCAGGCGCGCGGCTTCGACGGCGGCGTCGAAGAGGCCGCGTCCGTCGCGGTGCAGGTGGGCCGCGAACTCGACGATGAGGATCGCGTTCTTGGCCGCGAGGCCGACGAGCGTGACGAGGCCGATCTGCAGGTAGAGGTCGTTGTAGATGCCGCGCAGCCACACCGCGAGGAACGCCCCGAAGACCGCGAACGGCACGGCGAGGATCACCGCGAACGGCAAGGTCAGCCGCTCGTACTGCGCGGCGAGAATCAGGAACACCATGAGCACGGCGAGCCCGAAGATCGCCGTCGTGTTCTGGTTGCTCGTCTTCTCCTGGTACGACTGCCCCGACCACGCGAGCGTGTACCCGGCCGGCAGCGTCTCGGCCGCCACGGCCTCCATGGCCGCGAGCGCTTGTCCCGAGCTGTAGCCTTGAGCCGGCCCGCCGAAGAGCCGCGCCGACGGGAACAGATTGAATCGCTCGACGACGTCCGGTCCCGTGACCTGCTCGACGTCCGCGATCGCAGTGAGCGGGATCATGGCGCCGCCCTCGGCCCGCACGAAGACATCCTTGATGTCCTCGGGATGCGCGCGGAACTCGCCCTCCGACTGCATCTGCACGCGGAAGACGCGGCCCTCGCGGTTGAAGTCGTTGACGTAGAACGCGCCGAAGGTGCTCTGCAGCGTGACGTTGACGTCGTCCATGTCGACGCCGAGGAGCTTCGCCTTGTCCACGTCGACGTTCACGTGCACGCGCGGGACCTCGGCCGAGAACGACGTGCCGAGGCCCGCGAGCTCCGGCCGCTTCGCGGCCGCGGCGATGAGCCGCTGCGTGACCTGCTCGAGCTCGCGGTAGTCGTTGCTGCGCGCCTGCACGAAGCCTTCGAACCCGCCCGTGTTCGAGAGACCTTCGATCGCGGGCGGCGACACCGAGAAGATCGAGGCGTCCTTGATCGCGCTGGCCGCGCCCGTCACGGCGCCGGCGACCGCCTGCGCGCTCAGCTCGGGCGAGCGCCGCTCCGACCAGTCCTTGAGCAGCATCCAGCTCACGCCCGCGTTGCTGCGCTGCGCGTTCGTGAGCACGTCGAAGCCGTCGACCGTGATGTTGTCGTCGAAGGCGGGGTTCGCGAACACGACCTTGTCGAGCTGCTCGAGCGCGGCGTGCGTGCGCTGGAGCGACGCGGCGGGGGGCAGCGCCGCGATCGCGATGACGTACCCTTGGTCCTCGTCGGGCGCGAGCGCGCTCGGCGTCGTGTGCGCGATCCACCACGTCGCGGCGACCATCGCCGCGATCGCGACGGCGGCGACGGCGCCGTGCTTGAGCACCCACGCGACGCCGCTCGTATAGAAGCTCGCCACCCGGGTGAAGCCCGCGTCGAAATAGCGCAGCAGGCCGCGCGGCTCTCTCGCGCCGGTCCGGAGCAGCCGCGCGCACATGGCCGGCGTCAGTGAGAGCGCCACGAAGCCCGAGATCGTGACCGAGACGGCGATCGTGATCGCGAACTGACGATACATCTCGCCGACGAGCCCTCCGAGGAACGCGACGGGCAGGAAGACGGCGTTCAGCACGAGCACGATCGCGATGACGGGCCGGCTGACCTCGGCCATGGCGCGGCGCGTGGCCTCGCGCGAGTCGACGTGCTCGGAGCGCATGTGCCGCTCGACGTTCTCGAGCACGACGATCGCGTCGTCGACGACGATGCCGATCGCGAGCACCATGCCGAAGAGCGTCAGCGAGTTGATCGAGAAGCCGAGCAGGTACATGCCCGCGAACGTGCCGACGAGCGAGACGGGCACGGCGAGCGACGGGATCGCGGTCGCCCGCAGGTTGTGCAGGAACAGCCAGACGACGAGGAAGACGAGGACCATGGCCTCGAGGAACGTCAGAGCGACCTCGCGCATCGACATGCGCACGTACTTGCTGACGTCGTACGGAATGGCCCAGGTGAGCCCGGCCGGGAAGCTCGCGCCGAGCTCGCGCATCTTCGCGTAGATCGCGCCCGCCGTCTCGAGCGCGTTCGCGTTCGGCGCGAGCTGAACGGCCGCGCCGATGACGGGCCGGCCCTTGCGGGTCAAGCCGAACGAGTAGTCGCGCGCGCCGAGCTCGACGCGAGCGACGTCCTTGAGCCGCACGACCTCGCCCGACGGGCCGGTCTTGAGCACGATGCGCTCGAACTGCTCGGGGTCCGACAGCCGCGTCTGCGTCGTGACGCTGAGCGTCAAGTCGACGCGCTGCTTCATGGGCTCGTCGCCGACGCGGCCCGCGGCCGATTGCGCGTTCTGCTCGCGGACGGCGGCCGCGACGTCCGCCGGCGTCAGGCCGAGCTCGGCGAGGCGATCCGGCCTGAGCCAAATCCGGATCGAGTAGTCGCGCGCGCCGAAGACCTGAATGTTGCCGACGCCGGGGATGCGTCTCAGCTCGTCGAAGACGTTGAGCGTCGCGTAGTTCGAGATGAAGAGCTCGTCGTAGCGGCCGTCGGGCGAGTCGAGCGTCACGATCTGGAGGAAGCTCGGCAGCGCCTTCGCGACCGTCACGCCCTGCCGCCGGACCTCCTCGGGCAGCATCTGAATCGCGCTCTGCACGCGGTTCTGCGTGTTGATGACGGCGATGTCGGGATCGGTGCCGACGGCGAACGTGATCGCGATCTCGAGCAGTCCGCTCGAGGAGCTCGCCGAGCGCATGTAGAGCATGTTCTCGACGCCGTTCAGCGCCTGCTCGAGCGGCGCAGCGACGGTCGCGGCGATGACGTCGGCGCTCGCGCCCGGGTACACGGTCGCGACCGTGACCTGCGGCGGCGAGATGTCGGGATACATCGCGACCGGCAGCGCGCGAAAGGCCGCGAGCCCCGCGATCACGATGAACGCCGAGACAACCGTCGCGAACAGCGGCCGGTCGATGAAGTAGTTCGAGATCACGGGTCGGTATCCGGAGCGGAGGCCGTGCGTCCGGACGGAGACGATGCGCCGTCGCCCTGCGCCGCGCCGTCGCCCTGGGGCGCGCCCCCGGCCGCACCCGACGGCGAGTCGCCGGCCGGAGCGTCCTCGAGCGCGACGGGCGACGCGGCGACGGCCCCGCCGGGTTGCACCTTGAGAATCCCGTCGACGACGATGCGCTCGCCGGGCGATACCCCCGACGCGAGCGCGACGTAGTTGCCGGAGGAAGCGCCGGGCTGCACGGGCCGCGGCGCGGCCTTGCCGTCCTCGCCGACGGTCCACACGAACGGGCCTTCGGCACCGTGCATGAGCGCCCGCTTCGGCACCACCAGCGCGTCGTGCACGGCGATGCCTTCGATGCGCGCGCGCACGATGCGGCCGGGAAGGAGGGCGCCGTCCGGGTTCGAGAGCACGGCACGCACGTCGACCGTGCCCGTTTGGTCGTCGATGCGCGGCGAGACGAATTCGATCTTCGCCTCGTCGCCGATCGGTTTTCCGCTCGCGTCGACGACGCGCACGAACGGCGCGGCGCCGCTACCGGCTTGCTCCTCCTCGCGCAAGAGCTCGGCGTCGCCGCCCGGAATCGCGAACTCGACGTAAAGCGGGTCGGTCTGGACGATATGCGTGAGCAGCGCCGAGTCGTCCGCCGCGTTGACGAGGCTGCCTTCGGAGCGCACCTCGCGGCTCGTGAGCCCGCCGATCGGCGCGCGGACCTCCGTGTACGAGAGGTTGAGCTCCGCGGTCTGGAGCGCGGCCTCGGCGACCCTGACTGCGGCCTCGGCGCTCTCGTAGGCCGCGACGGCGGCGTCGCGCTCCGCGGCGCTCGCGAGCTTGCGCTCGAAGAGCGGCAGCACGCGGTCGCGCTCGCGCCGCGCCTGGTCGAGGTTGACTTTCTGCACGCCGAGCTGCGCCCGCGCGCGTGCCGCCTCGGCGCGAAACGGCTCGGGATCGATGCTGAAGAGCAGGTCCCCCGCCTCGACGCGCGAGCCCTCGCGATAGTGCCGCTTCAAGAGTATCCCCGAGACCCGCGCGCGCACCTCGACCTCGCGCACGCCGCGCAGCTGTGCGGGATACTCGAGCACGAGCGGCAGATCGCGCGGGCGCACCTCGAGGACCCCGACCGAGACGGGCGGCGGCACGAATTGCGCCGCGGGCTCTTTGCAGGCCGCGAGGGCCGCAGTCAGGGCCGCGCCGAGCACGAAACCCCAGAGCCGCCCGCCCGCGCTCGTGCGCGGCATTCGTCGGGCCGTTGCTCCCTGCGGCGGGCGCGTGCCGCGCGGTGGAACGGTCGGGGGCTCGATCCTGTCGGCGGTTCGATGCTTCACGTCGCGATCGCTCGATTGGAAGTGGAGGCGAATGTATGCAGGTGCTGAGGCGCTCGGGGGGAACCGGTGATTGTACAAGCATTGAGAAGTGCGCCACCGCTGGGCTCGGAAGCCGGCTCGCGATGCGCTGCGCCCCTCGTTTTCACTAGACGGACGAGCGAGTCGCAAATCGACACCGCCT
>DASTSM010000120.1:0-14097 GCA_035760685.1 Gammaproteobacteria bacterium | reverse complement strand
GAGGCGCTGGCTGCTGCCGTCCGCGGCCACGAGCGAGCCGCCGCTGAAGGGGCTCGCGCTGCCGTCTTTGCGCCGCAGGCGGTAGTACATGACGTCGCGCCCGTCGGAAAGCTGCAGCGCGAACCAATCCCACCCTTCGTCCTCGGCGCTCAGGGCGCTCGTGGACCACTCTCGGTCCATCCACGCCGAGCCGCGCACGCCGGCCGTCTCGCCTTTGACGGAGACGGTTCCGCGCGCGTCGAGCCGAGTCAACGAGTAGTAGTACGACGCGTTCCCGGGCTCGGGGCCCTTGCGGTCGAGGCCCGCGTCTCCTTGGGCCACGGGCGGCTTGACGGAGTCGAGCTCGAGGTCGATCGCGATCTTCGAGCCGTTCGCCGCGAGGCGGAACCCGTCGTCCGCGGCTCGCGCCGACCAGTCCTCGACCCAGACCTTGAACGGATTCGCCTCGGCGCCGGCGAGACCGAGCGCGCCTCGCGACAGGCGCTCCTCGGCGAGCAGACGGCCGCTGTCCGTGTCCGTCACGGCGAAGTGCGCCATGTAGACCTGATTGGTCGCCCAAGCCGACGGGCTCGCCGGCGCTTGCGGTGCGAGCGCGAATCGAAAGAACGTGAGCTCGAACCCGAAATGCCGTCCGCCGGACGCGAAAAGATTCCCCGTGAAGTACCACCACTCCGTGCGAAACGTCGGATGGCTTCCATAGTCCGCCGGAAACTCGAAACGCCGCGGGACGAGCGCCTTCTCGAAGCCGCCCTCGTCGGCGCCGCCGCCGAGGAGGTCGACTCCGGTCCCGGCCCCGGGGCGGAGCCCGCCCGCCTTGCCCGGCCCGCCCGTCGCCGATCCGCGGCGCATGGCAGCGTCCCCGTCGCGAGTCCCTGCCCCCTCCGACGCGCCCGTGCGCGCCGCCCCGTCAGTCCGAGGCGCGGCGACTTCCGAGGCGGGCGCGGACGCGGCCCCGGCACCGCGGTCGGGCGCGCGAGCACAGCCCGCAAGCGCGAGCACGGCGATCGCAAGCGCCGGCACGGGGGCGGGAAAGCTCCCCGCAACCAAGGCGACCAAGCGCCGGGCGACCGAGCGCCGGGCGACGAAGGCCGCCGCTACCCCCGATGACCCCCTTCGCGCCGCCGACGGGCCGCGCTTCCGATGCACCTGTCGATGCGCGCCGCTCATTCCCCGCTCATCCCCGCTCATTCCTCCCGCAAAGATCCGGCCAAGCTCACGCGCGCGATGCGGAGCGCCGGATAGATACCGGCGAGTGCCGCGGCACCGATCGCGAGCGCGACGCCGGCGGCGATCGGCGCAGGCGCGAAGGCGAGCTCCATGCTCCAACCGAAAGAGCGGCGATTGATCACGCGGACGAGGAGCGCCGCGAGCAACGCGCCGATCGGCACGGCCGCGAGCCCCGCGGACGCCCCGAGCAGCGTGGTCTGCGTGAGCACGAGACGGCCGAGCTCCGCGGGCGCGAATCCGATCGCCCGCAGGACCGCGAGCTCGCGCGTCTTCTCGAGCTCGATCGAGAGCAGCGCGCTCAGCACGCCGAGGAAGGCGACGAGCGCTGCGAGGATCCGCAGCACGTCGGTGATCTTGAACGTGCGGTCGAAGATCACGAGCGAGAGATCGACGAGACCCGCGTTCGAGCGCATGCGCGCGCCCGGCGGCAGATGCGCGGCGATCGACGCCTGCACCGCTTTCGCGTCCGCTCCGTCCGCGACATCGACGCCGATGCCGGCGACGCCGGGATCGCTCCAGATACGGCGGTACCTTTCGAGCGACAGGGTCACGGCCGCGCCGCCGGTGTTGTAGTCGCGATAGACGGCGACGATCGGAAAAGCCCTCGGCCCCGAGGGCGTCGGCAGCGTGAGCTCGTCGCCCACGTGCAGGCGCCGGCGAAACGCGTACGGCTCCGAGACCGCAACGACGTCCTCGCTCTCGAGCGCGCGGAGCGCGCTGCCGCCGTCGCCCTCGACGATGTCGAGGCCCCACCCCTTCGAGCCCGGGGAGACCGCCCGGAGCCCGAGCGGACCGTCGTCCGTGGGCAGGCGCGCGAACTCGGTCAGCGAGACGCCGTCGACGCCGCGGAGCCCTGCGATGGCCGCCGCGAGATCGGCGCCCGCGCCTCCGCCCGCACGCTCGTCGAAGCTCACGTAGAGATCCGCCGTCAACGTCGTATGTAGCCAATCCTCAAGGCTCGACCTGAAGCTCGAGATCATGAGCCCGATGCCGATGACCGTGGCGACCGCGACGGCGAGAGCGGCCGTCGCGACGCCCGTCCGGCTCAGCGATGCCGTGACGCCCCGCACGGCGAGGACTCCGGCCAGACCGAAACCGCGCGCGGCGAGGGGCTCGGCGACGCGCATGAGCGCGGCGGTTGCCGCCGGAGTCGCGAGCGCGCCCGCCGCGAGGACGCCGAACAGACCCGCGAAGGCGGCGAAGAGACCGCGCGGGTCGACGCGGATCAATCCGAGGCCGAGCAGCAGCGCGACCGGCGCGAGCCACGCCGCGAGCCGAGCCCGGGCGCGGGTACGCTTCTCGAGCGCGGCCCGCCGGATGGCCGCATCGGGCGGCGACCGGGCCGCGTCGCGCGCGGGACCGAGCGCCGCGACGAGCGTCGCGACGACCCCGAGGCCGGCGCCGCGCGCGTACACCCAGGGCGAGGCGGACGCGCCTTGGACGGCGTTCGAGTAGTAAAAGTCGCCGATCGTGCGCAAGACGAGATGCACGAGGCCCTGAGCGAGCAAGTGCCCGAGCGCGATTCCGAGGGCCGTCGCGAGCCCGCCGATCGCGAGCGCCTCGAGCAGCACGCTGCCGAGCAGCCGCCCGCGCTCGAGCCCGATCGCGATAAGCGTCCCGACCACCGCGCGGCGTTGCACGATCGCGAACGACATCGTCGAGTAGATCAAAAACATGCCGACGACGAGCGCGAGAAGCCCGAGCGCCGTCAAGTTCGTGCGGAACGCGCGCGCGAGCTCGTTGAAGCCGCGTGCTCCGCCCGCGTCGACGAGCGCGGTGCCGGGCGGCGGATCGCTTGCGAGCTTCGCGGCGGCCGCAGCATCGAGCCTGAGATCGATGCGATCGATGCGCCCGAGCCGGCCCGTCAGGGTCTGCGCCGTCGAGATGTCCGCGACGATCGGCGTCCCGGCTTGGCTCCCCGAATCCTCGCTTCGAACGAAGCCGGCGACCGTGACGCGCGCGGTCTTGCCGTCGACCTCGAGCTCGAGCGCACCGCCCCGGTCGAGCTCGAGCTCCGCCGCGAGGCTCTCGGGCAACAGCACGCTGTCCGGCCGCTCCATGAGGCGGACCGCGTCCTCGGTCGAGCCCGGGACGAAGCCGACGAAGCCCCGCACGGCAGGCTCCTTGACGGGATCGACACCGAGCAGCACGAGCCGTCGGCCCGGATCGCTCGCGAGCCCCACGTCGGTCTCGATGACGGGCGCCGCGTCGGTGATTCCGCGCCGCGTGACGAGATCGCGGAACACGCCCTCGGGCAGATCTCCGCCGAGCGGCAGCAGGCGGTGCGTCGTGCGGCCGTTGACCGCGTCGGCCGAGAGCTCGAAGGCGCGCTCGGCGCTGTCGCTCGCGAGGTCCACGCCGACGTAGACGGCGACGCCGAGGGCGATGCCGGCGATGGCGAGCGCGAGCTGCCAGGGATGGCGCAGGTAGAACCGCGCCGACGCCTTGAGCAGCAGACCCGTCATCGCGTCTCCTCGAGCTTGCCGTTGCGGATAGTCAGCACGCGATCCGCGAGGCCGATGACCTCGCGGCCGTGCGTCGCCATCACGAGCGTCGCGCCGCGCTTGCGGCACGTCGAGTCGAGGAGCTGCAAGACGCGCTCCGCCGTTTCGAGGTCGAGGTTTCCGGTCGGCTCGTCGGCGAGCACGATCTCGGGCTCGTGCGCCACCGCGCGCGCGATCGCGACGCGCTGCTGCTCGCCCCCGGACAGCTCCTCGGGGAAGCGGCCGCCGCAGCCCGCGAGGCCGAGCTCCTCGAGCAGGCTCGCCGTGCGTCTCTCGATCTCGCTCTTCGCGAGACCGTTCAGCGCGAGCGGCAGCTCGATGTTCTCGGCGGCGGTCAGCGTCGGAATCAGATTGAAGAACTGGAAGACGAAGCCCATGCGGCGCCGCCGGAACGCCGAGCGCTCGCGCTCGCCCATCTCGTCGAGCCGCAACGGCCCGAACTCGATTACGCCGGAGTCCGGGGCGTCGAGCGCGCCGACGAGCTTCAGCAGCGTGGACTTTCCGGAGCCGCTGCGTCCTATGAGCACGAGGAACTCGCCCCGCGAGATCGAGAGATCGATGCCGTCGAGCACGACGTGCTCGCCGTAAGCCTTGGTGATCGCCGTGAGCCGGATCCGCCCGTCGAGTGCCGCTTCGCCTTCCATATCGTGCCGATGCTACGGGACGAGAGCTTGCGGGGCGAAGGCGATGATGAGGTGCGTCGGACGCCGGAGGCTCAGGAATGCAGCACGTCTTCCGCGGGCCGGCCCGAGAGGATCTCCCAGTTGTTCTCGAGCGCGGCCGCGAGCAGCGGCTGGTCCGGATAAACGGCGACCGGCTCCCCGACGGAAGAGAGCAGAAAGATGTCGTGCTTGGAATCCCCGTACGCGGCAACGTGGCGCATGTCGATCTTGAATTCCGCGGCGAGTTGCTGCACGAGGCTCAGCTTCGCGGCGTCGTAGGGATGGATCTCCGGCGGCTGGGCGAGGAAGACGCCGTTGCGCTGGCTCGTCAGCGTCGCGCAGACGTGCGGCACGCGCAGCGCGTCCGCGAGCGCGCGCGCGATCGGCAGCAGCGTCCCGGACATGAGCACGACGATGTCGCCGCGCCGGAGGTGCTGCTCGAGCCGCTGCAGCACGGGCTGCTGCAGGCGGCTCATGAGCTTCTCGGCCACGAAGTCGCGGGCGAGCGCTTCGATGTCCTCGACTCGCAGCCCCGTGAGGTAGGCCTTGTTCTTGCGCGGCGTTTGAATGCCGCCCGTCGGCAGGTAACGGATCATGAAGAGCAGGAACGCGAAAATCTGCCGCGGGCCTAACCGTCCGCGCCGGAGCAGATAGCGCCAGAAGAGGCGCTCCGACGCTCCTCGGATCAGCGTGCCGTCGATGTCGAACACCGCGAGCTTCAAGGCTTCGGCTCCGTGCCGCCCAAGATGTGCTCCTTCTGATCGTGCACAAACTCGAGGATGACGGGAAGCCCCCTTAACAAGCAGAGAAGCACGGAAAAGTAGACTAGAAAATAGGTGAGGACCGTCAAAGGGGTGCCCACGTAGGCCCAGATGCCGGGCAGCGCCGCCGGGAACGGGCGGAGCAGCGAGAGCCCGCAAAAGGCGCAGGCCTTAATGACGGCGTACAAAATGCGCATGAATTTTCCGGCCACGAGAAATTTGCCGAGCGGCGACTGCATGAGCGCGAACGGCGAAACGCCTCGAGAGACCGAGTTGCTCGAGCGGATCGTATCGACGACGACTCCGCGGATGATGAACACGAGCGGCACCGCGATCGGCACGAGATCGAGGTCCGCGGCGACGACCCAGAGCGTGAGCTCGACGACGCGATCCCCCGCGATGTCGAAGAGCGCTCCGAAGAGGCTCGTCTCGTTGCGCTTGCGGGCGATGTAACCGTCGAGCCCGTCGGTCACGAAGATCAGGATGATGAGAAAGAAGCTCGCGAACTGCCACGCGCCGACCGGCTGATACGAAATCCAAACCACGAGCACGAGCAGAATCAGCCGGCTCAGCGTGATCAGATTCGCCATGGCCCGGATTATACGCAACGCCCGTGAGGCGCCGCCCTCGGCCGACAAGCCGCGCCGCGGCCTCGGCCGATCAGCCGAGGCGGCGCCACGGCATCACGACGGGCTCGCCGTCGTGCATCGCCAAATAGGGCTCCACCTTGTAGTAGCGCGCGAGGACGGCGTCGGTCAGCACGTCGGCCGGCGCGCCGTCGCCGACGACGGCGCCGCCGCTGAGCAGCACGACGCGCGAGCAAAACCGGGCCGCGAGCGCGAGGTCGTGCAGCACGGCCACGACGAGCGCTGCGGGGCCCGCATAGCGCTTCAGCACGCTCATGACCTGAAGCTGATGGTAGGGATCGAGCGAGTGGATGGGCTCGTCGACGAGCAGCACGGGAGCCTCCACGGCGAGCGCTCGCGCGAGCAGGATCCGCGCGCGCTCGCCGCCCGACAGCTCGTCGAGGGGGCGGTCCCCGAGGCTCTCCGCGCCGCATTCGGCGAGCGCCCGCTCGACGGCGGCGGTGTCGCCGGCTCCCCCGCGCTCGCCGAACGCTCGATGCGGGAGACGCCCGAGCGCGACGAGGTCGCGCGCCGCGAGCGGCCAGTGCGCGGCGGGGCTCTGCGGCAGATAGGCCACGATCTTCGCGCGCTCGCGCGGCGGCAGCCCCTCGAGAGGCCGGCCCGCCCACGACACGGAGCCGGCGGCCTCGAGCACGCCTGCCGCCGCCTTGAGCAGGGAGCTCTTGCCGGCGCCGTTCGGCCCGATGAGCCCGACGAGCTCGCCGCAGGAAAGCGACAGCGAGGTCGGGGCAAGGCCCGTGCGCGGCCCATAGCGCACCGCGACCCGCTCGAGCTTCAAGGTCACAGGCGCACCCTGGGATGCACGATGAGATAGAGAAAGAACGGCGCGCCGACGATCGCCGTGACGACCCCGAGCTTGAGCTCGGGACCGGGCGGCATGAGCCGGATCGCGACGTCGGCCGAAAGCGTGAGCAGCGCGCCGCCGAGGAAGCTCGGCAGGAGCAGCCGGCGCGGCTCGTAGCCCACCCAGGGCCGCAGCAGATGCGGGACCACGAGACCGACGAAGCCGACGACGCCGGTCACGGCGACGGCCGCGCCGACGGCGAGCGCGGTCCCGCCGACCACGAGCCACTGCGTCCTCTCGGGATCGAATCCGAGGCTCGCGGCCGTCTCCTCGCCGAGCGTGAGCGCATCGAGTCCGCGCGCCGACGCGGCGACGAGCAGCCAACCCGGGATCATGAAGGGCAGCGTGAGCCACACGTGCGTGAGGCTTCGGTCCGCGAGCGAGCCGAGCATCCAGAAAAGGATCTCGAGCGCCGCGTAGGGGCTCGGCGCAAAGTTCAGCGCGAGCGACGTGAACGCGGCCGCGAGCGCGTTGACCGCGATGCCGGCCAGCACGACGGTCAAGAGGTCGCCGCGCTGGCGCGCGAGCGCGTAGATCGCCGCGAGCGAGGCCAGCGACCCAGCGACCGCCCCGAGCGGCAGCGCGAGCGCGGCCATGCCCGCGAGGCCGAAGTAGAACACGACCACGGCGCCGAAAGCCGCGCCGCTCGACGCGCCGAGCAGGCCCGGCTCCGCGAGCGGATTGCGGAGTAAACCCTGGAGTGCCGCGCCGCAGAGACCCAGCGTGCCGCCGACGAGAAGCCCGAGCAGCGCCCGGGGAAGGCGAATGTCGACGAGGATCGTGGCCGCTATCTCGGGAGCGCCGAAGCCGAGCGTCGGCCCGCCGCTCGTGCGCCCCACCGCGAGAGACAGCGCCGCGGCCGCGGCCACGAGCACGACGAGCGCAGCGCAGAGCCGCGCGTCGCCGCCCGCTCGCGGGAGCGCCGGGAGCTCGAAGCGACGGAAGAGCCGCGGCGCCTTGGCGGCGCCGCCGTCAGCGGCTCGCATGTGCGTCGGCGCGCCGCGCGGCGCGCTGCATCGCGGCGGCGGAATCGAGGCTCTGCGGCAGGCCGCACGACCACGCCGCGCCCGGGATCACGAGCGAGTCGGCCCGCGCCTCCAAGCGCTCGATGGCCGGATGATCGAACACGGCGTTCGCGAGCGAAGGCTCTTGGCTTCGATAGCTCGCAAGGATCAGCAGCTCCGGCGCGCTCCGGACGAGGGTTTCGATCGATAAGCTGCCCCAGCGGTCGAGCCCGCGATCGGCCGCGAGATTGTCGAGACCCGCGAGCGCCATGAGGTCGTCGGCGAGAGAGCCGCGTCCGACCGTGAAGCCGCCGGGACGAAGCACGACGGCCCCGACCTTGCGCGCGCCGGCCGCGCGCTCGAGCGCGGCCTCGCTCCGGCGGAGCGCCGCGACGGCGGCCTCGCCGCGCGCGCGCTGGCTGAGCGCATCCGCCACGCGCCGGATGTCCGCCGCGATGTCGTCGACGCTTTCGGCCGGCGCCATCTCGACGACCCGGTAGCCGAGCCGCTCGAGCAGGCTGCGCGCGAACGCGCTCGTGAACGTGCCCGCTACGACGACGTCGGGATCGAAGCGGAGCACCTCCTCGGCCGTGCCGTAGTTGAGCGGAAACTGCGCGGCTCGCGCCGCGAGGAGCGACTCCTCGGGATCCGCCGAGAGCCAGCTCAGCGTGCGGATTTGCGCGTCGTCCGCGAGCGCGAGCACGAGCTGATCCGTGCACACGTTCATCGAGGCAACGGTCGGGAGGGGCGTGCCGTCCGCGGCCACGGGAGGAGGCGCGAGACTCGGCGCCTTCGTCGCGGCGGGCGACGGCCTCAGCGTCGCCGCGGCAACGAGGACAGCGGCCGCCACGAAAGCGGTTGCCGCCGCGAGGACGCCCGCACGGGCGAAGCTCGCCGCCCGGCCGGGCACGTCGGCCCGCCGTCGGCGCAGCGTCCATCGTAAACGGCCGGGAGTCCGCATCCGCACCTCGTCGAGCGGGGATGCGATCCGGAACGCGTCAGGCGCCGCGGCAGCAAAACCCGCCCCAAAAAAGCTCGATCGGAGGCGTCGCCACGACGGATTTCCGCTACCCTGCGCTTCCCCGGCGCATGGAAGGACGACATCGGCGGCAGGTTTCCTGGCTCACGGCTCGAACGGCTTCGCGCGGCCTTCCCAAAGCGCTTGGCTTCAGTGGCTGCGGCGCGCGAAACCTCGCCGTCTACAGTTGCGGGGACAGCCACAGCTTTCGACTGTGTTCCCTTTTGACTCCGTAGAGCACCGCCTTCGGGAACGATAGGAGGGGGGGGCGGGATTTGCAAGGCCGCTATGCGACAATGCGCGCGCCCCGCGGGGAGGGGAGCTCGCGACCGCGCTGCGGCGCGAGACCTGGCGGAAGGAGGAGACTGCCCTGATCCGATACCGAGTCCGGCTCGCCGATTTGAGCCGTCATCTCTTCGAGGTCGAATGCCGCATCGACGGACCCGCCGCCTCGCAGCGGTTCCAGATGCCCTCCTGGATACCCGGCAGCTATCTGCTGCGCGAATTCGCGCGTCACGTCGTATCGCTCGAGGCCGAAGAAGGCGGCAAGAAGCTGCCGCTCGAGCAGATCGATCATCAGACTTGGTGCTGCCGCGGCGCGGAGAAACAGCTCGCCGTCAAGGCCAAGATCTTCGCGCTCGACGAATCCGTGCGCGCGGCTTTTCTCGATGTGCGGCGCGCCTACTTCAACGGGCCGTGCCTCTTCTTGCTGCCTCTCGGCCGCGAGGACGAGGAGGTTCTGCTCGAGATCGAGCCGCCGCGCCACGCGGCCGCCGGGGACTGGCGCGTCGCGACCGCGATGACGCCGGAGGAGACGGATCGTTTCGGCTTCGGGACCTATAGAGCCGCAAACTACGACGAGCTGCTCGATCACCCGTTCGAGATCAGCGATTTCGAGAGCGTCGAGTTCGAGGCCGCCGGCGTGCCGCACCGGCTCGTGGTCGCGGGCCGGTTCGAGTCGGACCTCGAGCGGGTCGCGGAGGATCTGCGCCGTCTTTGCGAGACGGAGATCCAGTTCTTCGGCGCGCCGGCGCCGTTCGACCGCTACTGCTTCTTGGGGCTCGCGGTCGGGGACGGCTACGGCGGCCTCGAGCACCGCGCGTCCTCGAGCCTGATCTTCAGCCGCGACGATCTGCCGAAGCCCGGCGAAACGGGCGTGCCGGCCGAGTATCAGCGCTTCCTCGCGCTTGCGAGCCACGAGTACTTCCACACCTGGCACGTGAAGCGCACGAAGCCGGCCGCCTTCATGCCCTATCGCCTCGACCGCCGCAATCACACGCGGCTGCTGTGGGTCTTCGAGGGCATGACGAGCTACTACCAGGAAGTCCTGCTGCTCCGGAGCGGCCTCTTTTCTCGCCAAGTGTTCCTGCAGCGGCTCGGCGAGCTCGTGACGCGCGTCTATCGCACGCCGGGCCGCTTCGTCCAAACTCTCGCGGATGCGAGCTTCAATGCCTGGGACGTGCTCTACAAGCCGGAGCCGAACAGCCCCAACGCGAGCATCAGCTATTACACGAAGGGTGCGGTCGCGGCGCTCGCGCTCGATCTCACGCTGCGGAGCGGCTCCTCGGGCAAGTCGCTCGACGACGTCATGCGGGCGCTGTGGACGCGCTACGGCGCGAAGAACATCGGCGTGCCCGAGGACGGTCTCGAGTCGCTGGCCGTCGAGATCGGCGGCGCCGGCCTCGAGGACTTCTTCGATCGCATGATTCGCGGCACCGCCGATCCTCCGCTCGCGGAGCTGCTCGCGGAGTTCGGCATCTCGCTCGAGCGCAGGCCCTCGACGGGACCGGACGACCGAGGCGGCACTCCGCGCGCAGGCAACGGGGCGCCGCTCTGGATCGGCGCGAGCCACCGCGCGAAGGACAACGGCCTCGAGCTCACGGCGGTCTTCACGGACGGGCCGGCCGAGCGGGCCGGGCTCGAGGCCGGCGACGTGCTCGTCGCGCTCGACAGGCTCAAGGTCGGCGACCGCACCTTGAAGCGCCGGCTCGCGCGCTTCGAAGCCGGAGAACGCGTGACCGCGACGTTCTTCCGCGGCGACGAGCTCATCGAGGCCGGTCTCGTGCTGCAGCCCGCGCCGCTCGATACGTGCTATCTGCAGATCGACGAGCGCGCGGGCCGCGCGGCGGCCGAGCGGCGCAAGGCGTGGCTCGGCCAATGACGCCCTCGCTGGCAACGAGCGCACGGCGCCGTCCCGCACGTCGGAGAGCCGTCGACTGCCGCCGCCCATGATCGAGCTCGGCCTCAAGTTCACGCTCGCCTACCTGCTCGGCTCCGTGCTCGGCAGCCTCGTCGTCGGCTATCTCAAGGGCGGCGTCGATATCCGCAGAGTCGGCAGCGGCAACGCGGGCGGCACCAACGCGCTGCGCACGCAAGGCAAGGCGTTCGCCTTCTGGGTCATGGTCATCGACGTCGGCAAGGGAGCGCTCGCGGCCGCCTGGATTCCGAAGCTCGCGCTTCCCGGCGTCGGCTTCGACCCGGCCGTCGCGCGCGAGCTCGTGCTTTATGCCGTCGGCGTCGGCGCGGTCGCGGGCCACGTGTTTCCGATCTGGTTCGGCTTCCAAGGCGGCAAGGGCGGCGCGACCGCCGCCGGCGTCTTGACCTACTTCGCGCCGCTCGTTGCCCTGCCCGTGGTCGCGGCCTGGATCGCGCTCGTGTTCCTGACGGGGTACGTCGGGCTCGCGACGATCACGGCAGTGGTCGGGGCCGCGGTTTTCATCGGCTTGACGCGCCTGCCCGAGCAGCACGGCCTATTCGCTTTCGCCTGTGTCGTCGGGGCGCTCATCGTCTATACGCACCGCAGCAATATCCGCCGCATGCTCGACGGCACCGAGGCGCGCTTTCGGCGCATCCACGACAGCAAATAGACTACTCGCGCCCGAAAACGGGGTCGCCCCGAAAATGGGGTCAGAGCCGATTTTTCCGGTGAAAATGGAGTCTGCCCGGGCAGGGGGACGCATGGATTCCCGAGCGCTTCTGACACTGCTTGCGGACGGCAAGACCCACTCGGCCCGCGCTCTCGCCGAGCGCTTCGGCATTCCGCGCGCCGCGGTCCTCGAGCAGATCGGCCAGCTCGCGGAGTGGGGGCTCGAGGTCGACGCCGTGCCCGGCGCAGGGCTCAGGCTCGCGCGGCCGCTCGATCTCATCGAAGCCGATGCGGTCGCCGCCGCGCTCGCTCCTCGGTCGGCGCGGCTCGTCGAGCGCCTCGACGTATTCGGCGAGATCGACTCGACGAATCGCTACCTGCTCGAACGCCCGCCCTCGCCGGAGCGGCTCGCCGTGTGTATCGCCGAGTATCAGCGCGCCGGCCGCGGTAGACGCGGGCGGCGCTGGACGTCGCCCTACGCGTCGGGTCTCTGCCTCTCGGCGGGCTGGCGTTTCGCGGAAGCGCCCCGCGATTTGCCCGCGCTGACGCTCGCCTGCGGCGTCGCCGCGCGGCGCGCGATCGAGCGCCGCGCGCGTGTCGCCGTTCTGCTCAAATGGCCGAACGACCTCGTCTGGGACGGGCGCAAGCTCGGCGGCATTCTCGTCGAGCTGACCCGTGAAGCTCGCGGCGCCGTGCATGCGGTCGTCGGCATCGGCGTCAATGTCGCGGTGCCGCCGAAGGTCCTCGCGAAGATCGGCGATCGGCCGGGCGGGGCCGCCGATCTGTCCGAGGCGACGAGCGGTGCGCCGCCTCGGCGTGCCGCGCTCGCGGCTGCGCTCGTGGATGAGCTCGCGGAGATCCTCCCGCGCTACGCGGCGGTCGGCTTCGCGCCTTACGCAGCGGAGTTCGCGGCCGCGGACTACCTGCGCGGCCGGCCGATCGGCATCGAGGAGTCCGGCGCGTCGACCGGCGGCATCGCCCGCGGCATCGAGGCCGACGGGGCGCTGCGAGTCGAGCTCGACGGCGGCGGCTTCCGCTGCGTCGTCTCGGGCGACGTCTCCGTGCGCCTCGCCCGTCCGGCCGATGCCCCCGGCGTTACGCGGCTCGGCACGCGCGCGCCGAGGGCGCGGACATGAAGCCTTCGCCTAAGCACCAGGCGGCGCGCGGCCTCGCCGTCGTCGACATCGGCAACGCGCGTATCAAGTGGGCGCGGGTCGTCGAAGGCCGAATAGCGGCGCAGGGGAGCGCGCTTCACGCGGGCGATTTCGAATCCGGGATCGATGCGCTCGCGAAAGGGCTCCCCGGCACCGTCGAGCGCATCGTCGCCGCCAACGTGGCCGGTCCGGCCGCCGCCGATCGCCTCGCCGCCTTCGCGCGCGAGCGATACGGCATCGATGTCGAGCTCGTCGTCCCGAAGGCCGAGGCGCTCGGCGTGACCTGCGGGTATCGCGAGCCGAGCCGGCTCGGCGCGGACCGCTGGGCGGCCTTGATCGCTGCCCACGCGCTTGGGCGGGCCTCCGGCGCGGCTCGGCCCGTCTGCGCGATCAACGCCGGAAGCGCCTATACCTTGGACGCCGTCGACGCGGGCGGCCGGCATCTCGGCGGCCTGATCTTCGCCGGGCCACGCATCGCGGCGGATGCGCTCGCGCGAAACACGCGGCGCATCGGCAGGACGGCGGCGGCGCAGGGCATGCCGATCGGGGTAGACCTGCTCGGCAAGAGCACCGACGAGGCGGTCGGCCACGCGGCCATGCTCGGGCCCGCGGCCGCGTTCGATCGCGCCGTGCGGGTCGTCGCGGACGCGCTCGGCGCTCGGCCCGCGGTGTATGTCGCGGGCGGTGATGCCGAGCTGCTCGCGCGCTGGCTGGAAACCCAGGCAGAGGTGCGGGCAGACTTGGTGCTCGAAGGTTTAACGCTCCTTGCGGCGGACCCTCCGCCCGTTCCGACGTCGGCTTCGGAGTGACGGCAATGCGGAACCTCTTTCTCGCGCTCGTGCTCGCCAACCTCGGCTTCGCGGCCTGGCACGCGTGGTTGGGGTCGACCGCAAAGGCACCGCCGCCGAGCGCGAGCGGCGAATCGCGCCTCACGCTCGTCAAGGAGGTCGAGAGCAGCGATGCCGAATTCGCGCCCGCCGGGAGCGGCAACGTCGAATCGGCTCCCGCCGGAAGCGGCGCTGCAGCGGCGGTGCCCGCGAACGAAAGCGGCGCCACAGCCGAGCGCGGGGGCGGCGCCGGAAGAGCGCCCGCAGGCCCCGCGGACGGCGCCTCTGCATCGGCGAAGAGTCGGGCCAGCCGTGAGTCAGAGACGATCAAGGCCGCGGTGACGGCGGCGGAAGCCGCGAGCGCCGCCGCGGCGAGCAACGGCTCTCCGGCACGCACCGATGCGGCCGCCGACGCCGGAGAGCGCTGCGTCAGCGTCGGGCCGTTTCTCGATCTCGGACAGGCGACCACGGCTTCGGCGAAGCTGCGCACGGCGGGCTACGAACCGACGCAGCGCGCCGGCGAAGGCGAGGTCTGGGTCGGGTACTGGGTCTATCTCGATGCGATCCCGAGCCAGGAGGAAGC
>DASTSM010000119.1:0-12194 GCA_035760685.1 Gammaproteobacteria bacterium | reverse complement strand
CCGGCCGGCGCCGTCGTACCGTCGCGACGGATGAAGACATGGTCCGGCGTGCAGCGAATTTTCTCGCCGGAGTCGAGCTCGATCTCGATGAGGCTGTCGCGTCCCACGTAGCGCGGTGCCTCGAGCTTAGTCATGACGATTCGCCCGAACTCGCCGACGCTGTAGCCCCAGAAGTCCTCGCCCTCTTCGGCGCGTCGAGCCATGTCTTCGAGCGCCGCGGAGGTCCCGTCCACGAGCGCGACGCGTTGGTCGCCGCGGAAGCAGCGGGCGTATGTGCTCTTGCCGACGGTCACCGTGAGGATGTTCCGCGGGATGCGGAAGTACTCGACGGTCCTCGCGAGCGCGAAGGAGTTGGGCGGGATAATACAAACATCCCCTTTGAAATCGACGAAGGACCGTTCGTCGAACCTTTTGGGATCCACGATCGTCGTATTGATGTTCGTGAAGATCTTGAACTCGTCGGCGCAGCGCACGTCGTAGCCGTAGCTCGACACGCCGTACGAGACGATCTTGCCGCTTTCGTTCGTCCGCACCTGCCCGGCCTCGTACGGCTCGATCATGCCGTGCTCGCGGGCCATGCGCTTGATCCAGCGATCCGACTTGATGGTCATGGGCTCAAGGTTCTCCGTCTTCTCGTTGCGGGGTCACCGCGTCTCCCGAGCCGAGACTGCGCCGCGGCCTCGATCCGGCGCCGCCGGGAAAAAATCGGCTCTGACCCCAATTCCCGGGGGGAGTCCGCTCTGACCCGAATCTCGGGGCAGGCCGGCTGCGCGTCGCCGGGAAATGGGGTCTGACCCCATTTTCCGCCCGAGGGGCGTTCAATCGTCCTCGATCGTGATCTTGGGGAACAGCCGGCTGTAGTCTTTGGATCCGGCCGCGAGCTCGCCGGCCGCGCGCAGCGCGGCGTCGAAGAAGCCGCGGGCGAGGTCGCCCTCGGGCTCGCTGACGACGGTCGGCGCGCCGTCGTCGGTCTCCTCGCGGATGCGCCGGTCGAGCGGCAGCGAGCCGAGCAGCGGCACACCGTAGGCTTTGCCGAGATTCTCGCCGCCGTGCTCGCCGAAGATCGCCTCGCGGTGCCCGCAGTGCGAGCACACGTGGATGCTCATGTTCTCCACGATCCCGAGCACGGGCACGTTGACCTTTTGAAACATCTCGAGCCCCTTACGGGCGTCGGCGAGCGCGATCTCCTGCGGAGTCGTCACGATGACGGCCCCGCTCACGGGCACGCGCTGCGCGAGCGTGAGCTGGATGTCCCCGGTGCCGGGCGGCATGTCGACCACGAGATAGTCGAGCTCGCCCCAGTGCGTCTGCGTGAGCAGCTGATTCAGCGCGGAGGTCACCATCGGTCCGCGCCACGCCATGGGCTGGCGCTCGTCGACGAGAAAGCCGATCGACATCGCCTTCACACCGTGCGCCTCGAGGGGCTCGAGCGTCTTGCCGTCTCGGCTCTCGGGCCGCCGGCCCGAAAGGCCCAGCATGCGCGGTTGGCTCGGGCCGTAAATATCCGCGTCGAGTATGCCGACGGCCGCACCCTCGAGCGCGAGCGCGAGCGCCGTGTTCACGGCGACCGTCGACTTTCCGACGCCGCCCTTGCCCGACGCGACGGCGATCACGTTAGCGACGCCCTCGATCGGCTTGAGGCCCCGCTGCACGCCGTGCGTCTCGACGGACCAGCGGACGTCGAATTCAATGGGCTCCGCCGTGACGGCGCGGCAATGCTCGGCGAGCGCCGCCGCGAGCCGCGGCCGGCTGCGCTCTGCGGGGAAGCCGAGGCGCACCTCGACTCGCCGCCCGCTCGGGTCGACCGTGAACGCGCTGCCCGGCCCGCCGAGCGGCCGCCCGGTCTGCGGCAGGATGAACTCCGCGAGCCGAGCCTCGAGCCGTTTCGCTGTCTCGTCCATTTCCGAAGAGAGATTCCGATCAGGAAGACGATTGTACCCGAACGGCCCGCGCCCCCCGCCTTCCCGAACGCGCTCGCAAAGGCCCGCCCGCGGAATTCACGGCCTTGTTTCCCCGCGGCTCAAACCTGTGATTTGCGTTACGTTCTGCGGAAAACGCTATGGCATAATTGCCGCCGGCCGGCCCTTCATTATGTTCGGTCCCGGCGGCGTGGGAACTGCCGAGACCGCGGGGGGCGCTCGACTACTGACGCAATAAAGGTCGAACCTGGATCGCACTCACCAGGCTTCATGAATTTCATCACTGCCATACAGGCGGATCGGCTGATCTCGCAAATTCAGGATCAAGCCGATCCGTCGTCGCCTGCCGCAAAGAAGGCGCTTCAGAAGCTGGCGAAGCTCGGCGTCGGCGCGATCCCGAAGATCCTCGAGGCGTTCGCGGCCGCCGACCGCCGGCAGACGGGCGAGTACGTCGAGATCCTGGGCTCCCTCCTCAGCGACAAGACGCTGCACCTCGTGGCACGCGGGCTCGCGGATCAGGAGCCGCGCACCGTCGCCGGCGCCGCCGCGGCCCTTGCGGGCAGCAGGCGCTATAACGTCAACCGACTCGTGGACCTCCTCGCGGAGGACGAATACTCGAAGTCGGCCATCATCGACGTGCTGACGGCCCACAAGGACCGGCTCAACGTGCGCCAGCTTCTCGCCCAGCTCTACTACCTGCAGCCCAACGAGAAGGCCGCCGTTTTCAAGCTTATCGACCAGGTCGCGACGGAGGAGCTCGTTCCGGACCTCATCGGCCGCATGGACGGCAAGGACCCGGTCGTCAAGATGCACCTCATCAACATCGTGACGCGATTCGAGCGGCCCGAGGTACACCGGGTCGTCCAAGAGCAGCTCAAGGACTCGAACAAGCTCGTCCGCATGGCGGCCCTCTCGTCGGTGACGAACCTCAAGACGAAGGTCGACACCGAGCTCGTCTGCTCCCTCCTGATCGATCCGGACATCGACGTCATGAACAAGGCCGTCGACGTCATCGTCAAGATCAACGATCCGGACACGGTCAAGTACCTGATTCCGGCGCTCAAGGCCGAGAACGAGTTCTGCCGGCGCTCGGCCGTCGAGGTCCTCAACGAGATCGGCACGACGAGCAGCGTCAAGTATCTGCTCGAGGCCGTCGCCGACGAGGACTGGTGGGTCCGCGCGCGGGCCAGCGACGCCTTGGCCAGAATCGGCGGCCCGCGCGTCGTCGACGCCGTTCTCGAGCTCATCAAGGACAAGGACGAGAACATCCGGCGCGCGGCGATCGAGATCCTCAACACCTGCAAGGACAAGCGCGCCGTCGATCAGCTCATCCTCGCGACGCAGGACGGCGATTGGTGGGTCAGCGAGCGCGCCGCCGATGCGCTCGGTGCAATCGGCAACTCGAAAGCGGTCCCGGCGCTGCTCAAGATGATCGCGCGCAACGACCGGTCCTTGCCGGTCGCGATTCGGGCCCTCGGCAAGCTCGGCGACGCTCAGGTGCTCGCGACGCTCCTGCCCTACCTGCAGCGCAGCGAGAAGGACGTCAAGGTCGCGGCCATCGAAGCCGTCGCCGATCTCGTGAAGGACGAGCGGCAGGCGGAGTCCGTGCGCATGCACCTCCAGCAAGCCGGCGCGTCGGCCGACGACACCATCGCGCGCGCCGCGTCCCGCGCGCTCCAAAAGCTCGACGGCCGCACCGCCACGAGCGGCCAGTTCGCGGCGGCCACGGCCACGATGAATGCAACGCTCATGACGCCCGCGCCCGGCCCCGCGCCCTCCGCCTCGGCGCCGGCGAATGCGGGCCGAGCCGCAGCGCCGCGACCGGAGACGCCGCCCGTTTCGCCGGCGGCGACGGCCCGGACGCTGCTCATCGAGGGCGCCGAGGTCGATGCAAAGCCGACGGCCCAGACGCTCGACATCTCGGCGCTCCAGCCCGGCGACATCATCGAGGGCCGCTACAAGTTCATCCAAAAGATCGGCAAGGGCGCCTTCGGCACGGTCGTGCTCGTCGAGGACACGGTCGTCGAGGAGCGCCTGATCCTGAAGTTCTTGAATCCGAACGTCGCCTCGGACGAGGAGATGATGAAGCGTTTCGTGCACGAGCTGCGCTATTCGCGCCGCATCACGCACAAGAACGTGATCCGGATCTACGACTTCCTGTACATCAGCGGCGGCTACGCGATCTCGATGGAGTACTTCCCTTCGCACACGCTCGGCACCGAGATCGCGAACGAGAAGCCCATGAATCCGAGGAAGGCCGTGGGCTATGCGATCGACATCTGCGTCGGCATGCAGATCGCGCACCAGCAGAACATCATCCACCGCGACCTGAAGCCCGCCAACATCCTGATCAACGACTCGGGTCTGCTCAAGATCGTCGATTTCGGCGTCGCGGCGGCGGCGAAGAGCGGCGATACGCAGCTCACGAAGACGGGCTACGTCATCGGCTCGCCGAAGTACATGGCGCCCGAGCAGATCCTGGGCAAGAAGGTCGACGAGCGAGCGGACATCTACAGCCTCGGCGTCATCCTGTACGAGATGCTCGCGGGCTCGCCGCCCTATAGCCGCGGCGATCACATGTCGGTCATGTATCAGCACGTGCAAGGCAAGGCCGCGCCGCTCGCCGAGGCGAACCCGAAGGTCCTGCCCGAGCTCGCCGAGATCGTGGGCCGGGCCATGGCCGTCGACAAGTCCAAGCGCTTCGCGTCGATGGAAGAATTCAAGAACGCGCTTTCCGCTGTCCAGCTCAAGCTGCCCTGACGTCGCATGGCGCGCATCGATGCGTTCCTGAAGCTCGGTCTCGCGCAAGGGTGCTCGGACGTGCACCTCGCGGTCGGCGTCCCGCCCATGCTGCGCCTGCACGGCGATCTCATGCCGATCAAGTTCCGGGACGTCGGCGCGACGGAGCTCGAGGGCTACATCGACGAGATCCTGACCGAATCGCAGAAGGAGCGCTTCCACCTCGGGCACGACCTCGACTTCTCCTACGTGAGCGAAGAGGGCGGGCGGTTTCGGGTCAACATCTACCGGAAAGCGACCGGCGTCGGCGCGACGTTCCGCTACATCCCGACCCAGATCCCTTCGCTCGAGCGGCTCGGCCTGCCGCCCGTGATCACGCGCTTCTGCGACCTCCACCAAGGCATGGTCCTCGTCACGGGCTCGACGGGCACGGGCAAGTCGACGACGCTCGCCGCGATGATCGACCACCTGAACACGACGCGCAGCCTCAACATCATCAGCCTCGAGGACCCGATCGAGTTCGTGCATCCGAGCAAGCGCTCGCAAGTCGTGCAGCGCGAGCTCGGCACGCACATTCGGAGCTTCGCGGACGGCGTCCGCGCGGCCCTGCGCGAGGATCCGGACGTCATCCTCGTCGGCGAGCTTCGCGACGGCGAGACGATCAGCATGGCCATGACGGCCGCGGAAACGGGCCACCTCGTGCTCGGCACGCTGCATACGACGAGCGCCGTGAAGTCCGTCGACCGTATCATCGACGCGCTGCCGACCGAGCAGCGCGAGCAGACGAAGAGCTTCCTCGCGCACAGCCTGCATGCGGTCGTCACGCAGAACCTCGTGAAGACGCCGGACGGCCGAGGACGACGCGCAATCGTCGAGGTCATGGTCATGACGCGCGCGATCGCGAAGCTCATCATGACGGAGCAGACTCACCAGATTCCGGCGCAGCTTCAGACCGGCAAGGACGTCGGGATGCAGCTCATGGACCAGGCCCTGCTCGACGCGATCGCGAAGCGCCAGGTCGATCCCGACGACGCGTACCGCTACGCGAACGACCGCAAGAAGTTTGAGCGCTTCGTGACCGACACGACCGTGCTCGGCAACACCGAGGCCGCGCGCTCATGATGATCGAGGACCTGCTGCGCAGCATGCACATGCGCAAGGGCTCCGACCTGCACGTCATCGCGGGCGACCCGCCGCGCATGCGCGTGAACGGCGACCTCATCACGGTCCAGAACCAGCCGCTCGATCCCGAGGAGCTCCAGAGCGCGCTGTTCGCGATCATGAGCAAGACGTCGGTCGATCAGTTCCAAGCGCACGACTCCGCGGACTTCGCGCATACGATCCCGGACGTCGCGCGCTTCCGCGTCAACGTGTTTCGCCACTTGAACGGGATCGGGGCCGTCTTCCGGGGCATCCCGTCGAAGGCCCTGACGCTCGAGCAGCTCAACATGCCGCCCGCGCTCGAGCAGCTCACGCGCGCGAACCGGGGCATGATTCTCGTGACCGGGAAGACCGGGTCCGGCAAGTCGACGACGCTCGCGGCCATGATCGACGCCATCAACGATCGCTTGAAGGGCCACATCCTCACGATCGAGGACCCGATCGAGTTCGTCCACGAGCGCAAGCTCTGCCTGATCAGCCAGCGCGAGGTGGGCTTGCACAGCCCGTCGTTCTCGGCGGCGCTGCATTCGGCGTTGCGCGAGGACCCCGACGCGATCCTCGTCGGCGAAATGCGCGATCTCGAGACGATGAGCATCGCGATGACGGCCGCAGAGATGGGCGTTCTCGTCATGGGCACGCTGCACACGAACGGCGCCGCCGCGACGATCGACCGCATCGTGAACATCTTCCCAGCGGACAAGCAGGATCACGTGCGCAACATGCTCTCGACGTCGCTGCGCGGCGTCGTCTCGCAGCAGCTGCTCAAGAAGAAGGACGGCTCGGGCCGCGTCGCGGCGCTCGAGATCCTCATCAACACCCCCGCCGTCGCCAACCTGATCCGCCAGGGCAAGCTCGAGCAGCTCGAGAACGTCCTCCAGTCGAGCGGTGGCGTCGGCATGTGCACGATGGACGGCACCCTCAAGAAGCTGCTCGACGCCGGCACGATCTCGGGCCAAGAGGCCTACCTCCAGGCCTTCGACAAGAGCAAGTTCGAGGCCGTCAAAGAGATCGCCTGACGAAAAATGGGGTCAGACCCCATTTTCCGAAAATCGGGGTCTGACCCCATTTTCCCGATGGCATAATGAGCGCTCGTCATCGGAGTCCCGCGGTTGATCGAGAAGAGAACCCTGCTCGTCACGAGCGCGTTGCCCTACGCGAACAATTCGCTGCACCTCGGCCATTTCGTCGAGTACGTGCAGACCGACGTCTGGGTCAGGTTTCAGCGCTCGAGGGGGCATCGCTGCTATTACGTCTGCGCTAGCGACGCCCACGGCACGCCGACGATGCTGCGGGCCGAGCAGGAAGGCGTCTCGCCCGAAGCGCTCATCGACCGGGTGAGCGCCGAGCACCGCCGGGACTTCGAGACCTACCGGATCAGCGTCGACAACTACTTGACGACCCATGCCCCCGAGAACCGGGAGCTGACCGAGCAGATTTACCTCCGCCTCCGCGACGCCGGGCACATACGCCGCGAGGTCATCAAGCAGGCCTACGACGAGGCCAAGCAGATGTTCCTGCCCGACCGGTACGTGCGCGGCACGTGCCCCATCTGCGGGACGCCCGATCAGTACGGCGACTCGTGCGAGAACTGCGGCAGCACGTACTCGCCGCTCGAGCTAAAGGACGCCGTATCCGTCGTCTCGGGCACCGTGCCGAGCGAGCGCGAGTCGGAGCACCTCTTTTTCCGCTTGAGCGAGTTCGAGGCCGAGCTTCGCCAGTGGGTGGCCGCGCACGTCGACGAGGTCATGGTCCGAAAGCTCGACGAATGGTTCCGGGCCGGTCTCGAGGACTGGGACATCTCGCGCGATCCGCCCTATTTCGGCTTCGAGATCCCGGGCGAGCCCGGCAAGTTTTTCTATGTCTGGTTCGACGCGCCGATCGGCTACCTCGCGAGCTTCCTGAACCTCGCGCGGCGGACGGGCCTCGACTTCGACGAGTTCTGGGGGCCCGAGAGCCGCGCCGAGCTCTATCACTTCATCGGCAAGGACATCGTTTACTTCCACACGCTGTTCTGGCCCGCCGTGCTCGGCGGCGCCGGCTTCCGCCGGCCGTCGGGCGTGTTCGTGCACGGCTTCCTGACCGTGGACGGGCAAAAGATGTCGAAGCGGCGCGGCACGTTCATTACGGCCGCGACGTTCGCGCGGCACGTCGATCCGGACTACCTGCGCTACTACTTCGCGACGAAGCTCGGGCCGAACGTCGACGACATCGACTTGAGCTTCAAGGACTTCGTCGCGCGAGTGAACGCGGATCTCGTCGGCAAGCTCGTGAACATCGCGAGCCGCTGCGCCGGATTCATCGAGCGGCTGAACGGCGGTCTGCTCGGCGACGCGCTGCCGCGGCCCGCGCTCTTCCAGCAGCTCGTGGACGCGTCAGCCCCGATCGCCGAGGACTTGGAGGCGCGCAACTACGCACGGGCCATGCGGCGCATCATGGCCCTCGCCGACGAGGCCAACCAGTACATCGACGACGAGAAGCCGTGGCTCAAGGCCAAGCCGGGCGGCGACGCCGCGGCCGCCGTCGCGGTCTGCACGCAAGGGCTCAACCTCTTCAAGGTGCTCATGGTGTACCTGAAGCCCGTGATCCCGGCCGTCGCCGAGCGCGCCGAGCGGTTCCTTCGGGTCGATCCGCTGACCTGGGACGACGCGGCGCGGCCCTTGCTCGGGCATCGCATCGCGAAGTTCGAGCCGCTGCTCGCGCGCATCGACATGGCGGCCGTCGACGCGATCCTCGAGGAAACGCGCGGGCCCGAGAAGCCGGCGGGGGCCGCATCGAGCGAAAAGGCAGCCCCGGCCGCTTCGAGCGAAAAGCCGGCCGCGGCCGTTTCGAGCGAAAAGCCGGCAGCGGGCGCTTCGAACGAAAACGCGTCCGCGGCCGAGCAGATCGACATCGAGCTCTTCGCGAAGCTCGATCTTCGAGTCGCGCGCGTGCTCGAAGCGGCTTACGTCGAAGGCGCCGACAAGCTCTTGAAGCTCACGCTCGACGCGGGAACGGAGCGCCGCACGGTCTTCGCCGGAATTCGGCGCAGCTACGACCCGGCCGCGCTCGAAGGCCGGCTCGTCGTGCTCGTCGCGAACTTGAAGCCGCGCAAGATGCGGTTCGGCACGTCCGAAGGGATGATCCTTGCCGCGAGCGGCGGCGACGAAGGTCCCTTCGTGGTCGTGCCCGACCAAGGCGCGAAACCCGGCATGAAGGTGAGCTAACCGATGCAGCTTGTCCTCATCCTCGTCGCGGCCGCGCTCGTCAACAACTTCGTGCTCGTGCAGTTCTTGGGGCTCTGCCCCTTCATGGGCGCTTCGCGGCGGCTCGAGGGCGCCGTCGGCCTCGCGCTCGCGACGGGTCTCGTGCTGACGACGGCGTCGGGCCTCGCGTATCTCGTCGATCGCTGGCTGCTCGCGCCGTTCGATCTCGAGTACCTGCGCCTCGTCGCCTTCATTCTGGTCATCGGCGCCGCCGTGCAGCTCGCGGAGATCCTCGTGCGCCGCCTCTCGCCGACCTTGAACCGCGTGCTCGGCCTCTACATCCCGTTGATCGCGAGCAATTGCGCCGTGCTCGGGGTCGCGCTGCTGAACTCGACGGCCAACCGAAGCCTCGTAGCGGCGCTCTTCTACGGCGCCGGCGCCGCGCTCGGCTTCGGCCTCGTGCTCGCGATGCTCGGCGGGCTGCGCGAGCGGCTCGAGCATGCGGACGTGCCGCGGCCGTTTCGCGGCAATGCGATTGCGCTCGTGACGGCGGGCATCATGTCGCTCGCGTTCCTCGGGTTCTCCGGGTTCGCCCGGCTCTAGGTGAAACCATGCTCACGGGGGTCCTGGTGCTGGCCGGCTTGGCCGTGGCGCTTGCGGCCGTCCTCGTCTTCGCCGGCCGTCTGTTGCCCGAGGAAGGCGACGATCTCGTCGAGCGCGTGGAGCAATGCCTGCCGCGCATCCAGTGCGCACAATGCGGCTACCCCGGCTGCCGACCGTACGCGCAGGCGATCGCGGACGGCACGGCCGAGATCAACCGCTGTCCGCCGGGCGGCGCGTCCACGATCAAGGCGCTGGCCGCGCTGCTCGGACGCGACGAGGTCCCCCTCGACGAATCGCTCGGCCGCGCCAGCATGGAGCGCGTCGCGCGCGTCGACGAGCGGGTCTGCATCGGCTGCAACCTCTGCGCGCGTGCGTGTCCCGTCGACGCCATCGTCGGCGTCCCGCACATGATGCACACCGTCATCGCGGCCGAATGCACGGGCTGCGAGCTCTGCCTCCCGTCGTGTCCCGTGGACTGCATTCGCCTGGTGCCGCGCGGTGCTTGAGATCACGTTGAATCGGCACCTCGTCGGCGGCCTCCGGCTCGCCGCGAACAAAACCGCTTCGACGGCGGGCCCGATCGTGCGCGGCTTCGTGCCGCCGCGGCTCGTCCTCGCGATGCATCAGCACGCGGGCAACGCCGCAGAGCCCGTCGTCGCCGTCGGCCAGCGGGTCGCGAAAGGCGAGCTCGTGGGGAAACCGGGTCCCTCGCCTTCCGCGGCCGTGCACGCTTCGAGCTCGGGCACCGTGACGGCGATCGAGGAACGGCTCGTGCCGACGGGCACAGGCCTGCACGCGTCGCTCTGCGTCGTCGTCGAGACCGACGGCGAAGATCGCGCCGCGACCGTCGCCGAGGCTGGCTGGCCCGCCGACCGGGCCGCACAGCTCGAGCGCATCGCGCAAGGCGGGCTCGCGGGACTCGGCGGCGCGGTGTTTCCGACGGCCGCGAAGCTCGCCGCGGCCGGCTCCTCGAGGGCGGTCATCGTGAACGGCGCGGAATGCGAGCCCTATATCAGCTGCGACGATCTGCTCATGCGCGAGGCGCCCGAGCAGATCGTGGCCGGCGCCTTGCTGCTCGCGGATCTCACGTCCGCGTCCGAATGCATCATCGCGATCGAGCGCGACAAGCCGAAGGCGCTCGAGGCCGTCGGGGCCGCGGCGCGCGTGTCGGGCGACCCGCGCCTCCGGCTCGCGGGCGTGCCGACGGTCTACCCGGCGGGCGGCGAGCGGCAGCTCATCCAGCTCCTGACCGGCGAGGAAGTCCCGAGCGGACGGTACCCGAACGCGATCGGCTACGTCTGTCACAACGTCGGGACCGCCTATGCGCTCGCCCGGCTCGCGATGCACGCCGAGCCGCTCGTCTCGAGGATCGTCACGGTGACGGGCGGCGGCGTCGGGCACCGACAGAATCTCGAAGTGCCGATCGGCACGCCGATCGCCGATCTCATCGAGCGCTGCGGCGGCTATCGCAACGAAGTCGTGCGCCTGATCCACGGCGGCAGCATGATGGGATACGCGCTGCCGAACGACGGCGTGCCCGTCACCAAGGCGACGAGCTGCGTGATCGCCGCGACCGCGGTCGAGATCAGGCAGAGCGCCGACGAATGGGCCTGCATCCGCTGCGGAGACTGCGCGAACGTATGCCCGGCTCGCCTGCTGCCGCAAGAGATCTATTTCGCCGCGCTCGCGCGCGATTTCGGCGGCCTCGCGGACCTCGGCCTCGACGACTGCATCGAATGCGGCTGCTGCGACGTCGCCTGCCCGAGCCACATCTCGCTGACGGAGCATTTTCGAGTCGCGAAGCACGAGACCGCGCTGCACGAGCGGCGCTTGGCGCTGTCGGAGGCGGCCGAGCGCCGGCACGCGTCGCGGGAGCGCCGGCTCGAGGCGCTCGAATCGAAGGTCCGCGAAGCGCAAGAGGATCTCAGAAGCGCCGTTCGCGGCGACGAGCACCGTCAAGAGGCCATTCGCGCCGCCGTCGAGCGCGCGAGGCAGCGCAGGCGCGAAGGATCCAAGTGAGAGAGAAAATGGGGTCGGACCCCATTTAGTCGAGGAGCGGCGTGGAGTTTCGGACGGCAGCAGCGCCGCACGCGGCGCCGGTCACGAGCGTGCCGCGCGTCATGCGGCACGTGCTCTACGCGCTCGCGCCGGCCGCGATCGTCTACACGTGGTTCTTCGGCTGGGGCCTCCTGATCAACTTCACGATCGCCGTGCTGTTTGCACTGCTGACCGAAGCCGCCATGCTCAAGCTCCGCGGCCGGCCCCTGCGGCGGTCGCTGCTCGACGGTAGCGCTCTCGTCACGGCGGCGCTGCTGTCGTTCGCCCTGCCGCCGCTCCTGCCGTGGTGGATCCCGGCGCTCGGCGCGTTCGTCGCGATCTGCCTCGCGAAGCAGCTCTACGGCGGGCTCGGCAAGAATCTTTTCAATCCGGCGATGGTCGCGTACGTCTTTCTTCTCGTGTCGTTCCCGATCGAGATGACGCAGTGGATACCGCCGCGCATGGGCGACATCGACTACGTGCACCTCGGCTTCCTCGCGAGCCTCGACTACGCGTTCGCGGGCCGGCTGCCCGCCGCGCTGACGCTCGACGC
>DASTSM010000118.1:0-6068 GCA_035760685.1 Gammaproteobacteria bacterium | reverse complement strand
GCCGGATGCCTCGAGCTCCTTGCGCTTTGCGGCGGGGTCGCCCGAGGCGGCAGCGGCGTCGCGGAGGGCTACGGCCCGGCGCATGTCGTCGAGGGAGAAGTCGTCGAGCATGATCCGGTCCGCGTCCGTCGCGAGGGCCTCGCGCAGCTCGTCCAAGCTCTCGACCTCGACCTCGATCATGAGCGGGCCCACGCGCGCCCGTGCGAGCCGGACGGCCGAGGCGATGCCCCCGGCGGCGGCGATGTGGTTCTCCTTGATGAGCACGGCATCGAAGAGCCCGAGCCGGTGGTTCGTTGCGCCTCCGCAGCGGACCGCGTATTTCTGCGCCGTGCGAAGCCCGGGCAGCGTCTTGCGGGTGTCGAGCACGCGGGAGGCCGTGCCCGTGGCGGCCTCGGCGTAGCGCCGCGCCGCCGTCGCGGTACCGGAGAGCGTCTGGAGGAAGTTCAGCGCCGTCCGTTCGCCGGTCAAGATGCCGCGCGCCGGGCCCGTCACCTCGCAAACGACGGTGTCGGCGTCGACGTCCTCGCCGTCGTCGAAGCGCCACGCGACGGCGATGGCCGGATCGATTTGGCGAAAGACTTCGTCGAACCAGGCCGTCCCGCACAGCGTGGCCGGCTCGCGCAACGTGACCTGTGCTCGCGCTCGCGCCTCGGGCGGCACGAGAGCGGCCGTCACGTCGCCGCTGCCGATATCCTCGGCGAGCGCATGGGCCACGGTGGCGGCGATATCGCGCGGCAGGGCGATGGCGGGCATGATGCGGGCGGGCCTCCGTCGCATGGGCCGGGAAGAGGAAGGCTCGGGACTCATGGGTCTCCCTTTCGCAAATCGAAGCTGGGACCGCCTCGAGCGCGCACAGTGTACTAGATGAAGAACCCGCCGTGCCCGTATCCGACCATGCTCATGACGAGCGGCACCGAGAGCACGGTGTTCACGCGCGATGCGAGGAACGCCGTGCGCCGCGCCCGCGCGATCTCGTCGGCCGTCGCCTCGACCATGCCGAGAAGCTTCTTCTGGCTCGGCCAGATGAGCACCCAAACGTTGAACAGCATGATCGTCCCGAGCCAGGCGCCGACGCCGATCACGCGGTCGGCCGCGGATCCCGTCAGGAAGCCGAGCGCGAACGCGTCGGGCAGGATCTTCATGTGGCCGAGATAGCCGGCGCCCGTGAGCCAGGTGAAGACGGCCCCCCAGCGAAACCACGCGAGCGCGCGCGGCGCGACGTATTTCGTGATGCCGCTGCCGCCCGGACCGCCCGCGTCTGCCGCGGCCGCCGCGAGCGCAGGCGCCTGCACGAAGTTGAAGTAGTAGAGGAGGCCGATCCACACGATGCCGCCGAGCACATGGAGCCAGACGATGAAGCTCGCGACGTTGAACTCGACGCCCATCGTGACGAGGCCGATCACGACGGCCAGGACGACGCCCGCGCCGATCGTGCCGCCGATGCTGCGCAAAGGATTCATGAGCCCGCCTTTGGATTACGCGCCTTGTTATGAATTATTCGAAAAAGCGTCGGCCCGCAGCACGTTTTTTGCGGGCACTTGCCCCGGCCGAGGGAGTCTAGAAGAATAGGCGACGCGTCAAGGCAGTTCAACGACGAACGCCTCTCACGACGCGCGAGGAGATCGATCGAATGGACGTCAACGAGCGCATCAAAAAGCAGCTTTCCGAGTTCCCGGTCCTGCTCTACATGAAAGGCACGCCGGACTTCCCGCAATGCGGGTTCTCGGCTCGCACGGTCGGCGCATTGCGCTCGCTCGGCGCCAAGTTCGCCTACGTCAACATCCTCGAGGATCAGGAGCTCCGCGAGGGCCTCAAGGCGTATTCGAGCTGGCCCACGTTCCCGCAGCTCTACGTGAACGGCGAGCTCGTCGGCGGCTGCGACATCGCCCTCGAGATGTATCAATCGGGCGAGCTTCAGCAGCTGCTCGCGGAGCAGAACGCGCTCGAGACCTGAGACGTTTTCCAAACCCCGGCCGGCGAAAATTGGGGTCAGACCCCATTTTTCTCTCGGAAAATGGGGTCTGACCCCAATTTTCGTTAGGCGTCCGGCGTCGCCGACTCGAAGACCGGGCGAAAGCGGTTCACGACCTCGCAGAAGAGCAGCGCGGCCATCTCGGCGTCGTAGAGCGCGGAGTGCGCGCGCGCTTCGTCCCACGCGAGCCCCGCGGCCTCGACGGCTCGGCCGAGCACCGTCTGGCCGAATGCGACGCCGGCGAGCGTCGCCGTGTCGAAGCTCGAGAACGGATGGAAGGGATTGCGCTTCACGTTCGTGCGCGCGACCGCGGCGTTCAGGAACTGCAGGTCGAAGGATGAATTGTGGCCGACGAGAATCGCTCGGGTGCAGCCGTGCTGCTTGACCTCCTTGCGGATCTCGTGAAACAGGCGGCGCAGGGCGTCCTCCTCGTCCATGGCCGGGCGCAGCGGGTGATACGGGTCGATGCCCGTGATCTCGAGCGACGCCGGCTCGAGCCGGGAGCCCGGAAACGGCTTCACGAGCAAGCGCAGCTTCTCGCCGAGCTCTAGATCTCCCGCTTCGTTGAGTCGCAGAAGGATGGCCGCGATCTCGAGCAGGGCGTCCGTGCCGGAGTTGAAGCCGCCCGTCTCGACGTCGACGACGACGGGCAGGAAACCGCGGAACCGCGCCGCGATCGGCGACGGAGGCGCCGCGCGATCGCCGGCACTTTCGGCGGGCTCGAGCGTCGATTCTTCGCCGCTCATGCGGACAGCTTCTCGGCGATCTCCGCCGGCGTTCCGGAGCGCAAGAGCTCGAGCGTGAGCCGCACGCCGAAGCCCGTGATGTCGGTCGGCACGTGCGCGAGGCCGCTCTTGTGCTCCCCGGCGCTCAAGTCGAGATGGATCCACGGAATCGAGCGCGGCACGAAGCGGCTCAGGAACCGGGCGCCGAGGATGTGATCGCCGTCGCCCTCGACCGCGCACTGCTTGATGTCCGCGATGTCGCTGCGCAGCAGCTGATCGAAGTCCTCGTCCATCGGAAAGGGCCAGACGCGTTCTCCAGACGCGGCGCCGGCGTCGAGCATGAGCCGGTTGGCGGGCTCGCGGTTGCTGAAGACGCCGGAGTAGCGCTGCGTCAGCGCGGAGATGCAGCTGCCCGTCATCGTCGCGTAGTCGATCATGAGCTTCGGCTCTTCGCGCGCCGCGAGCGCGAGCGCGTCGGCGAGCACCATGCGCCCTTCGGCGTCCGTGTGAATGACGTGAATGCTCGTGCCGTTCGCGGCGTGAACGACGTCCTGGGGCTTGTACGCCGACGCCGACAACCGATTCTCCGTGAGGGCGAGCCAGGCGTCGATCGCGTACGGCACCTCGAGCTCGGCGAGCGCGACGAGCGTGCCGAGCGCGACGGCGCTGCCCTGCATGTCCGTGTGCATGTCCAACATGCTCTTGAACGGCTTCAGGTTCGTGCCGCCGCTGTCGAAGAGGACGCCTTTGCCGATCAGCGTGAGATCGGGATGACGCTGCTCGTTCGGCCGGTAGCTGAGGCGCAGCATGCCCGCGTCGCGCTGCGCGTTGCCCTGGGCGACCGCGAGGAAAGCGCCGGCGCCGAGCCTCTCGAGATCCTTCTCGCCGAGGAACTTGCAGGCGAGCTCGTAGCGTTTCGCGATCTGCTCCACGGCGGACCGGTAGGCCGCCGCCGTCAGCACGTTGGCCGGCAAGGCCGTGAACCAGCGTGCGATGTTGTTGCCGAGGGCCGCGGCTTGAACGGACTCGAGGTCGACGCGCGGCTTGACGTCGAGCAGCGTCAGGGATTCGAGATCGATCGGCCGCGGATGCTCGTCCGTCTTGAACGACGGCAGCTTGAAGGCGGCGGCGGCCGCCGCCGCGACGAGCCGCTGGAGCGTCGCGGATCGCGCGTCGTCCTCGAGGCCGAGGGCGACGACGCCGAGCGACGCGGGGCGCTCGCGGAGGCAATCGGCCACGACTTCCCGTGCCCAGGTCAGGGCTCCGAAAGCGGTCTTGCCCTCCACGGTCGCGGCGGTGATTCCCGTGGCACGCGAATTGGATAGGCGGGACGAGACTCGGCTTGCTCCCTGCCCGGCGGCGCGCGCGAGCAGCTTCTGGAGCTGCGGGCCTTGCGGCAACGGCGCGAACGAGGACTGCGGCGGATCTTTCGGCAAGACGATGGCCAAGTGGTCCAACGCATTCAGCTGAGACTCGGCCAAGGGGCGTGCGCTCTGATGGATTTTCAACGGTGCGAATTCGGGTAAATCAATCATTCGGCTTGCCTTGACCGGCCTTGGGCAAACTTAGATCATAGCGCCGCTCTCGCACGCGCTTCAGAGCCAAGGGCCCGGCATCGTAGCAGGAGCACTGCGCAGATTCACGGGCAACTCGTTGAATTTCCCCCGTGAGAGAGCGAAGACAGGAGCATCATGGCAACTGCACGACCGCTTCCCACGTTTCGGAGAGCCGTCGACGACGTCGATCCCGAAGAGACCCAGGAATGGCTTGAATCGATCGATTCCGTGCTCAGAGTGTACGGTCCCGATCGCGCCCACTTTCTGCTCGAGTCGATGATCGATCACGCGCGCCGCTCGGGCGCGTATTTGCCGTACAGCCCGAATACCGCCTACCTGAATACGATTCCCGTCGGCCAGCAGCCCGAGTATCGCGGCGATCGCGCGATCGAGCGCCGCGTCGAGGCGTACATTCGCTGGAACGCGATGGCCATGGTCGTGCATGCAAACCGCAAGAGCTCGGAGTACGGCGGGCACATCGCGAGCTACGCGTCGTCGGCGACGCTCTACGAGGTCGGCTTCAATCATTTCTGGCGCGCTCCGACGGCGGAGCACGGCGGCGATCTCGTCTACTTCCAGGGCCACTCGTCGCCGGGCATCTATGCCCGCGCTTATCTCGAGGGCCGCCTGACCGAGGAGAACCTCAACTACTTCCGCCAGGAGGTCACGGGGCCGGGCCTGTCGTCGTATCCGCATCCGTGGCTCATGCCCGAGTTCTGGCAGTTCCCGAGCGTCTCGATGGGCTTGGGGCCCATGATGGCGATGTATCAGGCGCGCTTCATGCGCTATCTCGAGAACCGCGGCATCCTGCCCACGCAGGATCGGAAGGTCTGGTGCTTCCTCGGCGACGGCGAGACCGACGAGCCGGAGTCCCTCGGCGCGATCTCGATGCCCGTGCGCGAGAAGCTCGACAACCTGATCTTCGTCGTGAACTGCAACCTGCAGCGCCTCGACGGCCCCGTGCGCGGCAACGGCAAGATCATTCAAGAGCTCGAGGCCGCGTTCCGCGGCACGGGCTGGAACGTCATCAAGGTCATCTGGGGCTCGCGCTGGGATCCGCTGCTCGCGAAGGACACGCACGGCGTCCTGCGCAGGACGATGGAAGAGTGCGTCGACGGCGAGTATCAGAGCTTCAAGGCGAAGGGCGGCGCTTACACGCGCGAGCACTTCTTCGGGCGAGATCCCGAGCTCAAGGCCATGGTCGCCAACATGTCCGACGACGACATCTACCGCCTGAATCGAGGAGGCCACGACGCCGTCAAGGTTTATGCCGCCTATGACGCGGCCGTGCGCCACGAGGGGCGGCCGACCGTGATTCTCGCGAAGACCGTCAAGGGCTACGGCATGGGTGCGGCCGGCGAGGGCCAAAACATCACGCACCAGAAGAAGAAGCTCGACGACGACGACCTCAAGGCGTTTCGCGACCGCTTCAACATTCCGATCTCGGACGAGGAGATCGCCGAGCTCCCGTACTACAAGCCGGCGGAGGACAGCGAAGAGATCCGCTACATGAAGGCGCGGCGCCAGGAGCTCGGCGGATTCCTGCCGGTCCGAAGACCGAAGGCCGAGCCGCTCGACGTGCCGGGCCTCGACCTCTTCCGCTCCCAGCTCGAGGGCACGGGCGATCGCGAGATCTCGACGACGATGGCCTTCGTGCGCATCCTCTCGGCGCTCGTGCGCGACAAGGCCCTCGGCCCGCGCGTCGTGCCGATCGTGCCGGACGAGGCGCGGACCTTCGGCATGGAAGGCATGTTCCGGCAGGTCGGCATTTATTCCGCGGTCGGTCAGCTCTACACGCCGCAGGACGCGGATCAG
>DASTSM010000117.1:0-23622 GCA_035760685.1 Gammaproteobacteria bacterium | reverse complement strand
CGGAGCAGCTGCCCGCCGTGAGGGCCACGGGCAACCTGTTCGACGTCCTCGGCGCTCGCCCGCTCCTGGGCCGCACGCTGCACCCGACGGACAGCGCGCCCGGCGCCGAGCCGGTCGCGGTGTTGAGCTACGGCTTTTGGCAGCGGCGCTTCGGCGGCGATCCGCAGATCCTGGGCCGGATCCTGCAATTGAGCCAAGGCAGCGGCGGCGGCCCGACTCGCGTCGTGGGCGTAATGCCGCCCGACTTCGCGTTCCCGACTGCATCGGTGGACGTTTGGGCTGCGAATCCCCTCGATCCCGCCGGCCCGGACTACACCACTCCCTATCTGCTGCTCCTCGGGCGGTTGACGCCGGGCGCGCGTGGAGCGACCGCGGCGCGCGAGCTCCAAGCGACGGTTGCCGCGCTGTGCGCCGAACGCCCCGGTTGCGACGAGAACGCGGCCCGAGCCAGCGCTCGCGTCGTGCCGCTGCGCGAGGCGCTCGTCGGCCCCGTCCGGCCCGTCCTGCTGCTCCTGCTCGGGGCGGTCGGATTCGTGCTGCTGATTGCCTGCGCGAACGTCGCGAACCTGCTTTTGACGCGCGCCGCCGTCCGCGAGCGGGAGCTTGCGATCCGGACCGCGCTCGGCGCCGGGCGGAGCCGCATTGCGCGCCAACTCCTGACGGAGAGCCTCGCCATTGCCGCGATCGGCGGCGCGGCCGGCATCCTGACCGCGGTGTGGGGCAGCGGGCTGCTCCGCGCGGCGCTTCCGGCCGACCTCATCGGTGCGGCCGATATCCGAGTCGACGTTCGCGTGCTCGCGTTCGCCGCCTTCGCCGTCCTGCTTGCCGCCGTCCTCGCGGGTCTCTTCCCGGCGTTCGGCGCTACGCGCGCGAATCTCCACGCGGCACTCCTCGACCGCAGCACGGCGGGCGCACGGCACGCGCGGCGGCGCGTGCTGGGCACGCTCGTCGTGGCCGAGTTCGCGCTCGCGCTCGTGCTCGCGGTCGGCGCCGGGCTCATGATCCGCACCTTCGCGAATCTCTGCGGCGTGGATCCGGGGTTCGCCGGCGCCGGCGTTCTTTCCGTGCACGTATCCACGCCCTCCGCGACTTACGACGACGCGGCCAATCGCCGGTTCTGGCGCGAGCTGCTCGAGCGCGTGGACGCGCTGCCGGGTGTGCAGAGCGCGGGCGGAATCCACCTGTTGCCGCTCGGCGGCAGCAACTGGGTCGGCCCCCTAACGATCGAAGGGGCTCCGCTCGCGAACGGAGAGCCGCCGCGCGGAATCGACTGGCGCGTCGCGACGCCGGGTTACTTCGAGGCGCTGCGCATCCCGCTACTGCGCGGCCGGCTCTTCGACGAGCGGGACCGCGAGGATGGCGAGCGCGTGGCCCTCATCAACGAGACTGCCGCCACGCGCTACTTCCCTAGCGAGAACCCCGTCGGCCGGCGAGTTCGCACACTCTTCGAGGGCAACGACTGGGCCACGATCATCGGCGTCGTCGGCGACACCAAGGACACGACGCTCGCCGGGCCGGCGAGACCGCAGATGTATCGGGCGCATGCGCAGCGGCCGATGGGTGCGATGACGCTAATGGTGAGGACCGCGGGCGACCCCGCGCGGCTCGCCGCACCCATTCGCGAGGCAGTCCGCGCCATCGATAAGGACGTCGCCGTCTCTGAGGTCGAGCCGCTCGCGCAGGTCACGGCGGACTCGATCGCCCGGCCGCGCCTGCTGACCGCCCTGCTCTCCGGCTTCGGCCTGCTCGCGCTGCTGCTCGGCGCCGTCGGCCTCTACGGCGTCATCGCGTACGGGACGGCGCAGCGCACGCGGGAGTTCGGCGTGCGCATCGCGCTCGGCGCGCGCACGGGCGAGGTGCTCGGCCTCGTGGCCCGCGATGCGATCCGGCTGGCCGGGATCGGTTTGGCGGTCGGGGTCGCGGGCGCGATGGCGCTGAGCCGAGTGCTCGCGAGCCAGCTCTACGGCGTCGCGCCGCTCGACCCGCTCGTGTTCGCCGGCGCCGCGGTGCTTCTGGCCGCGGTCGCGCTGGCCGCCGCGCTCGTGCCCGCTCGGCGCGCGGCACGTACCGACCCGATGGAAGCGCTACGCTGGGAGTAGAGGCGCCGGTTCAGTCGCACCCGGTTGCGACGAGCAAGGCTCGGCAAACTTCGCGCATCTTCGCCGGCGCGACAGTACCCACGAACGTCCGCAAGCGCTGTTTCTCGACCGTGAAGATGTTGCACAGATTAACCGCCGAAGTCTTCTTGAGCCCTTCGACCGTTCCCACCTCGACCTCGCTCGGGCCATTCTTGCGCGCCGATGAGCTCTCTGACTTCGTCGAGCATGGAATCCGCCTCGCCCTCGTAGGCACGCGCGATGCGAGCATCGAGCTCACCGCGTTCCTTAACGGTGAGATAGAGCTCGACAGCGTTGCGCACGACAGCCGATCGTCCTTTCTCGCGCGCTTCCGGATCGGCGTCGAGTCTGCGGAGGAGGTCGATGTCGAGCGAGATTTGGACGGGCTTGACCGGCATGTTGAGATAGTCCAACAAGAAACATAGTGGGTCAACCTTCTCTACCAAGGCGGCACGCGGGCTCGCCGGCGAAAGGGCGCGACGTGTTAGGACGCTGCCTTCGAGAGCACGGCGCCGACTCCACTCGACCTCTCACAAGCCTCAGCACGGTCCCCATCTGGCGGAGACCGTGGTCGGGATCGCAACCTACCGATGCGATCTTTTTCGAGTCGACTGTCGATTTCCGGCTTCCTCGCACGACACGGAAATGAAAGATCGAAAACATCACCCGCTGGGGGCCGACGATCGCGACTTCCCTTAGGGGTCGGAAGGCGGCGCCGCAAGCGCCACGCTAAGGAGGCGACGATGAAGCTATACGAATTTCCCCCAACCCGCTCGATCCGCGTGCGCTGGATCCTCCAGGAGCTCGGCGTCGACTTCGAGCCGGTGCGCGTGACTCTGCCGGCCGGCGAGCACCGCCGGGCCGATTTTCTCGCGATCAACCCGGCCGGCAAGGTCCCGGCCCTCATCGACGGCGATCTGGTCCTCACGGAGTCCGCCGCGATCGCGCTCTACCTCGGCGAGAAGTACGCGGACAAAGGGCTCCTACCGGGCGATCTCGATGCGCGCGCTCAGGTCTACCGCTGGATGCTGTTCGCGGTCACCGAGCTCGAGCAGCCGCTTTGGCGCATTACGCGCCATACCAGGCTGTACCCGGAGGACAAGCGCCTGCCGGCGGATATCGCGCTCGCGCGGGAAGACTTTCGCTCGATGGTTCCCGTGCTCGACGCGCAACTGCGCGCGAACGAATTCGTCGCCGGCGACCGCTTCAGCGTCGCGGACCCCGTGGTCGCGTACACGCTGGACTGGGCGAATTTGCTGCAGCTGCTGGACGACTTCCCGCGTGTCACCGACTACATGGAGGCGATGTACTCCCGTCCCGCCGCGGCGCCGCGGATTATGGAGGCCTTCGCGCGCCTCGAGGCGAACGCATAGCCCTTAGTTAGCGCGGCGTGCGGCCGCGCTCGATCGACGTTCGCCGAACGACCTATCGCTTGATGTCGCCACGTCGGTGTCCGAGCCCCGGAACAAGGAGACTCGAATGAGAACGCTCAAGGTCGCCGAACACATCTCGCTGGACGGCGTGATCCAGGTCTCCGGCGAAGACGGCGATTTCCCTTACGGCGACTGGACCGCGCCCTATCGGACCGCCGCCGGCCGGGACGCAGTTCTCGCCGCTTATGGTGAAAGCTTCGATCTGCTGCTCGGCCGCCGCACCTACGATAGCTGGTCGGGCTACTGGCCGAAGGCGCCGAGCAGTCCGATTGCGGACCGCCTCAATGCGGCGACGAAATACGTCGTTACCCACCGTCCGGAAAGTCTCGAATGGGGGCCGGCCGAGGCCGTAGGACCGGACTTCGTCGAAGGCGTTCGCCGCATCAAGTCGCAGGACGGCCCGAACCTCGTCCTATCGGGCAGCGCGACGCTGACGTCCACGCTGCTCGAGCACGGGCTGGCGGATGAAGTCCTGCTGATCGTCTATCCGGTACTGCTCGGCACCGGAAAACGCTTCTTCGCGGAAGGCACCCCGGCACGCTCGTTCGAGCTCGTCGGCGCGAACGCAATGCCGTCCGGGATCATCCTCAGTGCCTATAAGGCCGCGGGTCCGTTGAAGACCTGAGCTCGGAAAACTAGCTGGACCTCGGACGCGCGAAGCGGCTTTTACGACCGCGCGCGTTCCCGCAAGCGGGCGACAAACGCCCCGTGCTCGGGCGAAGCGATCCCCTCGCGCAACACCGCAAGCGCCTGGCCTAAGTCGCCTTCGAGAAGCGGACGCGACGCAAGCGCAAGACCCGGGAACGACTCGCTTCGCCAGACGCCTTCCTCGTCGCCGCCGATGCGCTCGTACCTGTTCTCGCGCAGCACGAAATAGTCGATCTCGGCGTCGTACGTCCGCCAAACAACGTATTCGCGCACCCCATGGCGAGCGTACACATCCATCTTGACGTGCAAGTCGTAGCTCGCGCTGCTGGCGGCGACCTCCGCGATGAGCTCGGGTGCGCCGGCAACGTAACCGTCGGCATCGATCAGTGCTTGCCCCCCGGCATTCGGCGCGATCATGAGGTAGGCGTCCGGTTGCGGCATGTTGCTCGCGTCGAGCCGGAGCGAACCGTTGCCGCCGAACAGAGTGTGCGGCGTTGCGGCCTGATACACGCCGAGGACGGTCAGAAGGCGCGCGTCGGGTGCGCTGTGGTATTCGTGAGAGACCGGGGGCGGCACGTGCACGATCCCGTCGAGGAGCTCCGCCTTCTTGAGCCCAGGCGTCGCGTCGAAGCGGCGCTCGAACTCGTCGCGAGTCAACCGGTCGCCCGGCGCGAGCGGCGGAGTCTTTTTCGCTCGAGAACGCATTCGTTCGGCGCTCCGCATCATGCAAACATACCGCGAGTGATAGCGTGGGTCCGGGTCTGTTTCCAGTCAAGCCGCCGAGGTATGCGGGAAACGAGATCGGGCCGACACGCCGCTCGCGCCCAGTGGGACGGCGGCGCCGCGCTCCCCGGCGGCGACCCATCGCGCGCCGCCCCCCGGGGACCGATCCGCGAGCCGAGGCGCCGGTCCTGCTCGATGCCGTCGTGTCGAGCGCTATACTCCCCCGCGTTCATTCGACAAGACGTTACGAATCGACGAGGGAGCCTTACGTGAGCACGACCGAAAGCGACATCCGCGTGCACGCCGCGAAGCGATCGATGCGACTTCTCGGCCTCCTGCTCATGACTTGCGCCGCGCTTGCCGCCCGCGCCGCGGAGACCTTCGACATCGGCCGCACCTCGAACGGCGCGCGCATCGACGCCGCGATCGTCGAGGGCTCGAGCGGCGACGCGCCGCTCGTCGTGCTCGTCGGCGGGCTTGCGGGCGAGGACGCGAGCGTCGCCGCGGTCCGCTCCGCCGTCGAGCGCTTCGACGCGCTGCCGCAGGGCCGCCGCGGCGTGACGCTCATCGCGATCCCGCTCGCGAATCCGGACGGCGCGCCGCTCGCCTTCCCGCCCACCGGCAAGGCCTATCGCGAGAACGCCGAGGCGAACACGCTCTGGCGCTTCATCGGTGCGCACGGACCCGATCTCGTGCTGATCGCGGGCCACGACGACTTCGGCCTCGGCGCGGCGCTCGAGAAGGAGCCCGTCGCGCTCGTCGGTCGGATCCCGAGCCGGCGCTTCTCGAGCGGCGACGATCTCGCCGCGCTCGGCGCGGACAGCGTGATGCCGTCCGAAGCGCACCGCGAGCTCGACCGCCGCCGCGCGCGCACGCCGCGCGAGCTCGCGCTCGAGCTCGGCGAAATGTACGGCCGCGAGTTCGACCGGCCCTGGTACATCGAGGCGCTCGCGCTGCGCGCGCAGCTCGAGCTCGGCCGCCTCGAGGAGGTGCGCAAGCTCGTCGAGCCGTACGTGAGCGGCGAGAAGAACAGCCTCGAGCGACCGAATTCGCTCGTCATGGCGGGGCACTTGATCTTCGGCGATCTCGCGCGCGCGACGGGCGACCCGCGCTACGTCGCGATGGTCCGCAAGGTCGCGGATCTCGGCTTCGACGAGAAGGGCAATATGCTCGAGTCGATGCCGTATCACGGCGAGTACAGCGACTCGGTGTTCATGGGCACCGTGAGCCTCGCGCAAGCCGGCGCGCTGACGGGCGAGCGCAAGTACTTCGACATGGCCGTGCGGCATCTCAAATTCATGGCGGGCCTCGATCTGCGTCCCGACGGTCTCTATCGACATCAGCCCGTCAACAACGCCGCGTGGGGCCGCGGCAACGGCTTCGCGGCGCTCGGGATCGCGCTCGTGCTGTCGGATCTGCCGAAGGATCATCCGGCGTATGCCGACGTACTCGGAAGCTACCGCGCGCTCATGGCGGCGCTTTTGCCTTATCAGAACCGCGACGGCCTCTGGCGCAACGTCGTCGACGTCCCGGGCGCGTACCCCGAGTTCACGGGCACGGCGATGATCGGCTTCGCCATGCAGCGGGGCCTCAAGAACGGATGGCTCGAGGACGAGCAGCCTTATCAAGCGGCCGTCGCGCGGGCGTGGGACGCGGTCAACGCGCGCACGGGCCCGGGCGGCACGTTCATCGACGTCTGCGAATCGACCGCCAACGTCAAAACGCTCGAGGGCTACCTCGATCGCGAGGCGATCCTCGGGCCCGATCCGCGCGCGGGCGCCATGGCGATGATCTTCGCGACGGAGCTCATGCAGTAACGACGGCCGAGGCGCCTCCCGCCCCCGGGACGGAGTGTGCGTATCCGGGACGCTCTTCCCCTCCGATCGCGGGGACATGGCGGCGGGCCCGCTTGCCCATCAACGAGTTAGCCGCCGCGCGCACCTGGCACGGTTCTCGCGTGTCCCGGAAGACCGCCGGCGTCCTTGTCGGCCTGCATCGGGAGTCGCGCGCTATGCACGTCGTGAGCTACTTCGATTCCGTGGGCCGCGATCTGCGCTTCGCATTGCGCGCCTTGCTGCGGCGGCCCGCATTCGCGTCGGCGGCGGTCGTCACGCTCGCGCTCGGCATCGGCGCGACGACCGCGATCTTCAGCGTCGTCTACTCGGTGCTGATCAAGCCGCTCCCTTATCCGAATGCGGACGATCTAGTGACGATCCGGCATCCCGCGGCAGGCCTGAACATCGACGATATGGGAGCCGGGCCCACGATGTACTTCACGTACCGGGACGAGAACCGGACGTTTGCCGACGTCGGCCTGTGGCAAACCGCAGGTGAGACGCTGACGGGTTTCGGTGAGCCGGAACGCCTGACGGCGCTCCGCGTGACCGACGGCACGCTCCAGGCCCTCGGCGTGCAGCCGATGCGCGGCCGTTGGTTTACGCAGCAAGAGTACCGACCCTCGGCCGAAGGCCCGGAGCCCGTGATTCTGACGTACGCGTTCTGGCAACGCCGATTCGGCGGCGACGAGGCGGGGGTCGAGCGCGAGCTTTCGATCGATTCCCGGCCGTCGCAGATCGTCGGCGTCATGCCGCCCGGTTTCAGATTCCTCGATCTAACTCCGCAGCCCGACGTCATCGTCGCCGCGCGTCTCGACCCCGCGAAGCAGGTCATCGGCGAGTTCGGCTATCACATGCTCGCGCGCCTGAAGTCCGGCGTGACGCCGGACGAGGCGCGCGCGGACGTCGACCGCATGCTGCCGATCTGGCTCCGCGCGTGGCCCCTCTATCCCGGCGTCTCGCTCTCGCGCGATGCGATCGCGAACTGGCGGATCTCCGCGGACGTGCGCCCGCTGAGGGACGACGTGGTTGGCACCGTCGCATCGACGTTGTGGGTCATCATGGGAGCCATCGGCGCCGTGCTCCTCGTCGCGTGCGCAAACGTCGCGAACCTCATGCTCGTGCGCGCGGACGCCCGCCGCGAAGAGCTGGCACTGCGTCGCGCGCTCGGCGCCGTCCCGCGTCGCATCGCGAGAGAGCTGTTCGTCGAGAGCCTATGTCTCGGCGCGGCGGGCGGCCTCTTAGGTCTGCTGCTCGCCTACGTCGGACTGCGGGTCCTCATTGCGGTCGCCCCGAGCGACCTGCCGCGCCTTCAAGAGATCTCCGTCTATCCGCCCGTGCTTGAATTCACGGTAGCCGTTTCGCTCGCGTCCACGCTCGTGTTCGGCTCGATCACAGCGCTCAAACACGCGTTAGCCGTCGACACGGCAACGATCGGCCGTGCGCGCGGCTCGAGCGCGAGCCGCGAGCGCAGTGCGACACGGAACACGCTCGTCGTCGCGCAGGTGGCGCTCGCGCTCGTGCTGGCGGTCAGCGCGGCGCTCATGATCCGCACGTTTCAGTCCCTTCGCGACGTCGAGCCGGGATTCACGGAACCGGCGGCGATCCAAACCGCACGCCTTTGGATGCCGAACGCCTTGACGCCCGACCCGAAGCAGGACACGCGCGCGCAGCACGAGATGCTCGATCGGATCGCGGCGCTGCCCGGAGTCGCTTCGGCCGCCTTCGCGAGCGCGCTGCCGATGGACGGTCAGCGCGGCCGCACGTCGGTCGTCGTCGAAGGACAAGCGCTCGCGCCGGGCGTCACGCCGCCGCCGCGCGAGATGAAGTTCGTCTCGCCCGGCTATTTCGAGGCGATGGGTACGCGCCTGCTTGTAGGACGCGACGTCAGTTGGAGCGACATCGAGGCGGGCGGCCGCGTGGCCTTGATCTCGGAAGATTTCGCCCGTGAGCTCGCGCCCGATCCGGCCGGCGCGCTCGGCAAACGTATCCGCTTGCCGCTGCAATCGGATGCCTGGCGCGAGGTGATCGGGGTCGTGGAGAACGTCCACGAGGACGGCCTGTACGAGGAAGCGCGCAGCACGGTGTACTGGCCCCTGCTCATGGAGAGCTTCCTCAACCGGCCGGCGTTCGGCACCCCGGCCGCCGCGTTGGTGATCCGGAGCAAGCGCGCGGGCACAGCGAGCCTCATGGGGGATGTTCGCCAAGCGGTGTCGTCGGTGAACGCCAACGTTCCCCTTGCCCAGCCGCGCACGATGCAGGAGCTCTATGCCGGCTCGCTCGCGCGCACGTCGTTCGTGCTCGTGATGCTCGCGATCGCGGGCGGCATGGCCCTCGCGCTCGGCGTCGTCGGGATCTACGGCGTCATCGCATACGTGGTCTCGCAAAGGAAACGGGAGATCGGCATACGGTCGGCGCTCGGCGCAGACCCCGGCCGGCTCGAGCGGATGTTCCTGCTGCAAGGACTCGCGCTCTGCGGCGTCGGCGCGCTCGCGGGCCTCGCCTCGGCCGCGGCCTTGGGACGCTCGATGTCGTCTCTGCTGTTCGGCGTCGGCCCCATGGACCCGGCCGCATACGCGGCCGCGCTCGCGGTCACCGTCGCGGCCGCGGCGCTCGCGGCCTACCTGCCCGCGCGGCGCGCCGCCAAGGTCGACCCGGTAGAGACGCTGAAGGCCGAGTGACGCGCGGCGGCCTCTGCGCCCCGAAACCGCCTGCGGACGCGCTACGGCCCTGCCCGGCGTCCCGTGGCCAGGATGCAAGGGCCGTGCTACTTTAGGTCGGCCACGAGTCCCGTTTCAGCGCTGCGCCCGCCGCCGCCGACATTGCGCAGCCGAACAATCGAAACCCCAGAACTACAGAGGACTTCGGAGGGCCGCGACAGTGAGCGTCGACTTCATCATGGACCACGAGGAGGACGATCGTCCGAGGCGAGGCAGCCTCTTCGACGTGGTCCTCATCGTCATCATCGTGCTGACCGCGTCGTTCAGCGCCTATACGACCTACGTCGGCTTTTCGTTCGATATTCCGCGCGTGCTCGCCGCGTTTCTATCGATCGTCATCGGCCTCGCGCTCCTCGCGATCAACCTCGTGATCCGCAACTCGCGCCGAAGGGGCTTGCCCCTCATGGGGCCTTTCATCGCGTTTCTCATCGTCTTCATCGTGAGCTTCATCAGCAATACGAACGCGATCTACACCTTCTTCATCCAGCGCGACATCGTGGGGCAGACGCAAGAGGCTGCGTGGAAGGTATTCGATACGGAGACGAATCGCGTCCTGACCGCGATCGCCCGGATCCCGGAAGTCTCGGCGTTCGCCGCCCGCGAGACGCGGCTCGACGTCGCTCGGCAGAACCTCAAGAGGCAAATCCAAGACGAAAGGAATCCGGGCTTCGGCGAGCTGGCTCAGCAGCACTTCAGGGACATTCAGGACATCCTCGGCGTTCAGCTGACGCCGCTCCGCGCGCCCGACACGACCGCTCCGATGCCGCAGCAGACGAAATACGCGAGCGACCTCGACGCCTTCATCGAGGAGCAGGCGCGCGTCCAGTTCGCGAACGACCCGGCCGCGCCGCTTCTGGCGTTCCGGAGCCGCATCAATGAGCTCCGAAGCTTCTACGAAAAGAAGATGATCAACAAGGAATACGACCGCGACACGACGGATCTCATGGCGCGCGATCTCAACGGCATCGCCTCGCGCGCCTCGGACGTGCTGCCCGAAAAGCTCACTCTTGCCGCGATCGACAACGCCGCGGACGAAGTCGGCTCGTTCCGCTATACCTGGCGCAACTTCGTTCATTTGATCAGCCCGACCGCGATCGTCTTGTCGATGTTGCTCGGAGCGCTGTTGGACCTGCTGGCGCCTCTCCTTTCCGTCTTGCTCTACGGCTACGAGGAGGAACTCTAAATGGACACCCAGCCGCGCAAGCAGAACCGCGCCTTGCTGACCGATCGGAAGGACGAGTTTCCCTCCATCGTGGGCCCGATCTCCGAGCCTCGCACCGAAACGGCGGCGCCGCGTTGGGAGCGCATTCACGTCGACGACTACGACAACGTCATCGACGGTTCCGCCATCGAGGGCAAGTCCGGCAACTACCTCTTCACGGTCGGAAACGTCGGCAGCGGTAAGTCGACGATTCAGAGCTCGTTGATCCATCGCCTATGGTCGGACTCGAGGATTCTGTTCGAGTACGCGACGACCGACGGCAACCCCGCTCACGACGCCTATTTGAACGGCTGGGTGCAGAACATCGGCAACGGCTTTTTCCCCGAAAGGACGCAGGCGGGCCGCGTCCGTGAGTTCACGGTTCGATTCGGACAGCGCAAGCGGCCGATGCTCCAGCTGAGCTTCATCGAGATCGCGGGCGAGGACATCCGCACGATCGTGCCGACCGGCCATCAGCGGGACGGCGAGCAGCCGCGCTTGAACGAGTACCTCGAGCGCTACCTCAAGGAGCCGAACATCAAGAAGCGCTTCCTGTTCATCTCGGACGGCTCGTTGAATCGCACGGGCCCCCAGCGCGAAGCGGCCATGTACAACGAAGACATCCTCTTCGACACGCTGCTGCGGTATCTGCTGAGCAGCGCGGGCGTCGGGCTCAAGCGCATCGAGGCGCTGTTCGTCGCGGCCAAGTGGGATCAAGTCAAGAACGATTACCGGTCCGAGCGGCACTATTTCCGGACGAATTTCCCGCAGACGTTCGGCACGGTCGCGAGCACGACGCGCATCCGCGCCGGGTTCATGCCGTTCAGCGTCGGCGACGTCGTCGTCGACGCGCCGGCCGACGGCGGCGCGGCCGTCGCCCGGATCGTACGCAAGGACCCGAAGTACATCGACACGCTGATCAGCTGGATCTATCAATCGTTCACGCAGAGGCGCCTGATCGCGCACGTCAAGGTCCGCAAGACGTTGTGGGATCGCGCTAAGAGCTTTTTCGCTCGCATCGGAGGGTAGAGCCATCGCCGGCGACGTTGCCCTGTTTGCCTGCGGGGTGATCAGCGATCGCCAGGGATTCGAGTACGTCGAGCTCGGGCCGGAGAGGCTGCCGGGAGCGCCCGCGAGCTATCTCGACGTCTCCCCTTCGAGCGCCGCCGATCCAGCCCACGGCTTCGAGCTGCTGGACGTCGGCGGCCGGCCGTTCGTCAGGTACTCGCGTTATCTCAGGATCAAGCCGAACGATTCGCAGACGAATCGCGGCGCGTATCTCTCGGCCGGATTTCTCGCGAAGCGCGCACTGCCGATCCACGCCGCGGCGAATTGCCTGGATCTCGTGGCGCAGGTCGTGGGGCATCTCAAGAGCCTGCTCGGGCCGGACAACAGCGTCGGCAAGAATTTCAGGCTGGCGGACTACGCGTACAACGGCGACTTGTCCGAAGCCGCGATCGAAAGCCGATGCTCTCCAGTGTTGCTGCTCGACGTGCTCATGCAGGGCCTCAATGCTCAAGGAGCATTGAACTGGAGAGGAAGGAAGCCGATTTTCATCGACCCCGCGCGGCTCACGAGCGAGGACGAGATCGACAAGCATCTGTTTTATTTCGGCAAGGGTGCGCCGGGCATGCAGCTCAAGCTCGAGCGGGATCGGGAAAAGCTGAAGCGACTGACGCGCCAGCTCGCGCATGCGGCAAGCTACGCCGACCAAGTGCAGGACGAGTGGCTCGCGTATCAGTCGGCGATGCAGGAACGCCTGCCCGCGCTCGCCGGCCGCGGGAGCGAGCTGCGGGATCTCATCGACGAGGTCGAGCGGCTTTCGCAATCGGTGGACGGCATCGCGGCAGCGGCCGGAGCGGCGGCGCCTGCGCTCGGCGCCGCCCCGCGGCCTGCGGCCGCGGCAGCCGTCTATCCCGGGCCGTGGATGCAAAGGCCGCGCGGAGCGAAGCCGCTTGAGCGTCGATCTCGGCGCGGCGCGCGTCACGATCGGCGCTCGCGCAAAGCTTTTGGGTTTCGGTCGGTCGCGCTCGGTCTCGGCGCCGCGATCCTGCTCGCGGCGATCGCCGCCCTGAGCGTGGTGCTCGTCGGCGACCGTGTCGATCGCGGCGGCACCGAGACGCTCGCAAGCCCGGTCGAGGACGCGCCTGCCGGCCTCGCGGCAACGGACGCAACCGGCAACGCCGACGAGGGCGGCACGACGGCGGAGCCCGGAGCCTCGAGCGCAGAGGGAGACGCGACCGCATCGGGAAGCGGGACCGTATCGGGAAGTGGGACCGCATCGCCGGGCGGGACCGCATCGGCAGGCGGGACCGCATCGGCGCGCGGGACCGCATCGGGAACCGGGACGGGATCGGGAACCGGGACAGGATCGGGAGCACCGCGCGCGTCCGAGACGTCGAGCGCGTCCGGAACGGCGAGCGCACCTGCGACCGCGGGCGGAAACGAGCCCGCGCGCGACGGCGCGCACGCAGACGGCGCGTCGCCTCGCAGCGTCGCCGAAGAACGGGCTGCGCTGGGCCAGCCTAGGCCGAAGTGAATGGGGCGGGAGCTGCGTTAGTCGGGAAGCGCTGAGCGGACCGCGGACCGCGAAGCCGCCTTCCGCTCGGCGGCTTGCCGCTTCGCGTGGCGGCGCATGCGTTCGCGGAGCAGCGTTCCCGCTTCCTCCACGCTCTTCCAGCCGTGGCCGGTCACTCGGCCGCAACCCTCGCAGATAATCGGCACGCGGTCGAGCATGAGGTTCAGCAGACGGCTGTAGAGCAGCGTAGTCGTGTGCTTGCAGGCTCGGCACGACAAGCCGACCGCATGATCGATGCCCACGTATCTCATCGTCGAATCGTCCAAAGCGTTGGTTCCGAAACTCCGTGCCGCGATGCAAGCGCTCGGCGCGCCGCGACGCACGTAGCCGCATGCTGTGCCCGTTGCGCGCACTGCATAATCCTGAAGTCCTCGGCGCGAATCCGTGACACAGGTCGGACTTCGACGGCGATGAACGGCGGCAACGGCGGAAGTTGCGAAATCCGTCGCCCGCGCCGAGAGCGAGACGTGCACAGGGGCGATCCGCTCCTCCGCGTGCGGCTTGCGCTTCCTCCGCGTGCCGCTTGCGCCGGTACCGGACTATTGCGACCATATGTGGCGCCTCCATATATCAGGCGGTCGCCCATGCTCACGAGCGAACTGAAGAAAGGCAGCGCGGAGTTCCTGATCCTCTCGCTGCTCGAGCAAGAGGCGCGGCACGGCTACGATGTTTGCCGCCTCATCGAATCGCGATCCGAAGGGGTGCTTCGCTTTCATGCGGCCTCGCTCTATCCGATGCTCTACCGCATGGAGCGCCGCGGCTGGATCGACGGCCGGTGGGTCGAGAAAGCCGGCCAGCGCCGGCGACGCTACTACCGCCTCACTCCGTGCGGCAAGAAGGCGCTCGCGGCCCAGCGCAAGAGCTGGCTCGAGTTCGTGCGCGCGATCGGGCGGATCTCGGGTGTGGAGTACGCTTGATGCGGGACTGGCGGGAGACGGTTCGCACCCACCTCGCGGCCGCGCGGCTCGATTTGGCGCGCGAGCTCGAGATCGTCGAGGAGCTCGCACAGCATCTCGAGGATCGCTACCGCGCGCACAAGGCGAGCGGTAGGCGTCCGGCCCATCGACGTGCCCGCCTTCGTAAGCGTCGGCGCGTTGCTCGCGGCGGTCGCCGCGCTCGCGAGCTTGCTTCCGGCGAAGCGAGCCGCGCGGCTCGATCCGGCCGTCACGTTGCGAAGCGAGTGACGCCGGCGGTAGCGCTTCGGAAAAGCGATAGTCGCTCGGGGGCCGCCGCGCACCCTGCTATTCCGTGCCGGCTCGCGCGCGGCCGCCGTCGAGTCTATCGACGAGCTCCGCGCGCAGCCGCTCGATCAACGCGCTCACGCGAGACAGGTGGGGCTCCTCGGCGCAGAGCACGACGTCGAAGGCACGCCGCTTGAGGGCGGCCACGTCGATCGCGGCGACGGCCTCCGCGCCCGCAGAGTCGCACACGATGTCGATGATGCGGTCGATCGACTGGAGCCTGCCGAGGAGGTAGTCGTTCTCGCGGAAGGCGCGCGAGAAGAATGCCCCGAAGTGCAAGAAGGCCGTGCCGCGAAGGGCGGGCCCGTTCTTCAAGCGCGCGAGCGTCGGTGCGTCCTCGGGGCTGATGCGGTCGACGCGGATCTCGTCGAACTCGCCGAGATCCCGCCAGCTCGTGACGCCCAAGGTCAACACGTCCCAGAACGGGAAGCCGACGTAGTTTACGAGCACGTCGCGCCGAACGCTCGCGGGCCACTCGGCGCGTGCCGTGCCGGCGAGCAGCATGTCGAGCTCGTCGGTTGCGGAAGCGAGATCGATCTCGGCCGCGAGCCGCTCGACGAGCCGCGCGAGCGCCGCCTCGTTCGCGGCCGCGAAGTCCTCGGCGTGGTCTTCGAGCGCAGCCGCCTGCTCGGGAGCGAGACCCCGCGAGAAGAGCGCTTGCAGCTCCGCGCACGTGACGCGCGAATAGAAATGCGGGTCGTCGTAGCGGCGCAGGCGCTCGAGGCTGATATAAAACGCCCGCTTCAACTCGTCGATGCGCTGCCGCGTCTCGCCGCCGGCGTCGTCGGCGTGCATGGCATAGAGACGGTTCTGCCCCTGGATCAGGAAAACCAGCCGGCGCCGCCGAAACTCGACGTCGAACGCGTGCAGGAATTCGATCCAAGCCGGTCCGGAGCCGTCATGGCTTCGCCCAGCGCTCCGGTTCGCGGGATCGTCTTGGTAGACGATGCCCCGGCGGCGCGCCCACGCCGAGACGATCGCCTCGAGGGCTCGCGCCTCGGCGGAGCCGTCGCGCACGCCGCAGATCGAACCCAAGGCCCGGGCGACGAACGTCTGCACGGCATCGAGCTTCCGGCGCACGTAGCCCTGGTAGGCGAAGCCGGCGTTCCGGGCCGCATGCTCGTTCGCGGCTTCGCGCCAGGCGCGAATCTCGGCCGGCGAAGAAGAGCCGTCGACGCGCGCCTCCGGGATCTCGGTGACGAGCCGCGCGATCTCCGGCCTCGCCGAGTCGACGATCGCGCGGAGCTTGCGCACCCGCTCGTTGAAGGTCGAGATGGACGCGAGCTGCTCGGCGATCGGCTCGTTGCGCGGGAGGTCCGAGAGCGCGCCCTTCAGCGTCGCGAAAAACCCGGGCGTGCGCCCGCTCGGAGGCGGCGAGGGTTGCACGGGGTCGGGATCGATGTAGACGAGCCGCCGGTCGACCTGGCGATAGGCGGGACGCGTGCGAAGCGCGTGCAGCGCCTCGGCGAACGGCTTGTTGTTCAGCACGCTGCCGTCGATGAAGGACGTCGCCTCGGGATCGAGCCCGGCCTGGTGGTAGTCGCGGAATTGGCTCGTGATGAACTCGGCGCGGCGGGGCCAGCCGCGGCCGAGGGCCGCGAGCATCGCGTCGGTCTCGCGTATCTGTGCCGGCGGAAACGCGCCCGGGTAAGCGGACGTCGCCCGCGCCGCGAACGCGAGCGCCGCGGCGTTGTCGCGGAGAAAATCGCTCTGCACTTCGCTCGTGCGAAAACGGCGGTAGCCGAAATGCAAGACGTGACGATGCTCGCGCTCGCGAATCACGGCCGGGTCGTGAATCCGGACGAGGCGCTGATACCCGTAATAGTCCGTGATGGTGACGAACAGATCGAGCGCGAGGCCTATCGGCAGCAGCGAGCGCGCAGGATCGGCCGGCTCTCCCATGCGGTCGATGGCCGTGAACATGAGCGCGCTCATTTTCGGTCCGTCAAGCGGCGGCTTGAACCATCGCGAGCGGACGAACAGCGACAGCTTCTGCCGAACCTCGGGGTCGCGGACGCCGCCGGCGTAGTCGCTCCGCCCGAGCGCCCAGACGAACGGGCTCATGAAGGGCTTGCTCCAGCGGCGCGCGCGGCGCGATTCCGCTAGGAGCGCGGCTACGTCGCCCGACTCGAGCCACATGTCGCGCAGGTGAGCGACGGGAAGGTCGTGCGCGAGCGCGCGAGCGAGCATGACGCCGTTGATCCCGCCGGCCGAGGCACCGGCGATGACGTCGACGATGACGCGCAGCTCGACGTGCCGGCCGATCTCGCGCAGCAGCTCGAAGTAGACGCCTTCGGTGTCGTATTCGGGATCGTCCGGCGGAATCGAGTCCTCGGGGCGCGCGCTCGCGCGCGCCGCGCGGTCCCTGATCGCGTGCAGGGCTCTCGAAGCGCGCACGAGCTTCAAGATCTCCTTGCTGACGCCGTGCATGTAGACGGCGAGCGAGACGCCGCCGAAGCACACCAGCGCCAGCCGTAGCTCTTTCTCGCGCATGTCGCGGCTTGCCCTCCGCCTCGCCCGTTGTCCGGCTTCGTCCTCGCCACTATGCCGAAGGCCGGCGGCCGGAGAAACACGCCGCCTTCGCTGCGCGCCCTCCGGCCGGCCCAGCATGCGGGCCCAGACGACCGGATTCGCCTTGAAGAACCCGGCGCCGTAAGGTTATAAGAAACCGGAAATCCGTTCCGCCGCCGCATTCGCGATGCGCCGCCGTGAGAACGCCATATCACGGACGGTCAAGGAAGACCCCGCATGATGCAGGCTCGAGACACCCAGCCGGTTCTCGAATTCGAACGCCGCAAGACGCGCGTGACGGTCCTGCGCCTGCTGAATCCCTCGGTCGAAACGCTTGCGCGGGAGCTCGACCGCCGCGTGCAAGAGGCGCCCGCGCGCTTTCGGTATCTGCCGGTCGTGCTCGACGTCGGCGCGATTGCCGCGAGCGACCTGTATCTGGATCTCCCGGGCTTCGCGGCCCTGCTCCGAACCCGCGATCTGGTCCCGATCGCCGTCTGCGGCGGCGACGCGCGTTGGGCCGACGCCGCGGAGGCCGCCGGCCTCCGGGCCCATGAACTGAACCGCGATTCGCCGCCGCGTCCGCAAGCCGCGACAGCCGCGAACGTTTCGACGGCTACAACCCCCGCCGAGCGCGTCGCCGAAGCGCCCCTGCCGAGCGGCCGTCTGGTCGTCACCGAGCCCGTGCGCTCGGGGCAGCAGCATTACGCCCGCGGCGGCGATCTCGTGATTCTCGCGCCCGTCAGCTTCGGCGCGGAGGTGTCGGCCGACGGGCATGTACACGTCTATAGCACGCTGCAAGGACGAGCCCTCGCCGGCGTTCGCGGCGACAAGACCGCGCGCATCTTCTGCCGCGCCTTTCGCGCCGACTTCGTGTCGATCGCCGGGATCTACGCCGTCAGCGAGCAGTTCGACGACGGGTTGCGCGGCGAGCCCGTGCAGGCGTTTCTGCAAGACGACACGCTGCGCGTGGAACGCTTGTAGGTCCCCGACCTGCGGCGGCGTTGTGGCTGGGACCGGCGAAGTTCAGACGGACCGGTTGTCGACTCGGCAATGCGGCCGGTGTCATAACCAGCCGAACCCACGCGCCATCGTGCCGAAGAGCCCTGCAGCAAGGGCGATATAGAGCAGCAAAGCCCAAATTTTCGTCGAGGCGATCTCGTCCCTGACCGCGACGATCCGGTCGCTGACGGCATCGATCTTCCCGTCCAGGCGGCGAATATCCGTTTTGATCTCGCCAATATCGGAACGAATGTGTGCAACGTCCGACTCGAGCCTCGCGATCCGTGCCTCCATTTCCGCCTCCGCTTTGGCCGTCGACATTCCGCCCTCCGACGATTAGCACCGGGGCAAACGAATTGCAACACGGACCTCGAAAGCGGTTAACCATAGTTTCTCCGGCGCGCGGCCCCATTCACTCCGCGCCCGATCGCCGGGGCTCGGGGTGGAGAGGACTAGTCGCCGTCGTTCGCGCCAAGCGGTCCCACCCACACCTCCGCGGAAGCGTTTCTTGAATGAGAATCGGTTAAGAAACGCTTCCGCGGAAGCGCGATCAGTTCCGTGCTGTGCCGGGCGATGCGACCTTGTGCGTCACGAGCCTACGCGCCTATGAGCTGACCTCGAGCCATGCACACTGATGGAACTCCTCGCACGCGGAAAATCGTTTCTTTAATCGAAATCGAGAAGGGCGGCCGCGGCAATCATGACAGCGGACGTCATATTCGCCGGGTTAACCTAGTCGGGTCATTACGACGCGGCGACCGGAGGCGCAAGGCCTGCAGGCGCCGTCGCGGCGTCGAACGCACCGACACGAATCGGCGAGCCGCGCGCAGGAGAAGAGCACATGGGCAGAGCGGCCACACGGCGAAGTCAGCGAGCCGCGATCGTCGGCGTCGCCGAGCACGGCAACTCCGCAGTGCTGGTCACGGTAGCGGCCGACGGCGAGTTCGTCGATCGTCGGCGTGTCGATCTGACGCACGACCTCCCCACGCACCCGTACCACCACGAAGGCGCCTGGGCCGTCGGCCGTTACCTCGACAGCCCGTGGGCGCGCCCGATTCCCCTCGCCGACGCGATCGCGCTCGTCGAGCGCGTCCACGAGTCCGCGGCGCATGGAGCACGCGAGGCGCTTGCAGCACTGGCCGAAGCGACGCCCGTGCCGATTGCGGGCGTCGCGTTGCGGATCTGCCCGGAGCTGCCGGCCACGATCGAGGAGCGCATCCGCGACAATCGGGCCTGCACGCTCGCCGATTCCGTCATGTATCGCCAAGCGCTCGCGGCGGCGGCGGAGGCGCGCGGCTGGCGCGTGCATTGGTACGACCGCGAGCGCGTCTTCGCCGAGGCGGCGGCCGCCCTCGGCCGCGAGGACATCGAGGCCTTCCTGCACGCGATGGGCCGGTCGATCGGCCCCCCTTGGCAGGCCAAGCACAAGCTGGCCGCCGCCGCAGCAATCGCGTCGGCCGGCCCTCCACGGAGGCGTGAATAGCCGCGGGTCGTGCCGGAGGGCGCGATCGTGCCGGCCCTCTCCCGCCCTGCCGTCGCGAGCTCGGCCGTTTTCACCTCACAAGGCGCAAGTTGAAGGGATACCGATACGGCTTGCCGTCGTTCGCGTGAAGAGCCGCGATCAAGGTCAGCACGATTCCTGCGAGCACAAGCAGCGGCAGCAGCAGAAATCCCACGAACACGACCATGAGCACCGCGCTGATCGTCAAGGCGATGCTCATGGTGATCTGAAAATTCAACGCCTCCTTCGCCTGCTCTGCCGCAAACGGCATGTCATAGCGCTTCATCTGCCAGACAATGAGCGGTCCCAGCAGGTTGCCGAACGGAATCACAAAACCCGCGAAGGCCGAGATGTGCGCCAGAAAGGCCCACTTGCGCTGCTCGATCGGCGGCTCCTCGTACGCGCCTTCGAAGACGCGTCTCTCGCGCTCGCCCGGACTCCGGAATTCCTCGCCTCGCTCGTCGCTCGTCATCATCGTCTCTGCTCCTCGTCGATTCGCAGGGGTGGCGGCTGGAGAGCGTTCCAGGTCCCTCCTTTGAAAGTCATAAACAGCCGAGGGACGAAAACATTCACGGCTCTCCGCGCGCGACGGGGGGCGGAACGCCTAGCGGAGCGCCCCGGCAGTGGATCGCGCTCGCTTACGTCGACCCGAGCGCGTGCGCCTCCACCCGCTCGACGGCCTTCTCGCAGCGGGCGACGAGACGCTCGCTGCCGAGCCGCTTCGCCCACTCGCTGAACTCGGCCGTCGGGCCGTGCCAGCGCAGCTCCTCGACGTCCGCGAAGAGCGGCGCGTGCGTGCGCAGCGTCGCGAGCTTCTTGAACAGCAGCGCCTGCTCGAGGCGATCGCCGAGTGCCGTCGGCGGAAAGTCCTCGATGGCGCCATAGCGGCGCAAGAGCCGAGCGGCCGTGACAGGGCCGATGCCCGCCAAGCCCGGATAGCCGTCGGCGGCGTCGCCCGCGAGCGCTAGCAGATCCGGGATCAGCGGCGGATCGACGCCGAACTTCTCGCGCACGGCCGCCGCATTGCGAATCTCCTTGCGGCGCCGATGGATTTGCACGACGCGCTCGCCTCGCACGCATTGCGCGAGGTCCTTGTCCGGCGACCAGATGCAAACCTTCTCGACCCGCTCGTCCGCGGCGGCGATGCGCGCGGCGGATGCGAGAGCGTCGTCCGCCTCGAGCTCGACCATCGGCCACACGGTGACGCCCATCGCCGCGAGCGCTTCCTCGAGCGGATGGAATTGGGCGAGCAGCGCGGGCTCGATGCCGTCGCCGGTCTTGTAGCCGGGCCAGAGCTCGTTGCGGAACGATTCGATGACGTGATCGGTCGCGACGCCGAGGTGCGTCGCTCCGCCCTCGATCATCTGGAGCAACGTCTGGAGCACGCCGACGACCGCGCCGTACGGCCTGTCCTTCTTTGTGAATCGGCGAAGACCGTAGAAATGCCGAAAGAGCTCGTACGTGCCGTCGACGAGGTGGACGATCATCGCAGGCGCCGGAGCCGAGGGCCGCGCTAACCTTGCGCGCCTTCCTTCCCCTCGGCCGCAATCTGCCGCAGCGCCTGCTCGAACACCTGGCTCGGCTGGCCGCCCGAGATCATGTACTTGCGCTCGATGATGATCGCGGGCACGGAGTGGACGCCGAGCTGCTGCCAGAACCGCTCGGCCTGCCGCACCTCTTCCGCATACTCGCCGCGCTCGAGCACCTCGCGCGCGCGATCGACGCTCAAGCCGACCCGACCGGCGAGCTCGAGCAGCACGTCGTGCGCGCCCGGATTGCGGCCCTGGCCGTGATACGCCGTGACGAGCGCGTGCTTGAGCGCGCGCTGGCTGCCGGGCGGCCCCTCGGCGCCGGCCCAGAACAGGAGCCGGTGCGCGTCGAAGGTATTCCAGATATGCGTGCGCTCGCCGAACTCGAAGCCCTCGGCCGCGCCGCGCTCGGCGATACGCGCTTGATTGACGGCGAGCTCATCGGGGCTGATGTTGAACTTCGACGTCAGATACTCGGTGAGATCCGCCCCTTCCGGCGGCATCGAGGGATTCAGCTCGAAGGGCTGCATGTGCACCTCGACGTCGCCGATCTCGCCGCCGATGCGCTCGAGCGCGCGCTCGAGGGAATTCAGGCCGATCGCACACCACGGGCAGGCGACGTCGGATACGAAGTCGATTCTCATGGAATTCTTGCGCCTCTCTCGTTGGGGGCATTGTGGCATTCCTTCCGAGCGGCCGCGAGCATCGTCCCGCTCCTATCGCGCCCGCGCCGCATAAATGGCCTAGAATCCCGAAATATCGCCAGCGAGCTTCCCGACTTCGCCGTGATACCGTCCGACCCCATGAGTGCCGCTCGTCCCTTGGTCGTGCCGCCGGACCGCAGCACCACCGATCACTTCGTGTATCTGCGCGTCGGGTGGAAGGACTACGAGAAGCTGCTCGAGATGCGAGGCGAGCGCTCGGTCCCGCGCATGACCTACCTCGAGGGCGTCGTCGAGCTCATGTCCCCATCGCGCTATCACGAGGTCGACAAGAAATGTTTCGCGCGTCTGCTCGAGGCCTGGTCGGAGGTCGCCGGCATACAGCTCGAGGGCTACGGCTCGTGGACTCTCAAGGACGAGAAGCAAGATAGGGGCGCCGAGCCCGACGAGTGCTACACCGTTCGCCGCCTCGCCGTCGACGATGAAGACCGGCCCGACATCGCGATCGAGGTGATCTGGACGTCGGGCGGCATCAACAAGCTCGAGGTGTATCGCAAGCTCGGCGTCCGAGAGGTGTGGATCTACGAGCGAGAATCGCTCCGCTTCTTTGCGCTGCGCGACGCCGAGACCGACGAGCCGAGATACGTCGAGATCCCGCGCAGCGAGCGGCTTCCGGAGCTGCCGGTCGAAGTGCTGCTCGCGTGCATGCAGGAGCCGAGTCAGACCGCCGCAGTGCGTGCGCTCCGCGCGGCGCTCGAAACTTCAGCGCGCTAGTTTCCTCACGCGTCCCGAATCGCGCGCGTCACGAGATTCTGCAGCAGCGGAATCTTGAAGTGGTTGTAGTTGAGCGGAGTCGCGCCGCGGATCGCGGCCTGCCCCGCGAGCTTCGCCGTGGCCTCGCTCTTGGGCTGCCCCTGCACCACGGCCTCGACCTGCGTGAGGCGCCGCGGCACGCACTGCACGGCCCCGGCCGCGAGCCGGGCCTTCTCGATCATCTCGCCATTCACGACGAGCGCCGCCGCGACGTTGACGAGCGGGAAGTCCCAGACGTTGCGGTCCGCGACCTTCTCGAAGTAGAAGCGAGCGCCGCTCCACGTCGAAGGGATCCTGATCGCGGTCAGCACCTCGCCGTGCTGGAGCACGTTCATGCGCCGGATGTTGACGTCGGGGCCGATGAAGAACTGCTCGGCCGGAATTTCCTTCTCGCCCGACGGGCCGGCCACGACCATGCGGGCCTCGAGCACGACGAGCGCCGGCGCCGTATCCGAAGGGCTGACGGCGACACAGCGGCTCGCGCCCCAGAGACAGTGCTCGCGGTTCTGACCCTCGGGCGTGTCGGCATAGCACGTGTTGCCGCCCGCGCGGTAGCAGTTGACGCCGTAGCGGTAGTACCAGCAGCGCGCGTCCTGGCTCACGTTGCCGCCGATCGTTCCCGAGTTCCTGATCTGCGGGCTCGCGACGCGGCGCGCGGCGAGCGCGAGCACGTTGAAGCGCTGCTGGATGGCGGCGCTGCGCTCGACCTCGGTCAGCGTGGTCAGCGCGCCGATCTCGATGCCGCCGTCCTGCATGTCGCGGATGCCGCGCATCGCCTCGATGCCAGTGAGATCAACGACATACTTCGGACGCTTGATGCGATCCTTGAACCAGTCGAGGCTGTCGTTCCCGCCCGCGAGCGCCCACCCGTCGTCGCCGAAGCGACCGAGAAGATCGACCGCGCCTTCTACCGTGTCCGGCTGATACAGCTCGAATGACGGCATCACGTCTCTGGACATGGCTCGCTCCCTCTCTCTCGCTCTCTCGCTACTGGCTCGCTACTGGCTCGCTACTGGCTCGCTACTGGCATCAAAGCTATGTCGAACGAAGATCTATAAGACAAAGCTGCATTCTTCATGAACGCCGGGCCCCGGTGGTGTGCGGAGCGTTG
>DASTSM010000116.1:0-18140 GCA_035760685.1 Gammaproteobacteria bacterium | reverse complement strand
GTGAGCCAAGGCGTGCCGAACGTGGTCATCACGGGCGGCGGCGGCGGCACGGGCGGCACGAGCTTCCGCATGCGCGGCATCCCGAACGTCGGTACCTATATCGACGGCGTGTGGCAGGTCGGCACGGCCGGCTTCTTGACGCAAGAGTTCGTCGACATCGACCGCATCGAAGTGCTGCGCGGCCCGCAGGGCACGATGTTCGGCCGCGACTCGACGGGCGGCGCGATCCGCATCTGGACGAAGCGCCCGGGCGACGAGTTCGGGGGCAACATTACGGCCACGACGGGCTCGTACGATCGGCGCGACGTCAAGGCATCGGTGGATCTGCCGCTCAGCGACAAGGTCAAGACGAAGTGGACGGGCGCGATCCTGAATCGCGACGGCTACATCACGAGCTTGACGACGGGTCAAAAGGGCGGCGGCGTCGACCAGCAGGTGTACCGGGGCGACATCCTTTGGACTCCGACGGACAAGGTCGACCTCCGCTTCAACTACCAGAGCAACACGAACACCTTCATCGAGCCGCGCGTGCAGGATGCGATGTTCCGCACGTACGACGACCCGAATCCGAACTGGGTCAAGTCGATCATCGGTCTGCCGGAGATGTACACCTACGTCGGCACCGATTACCGCGGCAATCCGGTCGAGCCGTTCTTCGTGCCGGCGAACCAGGTGGCCGGCTTCCCGGGCGGCAAGGTCGGCAAGTGGGAGAACCGTTCCGGCACGACGTTGCCGAACGAGTACGACACGGACCAGGCGTCGGTCGAGCTCAACTGGCAGATGACCGACAACATGAAGCTGCAGTTCATCAGCGCGGCCACCACTCAGGATTCGAACTCGATCGTCGACTGGGACAACAGCCAGTACGACCTCGTCCTCGACGAGAACCTGAGCAAGACCGACGTGACGAGCCAAGAGCTTCAGATCACGGGCGGCCACGGCAAGGTCGAGTGGCTCGGCGGCGTCTACTACTGGGATCAGACCATCAAGGCGCGCGGCATGCGCTGGCAGGTCAACGAGTTCCAGAAGGGGCTCATGGATCCGTTCAAGGTCTTCGCGAACCCCGCCTGCAATCCCGCGGGGGCGGCGCTCGAACCGACCCCATCGACGACGGACAACCCGGCCAACATGCGCTTCGTTCCGGGCACGGTCGGCGCGGACGGCATCAACTACGGCGGCTCCGCCACGAGCACGCCCGCCGGCCGCGGCGCATGGCAGACCTGCCAGCAGGTCTACTTCGGCGGCGTCGGCGGCGCGTTCGATACGCTGTCTCGGTCGGGCCAGGACGGCTGGGCGATCTTTGGCGAAGCGACGATCCACTTGACGGACAAGCTGGATCTGACCCTCGGCCTTCGGCACCACGACCAGAGCGGCTATTCGGTCAGCTTGGCGCAAACGGCGGCGACCGCGAAGAAGCCGCTGGACCCCGTCATCTGGCCCGTCGGCAACCCGTATGCCGGAGCGGACATCCCGGCCACGTACACGCCGTTCTCGTTCGACAAGAACACGACGCGGTTCGTGCTGCAGCGCACCTTCAACGACCACGTGAACGGCTACATCAGCTACGCGGAGGGCTTCAACTCGGGCGGAGTGTCGGCGCCGATCATCGGCTCGACCCGCACGCTGATCCCTTATAAGCCGTCGACCTTGAAGAACACCGAGATCGGCATGCGCTCGGATCTCGCGGGCGGCAAGCTCCGCTTCAACTGGACGGTGTTCGATACGATCTGGGCCGATCTCCAGGCCGCGGGCGTCGTTTACGACCCCGTCACGGGCGTGCAGATCCCGACGCTCGTCACGACGAACGTCGGCGAGGCCGAGGCCAAGGGCGTCGAGGTCGAGATCACGTGGGCTCCGATCGACAGCCTGCTGCTGACGTTCGGCGGCGGCCTGCTCGACACGGGCTACACTAAGATCGCGCCGGGCACGATGTCGGGTCACCTGCCCCTCACGCTCGGCACCGAGTTCGAGGATGCGCCGGACAACAGCTACACGATCGGCATCCAGCACACCGCCAACCTCAAAGGCGGCGCCACGTTCATGTCACGGCTCGACTACAACTACCAGGGCCAGTTCTGGCGGGAGCCGCCGTTCCTGCGCGTGAGCGCCTATCAAGCCATACCCGACGGCTACGACGAGAGCGGCAGCTGGGGCGTGCTGAACCTGCGGCTCACCTACGAACCGAGCAACAAGAACTGGTCGGCGTCGTTCTTCGGGACCAACCTGACGAACAAGTACATGATCGACTCCGGCTTCTTCCACGGCATCTGGGGCTACGACTTCGCGACGGTCGCGCGGCCGCGCGAGGCGGGCGCCTCACTGACGTATCGCTTCTGAGCGCGCGCAAGGCGCCGGCGGGGCGGCTTTCGCCCCGCCGAGAATCGAAGCGTCGGCGGGCGACCGCCGGCGCTTTTTTTGTTTGCACGACGACAAGACGGAGGAAAACCGCATGAACGCATTCGTGCTCGGCCGAGCCGCGGCCGCGGCGCTCGCGCTGCTCTGCACCGCCCCGCTCTTCGCCCAGACGCCGGCCGAGCGCTCGGCCGCGTTGCCGCCCGACATCGATCCCGTTTCGCTGACGCGCCTGCCGCCCCTAACGCGCGACGACCTCGACGACGCGGGCAAGGCGGTCTATGACCGCATCGTCGGCGACGGCCCGGCCCCGAAGACGGGCCCGGTGGCGATGTCGCTCTACAGCCCGGGCATCGCGGGCCCGATCAACGATCTCAACGGCTTCCTGCGCTACCACGGAGACTTGAGCCCGCGGCATACGGAAGTCGCGATCCTTGTCGCGACGTGGGAGATCGCGCAGCAGTACGAGTACTCGGCGCACGAGCCCGCGGCGCTGCGCTTCGGCGCCCCGCAGGCGGTCGTCGACACGATCAAGTACGACCGAGAGCCCGCCGGATTGAGCCCCGAGGAGACGGTGATCATCAAGCTCGGGCGTCAGCTCATGCGCGAGCACAAGGTCGATCCGGACCTCTACGCCGAGGCCGTAAAGCTCTTCGGCAGGAAGGGCGTCGTCGAGCTCGTGACGGTCATGGGCGACTACGTCATGGTCGGCATGGTGCTGACGGCCATCGACCAGCACCTGCCGCCGGACCGGCCGGCGCTGCTGCCGCCCCGCGGGTCCCGGCCGCCGCCGTGATCGAAGAGGAACGGACGGCCTTCAGTCCGTTCGATCCGCCTCGGCCAGCGCCGCCGCGAGATTGACGCGTCCCCGCTTCGCCTGCTCGGCGATGCGCCGGTCCTCTTCCTCGCGGAGCCGGATCAGCGTCTCCTCGTCGACGATGCGGCCGTCGAACATGTGGATCTCGCGGTGCGCGTAGGCGGCGTAGCGCGGATCGTGCGTGACCATGCAGATCGTCGCGCCGTCCGCGTGCAGCTCGGAGAGGAGCGCCATGACGGCCTCGCCGTTCTTCGAGTCGAGGTTGCCCGTCGGCTCGTCGGCGAGCAGAACCGAGGGCTTGCCGACCAGAGCGCGCGCGACCGCGACGCGCTGCTGCTGGCCGCCCGAGAGCTGCGACGGATAGTGGCGGAGCCGGTGCGCCATGTTCACGCGCTCGAGCGCTTCCTGCACGCGCTGCTTGCGCTCGCTCGAGCCCATGCCCTGCCGGTACGTGAGCGGGAGCTCGACGTTCTCGTAAACGGTCAGATCCCCGATGAGGTTGAACGCCTGGAACACGAAGCCGATTTCCTTGTTGCGGATGCGGGCGCGCTGCGCGCGGTCGAGGTCCTCGACGGGCGTGCCGTTCAGCCAGTAGCGGCCGCCGCTCGGCGTGTCGAGCAGCCCGATGATCGAAAGCAGCGTCGACTTGCCGCAGCCCGACGGACCCGAGATGGACACGTAATCGCCTTCGTTGATGTCGAGGTGCACGCCCGAGAGCGCATGCGTCTCGACCTCATCGGCATAGAACACCTTCTTGAGGTCCTCTAGCTTGATCAGCGGTGCGGCCTCGCCGCTCGCGGCGACTTCGGTATTCATGGCAGTCTGGGCACTCATGGCGTCTCTGATCCTCGTTCTGAACCTGCTGCACGTTTCCGCGAAACGCTTCGCCGCTTATGCATCATGCCGCCGGACCGCGATCGGTCACGGCCCCCCTTTTCCGCCTCAATAGTCGAGGCGAATCCTGTCGCGGTCTTCCCAGGTGGAAGTGTCGGACAGGATGACCCGATCGCCGGGCTCGAGGCCCTCGAGAATCTCGACGGTGTTCACCGACGTCTCGCCGAGCTTCACTGGCACGCGCACGGCGTAGGCTCCGTTCTCGACGAGCTTGAACAGGCTGATCGTCGTATTCTTCTGCGCGAGCGCGGGCCGGCCGACGTAAACGACGTCGTCGAGCCGCTTGATCTCGATCGTGCCGTCGACGGAAAGGTCCGGCCGCGCGCCCCGCGGCAGATCGCCCGTGAGCTCGACGTCGACTTGGACCGTGCCGCCCTGCACGGAAGGATCGATGCGCGACACGCGGCCCTCGACGACGCCGTTCCGAGTGTCGACGCTGACCTTCTGCCCGATCTGCACGTCGCGGGCCTGCGTCTCCGGAATCTGGAGCTCGGCCTGCAGATCGTCGGGGCGCGCGACGCTCGCGATGTTGGCGCCGACCGAGACCCGCTGCCCGGGCTCGACGAGCATCTGCTGGAGAACCCCCTCGGAGGCGGCGCGCACGTTGAGCGACTCGACCTGCTCGAGGACGCGCTGATAGGCGCTCCGCGCGCGATCGACGTTCGCGCTCTCGGCCGCGATCTGCGCCTGGCTCAACGACGACGCCTGATCGAGACGTTCCTTCTCGATCTGGAGCTGGATCTTGAGCTGCTCCGCCTTGTACACCGAGCGCTGGTACTCGATCCCCGACACGATGCCCTGGTCGGCGACTTTCTTCTGGGCGTCGACCTCCATCTGCGCGCCCTTGTACTGGCTCTCGGCGAGCGCGACCGCCGACTGCTCGTCCAGCTGCTTGCTGCGCAGCTCGAGCTTCTTCTCCTCGAAACCCGCTTTCGCGGCCTCGAGCTGGAGGCGCGCATCCTCGGCCTTCTGCATGAGGTCCGGGTTCGACATCTGGACGATGACGGTGTCGGGCATCACGGTCGCGCCGGGCTTCACGAGGATGCGCTCGACGCGCGCGTCGGTTTGCGCGGCGACCCAGCGCATCTCGTGCGGCTGAAGCGTGCCGGGGCCCCGCACCTGAAGCACCATCTCGCCGCGGCGCACCGTGTCCGGCCAGACGGAGGCGAACGCGACGCTCGGCGCCGCCGGCTGGAGCCGACCGACGCCGACCGTGACTGCGGCAAGCACGACGGCGACGGCCGCTCCTATGACGGCCTGCCGCATGCGCTTCTTACGCTTGTTCTCTGGGCGTGGGATGTCCATGGCTGACTATACGCAATGACTGTGCCAGAAGCCGTGGGCCCGGTAACTCATTGCTCGGCAAACCCTTTCTTGGAGGATTGCCGGGACTGCCCGCCGCGCAGCCGTCCCGCATTCGGCGCAGCCGTCCCGCTGCCGGGACGGGCCTCCCGCCCGCGGCCCTCACGTCGGCAGGTTCAGCTTGTCGAGCTCCACGACCGAAAGCATGTTCACGGCCGAATGCGCGATGATCGCCGGCCATAGCGTACCCCAACGCAGCACGAGCGTGGCGAGAACGGCCCCGAAAATCGCCGTCTGAACGACGCCGAAGACGCCTTGATAGAAGTGGCCGAGGCCGAACAGCGCGCTCGAGAACAGGACCGGCGCCCACGTCCCGCCGAACAGTTGGCGCGAGCGAGTCAGCAGGAGCCCGCGCGCGACGATCTCCTCGTAAATGCCGACGAGGAGCAATAGCGCGAGCACCGCCGCAAGCGGAACGCCCTCGGTCAAGCTGCCCGCCACGGACTGGAGCTCGCTCAGGTGCGAGCGCAGGGCCGCCGGACGGAGGTTGTAGACCGTGAGGGTCAGCGCCGCGTTGACGGCGAATCCGGCGAACAGCACGACGAGGCCGCGGCCGATGTCCTCGACTCTCGGCCGCCGAAACCCGATCTCCCGGAAGGTCTGCCCGCGCCAGGCCAGCACGGCATTGACGCCCGCGAGAGAGAGCAGTGCCTGGATCAGCACGGTCGGCGCGAGCGTCGGCTTCGACGTAAAAAGCGCCGTGAGGACGCCCGCGATCAAGGAGCTCACGGGCACGAGCACGATGGCGAAGACGATGTCGACGGCCGCTTGACGCTTCGTCAAGGCGGAATTCGAGGCCGAATTCTCTGGGTCCTGGGCCACGCGTTCCGCCCGCTCGATTGAAACCAAAGACCGATTCTAGCGCCTCGTCGAGGCATATCGATCCGGAACGCGCCCGGAAAGGCGCGCGCGCCCGACGAGGGACGGCTTCGGCTACCGGCCGCGGGCCTTCTTGCGCGCGGCCTTCTTGCCCGGCCTGCGCCCGACTCCGGCCGGCCGGCCGCGCTTCGTGGCGCCGGTCTTTTTGCCTCCTCGCTTCTTGCCGCCCGCCTTCTTCGCGGCCGACCTTGTCCCTGCCTTCTTCTTCCCCGTCTTCTTTTTCGCCGACCTTTTGTTCGGGGACTTCTTCGCGGCCTTTTTCTTCCCAGCCTTCTTCTTTCCAGCCTTCTTCTTCGCCGCTTTCTTCCCGGCCGACTTCTTTTTCGCGGACTTCTTCTTGGCCGATTTCTTCTTTGCCGCCTTCTTTGGGGACGCCTTCTTCGAAGGCGCCTTCTTGGAGGGCGCCTCCGGAGGCTCTGCCGGGGCTTCGGCCGCGGACGCGCTCGCGGCCGACTTCTTCGAGGTCGTCTTACGTGCCGCCCGCTTCGCGGCCTTCTTCGCGGGCTCGGCCACGGGCCGGGACGCCGGGATGCCCTCGCCGGCGACGGTCTCGCCGCCCGCTCCGGCACCGCCTCCCGTCGGCCGCGCCTCCATGTCGGCCTTCGACGTTTGGATCGCGAACAACGCGCCGTGAGGATCGACGCACTGCGCGATCCAATCGCCGCCCGGCACTTCCATCGGACCCGCGACGACGCTGCCGCCGCGCGACTTCACGGTCTCGGCCGCCTCGTGAACGTTCGGGACGCGCACGTAGGCGAGCCAATAGGCGTCGCCGGGCCGGCCTTGCTCGCCCTTGTTGAACACGCCGCCGAGCTGCCGGCCGTCGCGGCCGAAGATCAAGTACACGCCCATCGGGCCCATGTCGTGCTCGGCGAGGGTCTCCCAGCCGAACAGACGGGAGTAGAAGTCGAATGCCGCGCGCCAATCCTCCGTCGCGAGCTCGTGCCAGCTGAACTCGCCGGGCTCGGGCGCCTTCTCGGCAGCGGGCTCGGCGCCGGGACCGTAAACGGCGAACCTGGCGCCGTAGGGGTCCGCGAGAATCGCGTATTTGCTGCCGTTCGGAATCGTCGTGACGTCCTGAATCAGCGTCGCGCCGAGCTCCTGCGCCTCGTTGACGGTTGCGTCGATATCGTCGGACGCGATGTACGGGAGCCAGTGCGGACCTGCGCCGCGAAGCTCGACGGCGCCTCCGAGGGGACCGGTTTGGGCGGCGAACATCGAATAGGACGGATCGTCCTCCCACGCCTCCTTTCGCCAGCCGAGCACGTCGGAGTAGAAGTCATGCGCGCTTTCGCTGTCCGGCGTCGCCAGCTCGTGCCAAATGAAGCGCCCGCGGACGTTCTGATCTGCCATCGCGACCTCCCCTCGATGAATCCTTCGTTATGAGCGGAACCGAGAACAGCCCCCGTAGTTAGCGGCTCAGCATACCCTGCTCGTGCGCGCAAAAGTAGATGGCTCTCTGCGTCGTTTCAAGCGCGGAACGACACGCGGAACTCCGCGCCCGGATCGCAGTTGCGTACGTCGACGCGCGCGCCCATCGCCGTCGCGAGCTCACGCACGAGCGCGAGGCCGATGCCGGTGCCGACGGTCTCTCTCGTCAGCTCGCTCGTCGGCCGGTAGAAAAGCTCGAAGATCTTCTTGAGCTGGCCCTTCGGGATGCCCGGGCCGTAGTCGCGCACCGTGAAGAGCAGCGCGCCGCTCCGTTCGCGGCGGCAGCCGAGCTCGACGGCCTTGCGCTCAGCCGCGCGCGAGAACTTCAAGGCGTTGTCGACGAGGTTGATGACGATCTGCGTGAACGCGTCGGGATCGACGGGCGCCTCCGTGCCGTCGCCGGCCTCGTTGCTTACGGCGAGACTGAACCCGGCCCGCTCGACCTGCGTCGCGACCTTCGACCGCGCGAGATCCAAGAGCTCGGCCGCCGTGAGGCGCTTCGTCTCGAGATGCGGAGCCTGGCGCGTCAGCCGCGCGAGCTTGAGCACGTTCTCGATGAGCCGCGACAACCGCTCGCTCTCGCCGTGGATGTAGTCGTAGTAGGTCTGCTTGCGCGCCTCGTCGGCCCATCCGGCCTTCAGCATCTCGCCGTACATCCGAATCGAGGTCAACGGCGTCTTGAGCTCGTGGCTCACGGCCGAGACGAAGTCCTGCTGCTGGCGCCGCAGGCGGATCTGATCGACGGCGAAGCGGTGCATGACGAGGAATCCGCCGAGGAGCACGGCCGCGAGCGCGACGCTGACCCAGGCGAGCAGCACGGCGCCCGGCGCGAGCGGCAGCGCTCCGGCCGAGAAGACGAGCTCGAGGTCGCCGAACGGCGGCGAGAGGCGGGACCGATAGAGCGGCTCGCGGGCGGAGGCCGCAGCCCCGCGCGCGCCGAGCGTCTTCCCGCCGTAGGCGACGACGAGGCCGCCCACGTGTGCGAGGCCGCTCGACCCGAACGTTCGCGCGACGGCGCCGTCGATGAAACGCTCGGGATCGATGAGCGCTCCCTGGATGTAGCGCTGATCATCGCGCCAGACGTTGCGGAACATCACGAGCTGTCCGGATTCGAGCAGCCCGACCTCGAAGGGATCGAGCTCGCTCGCGAACATCCGGATCAGGAACTCGCCGTCGCGGCCGCCGTCGCGGGCGCCGTCGTTCCGCGGCTCGGTAGGCGCCTTCGGCTCGGGGACCGCCGCTTGCTCCGTCCTCGTCGCGCCTAAGGCGGCCGACGAGTCGGCTGCGAGGGCGGCCCGGAGCTTCGGCGCTCGGGCCGACTTGAGGCGATCGAACGCGGTCTCTGCCGATGCGTCGCCCGGCGCGCCCTGCGCCGGAGTCGACTCGAGGGCCCGCGGCGACGAAAAGCTCGACACCGCCTCCTTCCGGGGCGGGCGCGTAGCGGGCGCGGCGGCCGCCTCGGCGGCCGCGCGCTGCACGAGGTGGTTCTCGGCGAGCACGTCCCGGATCTCGCTCTCGAGCGCGAGGCGCGCGGCCCGCTCGTCCGCGGAGACGCCGTAGGCGGCCGGATCGACGCCGGCCTCCGGTAGCAGCGGCGTCGTGAGCCTGCCGCTCGCATCGACTTGGAAGTAGCCGACGACGCCGGGCACGGCGCTCGCGACGGGAAACGCCGAAAGCGGGGAGCGCTGCACGAACCCCGCCGCCGCGTCGCCCTCGACGACGAGGAAGCCGTAGTCCCCGAACGTCCTCGCCTCCTCCGCCGCCGCGGCGGCGCGCAGATCGGCATCGATGCGCGCCGCGAGCTCCTCGGCCGACGACTGCGCGCGGTGGAAGGCCTCCCAGCGCAGCTGGCGATACGCCTCGGCGACGAGCACGACGGCGGGAACGGCGAGCACGAGGAAGAACAGCGCGAGCAGATACTTGATGCGGCGCTCGTCGGACAGCCGCGCGAGAATCGGCCGGCTCACGGCTCCGCCCTCGCGATGAGCCGGTAGCCGGCGCCGCGCACGGTGACGAGGTTGCGCGGCTCCTTCGGATCCGGCTCGATCTTGCGCCTGAGCTTCGCGATGTGAATGTCGACCGTGCGCGTCTCGATGTCGGCGTTGCGGTCGTAGCCCCAGACGCGCGTCAAGAGCTCCGCCCGCGAGACCGGCCGCGCCGCGTTCGAGTGGAGATATTGCAGGATCTCGATCTCCCGGCGCGTGAACTCGACGCGCTCGCCGCTCCGCGTGCCGGCGAGATTCAGCGTATCGATCTCGACGCCCTCGAGCCGGATCAGCGCCGCTTGCGGCAATCCCGTGCGCGCGCGGCGCAGCACGGCCTTGACGCGCAGCACGAGCTCGGCCACCGAGAACGGCTTCGCCACATAGTCGTCGGCGCCGAGCGCGAGGCCGTTGACGATGTCGGCGTCGCTCGTCTTCGCCGTCAGCATGATGATCGGCTGCTCCCGATCCGCCTGCCGCACGGCGTCGCAGATCGAGAAGCCGTCGCGGCCGGGGAGCATGACGTCGAGCAGCACGAGGTCGTAGCGGCCGCTCAGCGCCTTCTCGAGCCCGGCGCGGCCGTCGCCGACGGCATCGACCTCGTAGCCGTGATAGACGAGCAGATCCGCGAGGCCGTCGCGTATCGCGGCCTCGTCCTCGACGACGAGTATGCGCGCCCTCTTCGCGTCCATGAGTCCGGGCAAAGGCTAGCAGGCCGCGAGCATCGAGCGTGTAAACAGTTTGTAAATCCGGACCCGAAAATTTTGCGTTTTCGCGCCTACTGGTCCCGCCGCCCCACGACTAGTCTGCCTCGCACTCGGCCCATTGGGGCATAGGCGATCGAGGAGGTGTCGGACATGGCTCTCATAAATCGAATGTCGCGGCTGCTTACGGCCGACATTCACGCGGTGCTCGACCGCATCGAGGAGCCCGAAGCGTTGCTGCGGCAGGCCATCCGCGAGATGGAAGAGCAGATCGCGGGCGCGGAAGAGCACGCTTTGCGGCTCGAGCGCGAGCACGAGCGCGTGGACGCGCGGCGGCAGCGGCTCGCGGCCTCCGCCGCCGAGCTCGACGCGCAGCTCGATGCGGCGCTCGACGCGAACAGCGACGCGCTCGCCCGCAAGCTCGTTCGCCGCAAGCTCGAGGCCGGGCGCTTCGGCGCCCACCTCGCCGAGCGGCTCGAGGCGCTCGACAAGGAGATCGGCCGTCTCAGGGAAACGCTCGCGGAGCAGCGCGAGCGCCTCGACGTGCTGCGCCAGAAGGCCGAGGTCCTCTGCGAGCGCTCCGAGACGGTCGACGCGCACGATCTCGGCCGCAGCGAATTCGCTGTCGGCGACGACGAGGTCGAGGTCGTCTTGGCGCGCGAGCGCGAGCGGAGGAAGCGGTCATGAGCCGCGCAGGACGTCCGTCCTTCGCGGACGGTCTCGTCGCGGCGGCCGCGCTCAGCGTCGCGGGCGCCGCGCTGCTCGCGGCCTTCTCGCTCGTCGCGGGACCCGCGGCCGCGCTGCGCGGCACCGTCGCGGCGCTCGGCCTCGCGTATCTGCTCTGGCTGCTCGCGGAGCGCGGCCGGCGGCCGGGAGGCGTGACCGCCGTCGCCGCGTGGTCCGGAGGCGCGGCGCTCGCCTGGCTTCTGCATCCTCCGCTCGGCGTCTACCTGCTGATCCACGTCGGCATGGTGTCCGTCCTGCGCTCGCTCTCGTTCTGCTCGAGCCCGCTGCCGGCCGTCGCCGACCTCGCGCTCGCCGCGCTCGGAACCGCATTTGGGCTCTGGGCCGGCGTGCGCACGGGCAGCGCGCTGGTCGCGCTCTGGTGCTTCTTCCTCGTGCAGGCGCTCGTCGCGGCGATGCCCTCCGTGCGGCGCGGGCACGGAACGCGCGCACTCGGCCTCGATCCCGCGGACGTTGCCGGGTCGGCTCGTGTCGGCGCGCGGGCCGACGTCGCCGCGCGGGCCGACGTCGACGCGCAGGCCTTCGAGCGCGCGCACCGGGCTGCCGAGGCGGCGCTGCGCAGAATCGCCGCGGCGAGCCGCTGATCGCGGAGTTCCTAGAGGTTCAGGAGAAGCCCGCGGGCTTCACGTCAAGAGGAGATCGAAGATCATGCAAGCGAAATCGTTGACTCTGGCCCTGCTCGCGGCGACCGTCGCGGCCGTGGCCGTCTACCCCGCGTTCCGCGGCCGCGCCGAGGACGACGCCGCCGCGTTCGTGCCGCCCGCGCCCGGGCAGAACCGCCCGAAAGTCGAGGTCGCCTTCGTGCTCGACACGACGGGCAGCATGGGCGGGCTCATCGGCACCGCGAAGGAAAAGATCTGGTCCATCGCGACGACGATGGCGCAGGCGACGCCGGCGCCCGAGATCCGGATCGGCCTCGTCGGCTATCGCGATCGGGGCGACAGCTACGTCACGAAGCTCGTCGATCTCGACGAGGACATCGACTCGGTCTATGCGGCGCTCGTCGACTTCGCGGCCGACGGCGGCGGCGACGGCCCCGAGAGCGTGAACCAGGCGCTCGACGACGCCGTGACCCGGCTGTCGTGGAGCCGAGATCCGTCGAGCTACAAGGTCATCTTTCTCGTCGGCGACGCGCCGCCGCACATGGACTATCCGGGCGACCGCAAGTACCCCGAGGTCGTCGCGGCCGCGAGGGCGAAAGGCATCGTCGTCAACACGATCCAGTGCGGCGCCGTCGCCGAGACCGTCGCGCCTTGGCAGCGCATCGCGTCGCTCGGCCAGGGCCGCTACTTCCGCGTCGAGCAAGCCGGCAGCGGCGTCGCCATCGACACGCCGTTCGATCCCGAGATCGCGAAGCTCTCGGCAGCGCTCGATGCGACGCGGCTCTACTACGGCAGCGCCGAAGATCAGGCCGCCATGAAGCGCAAGGTCGAAGCGACGCACAAGCTCTCTGTCAGCGCCTCTCCGGCCGCGCTCGCGCGGCGCGGCGTCTTCAACTCGACGGCGAGCGGCGCCGAGAACCTGGCCGGCGAGCACGATCTCGTCGCCGACGCTGCGGCGGGAACCGCGGAGGTCGCGGCCGTGCCCGAGGCGGAGCTTCCGCCCTCGCTCAGGAGCTTGACGCCCGAGCAGCGCGAGGCGGTCGTCGCGCAGAAGGCGGCCGAGCGCGAGCGCCTCCAGCAGCAGATCGCCTCGCTCGCCAAGCAGCGCGACGACTACATCGAGCAGAAGCTCGAGGCGCGCGGCGGCGCCAAGGAGTCGCTCGACCAGAAGCTCTACGAGACGGTGCGCGCCCAGGCCGCCGAGAAGGGCCTGCACTACGAGTCGGGCCCCAAGTTCTGACGACGAAACTGGGGTCAGAGCTGAATTTCCGCAATCGGGGTCAGAGCCGAATTCCAAGGCTGCACCGCATTCCCCCGGCCAATAAGATCGGCTCTGACCCCGTTTTTCGGACTCCCTCGGCGAGGAAGATCGGCTCCGACCGCATTTTCGCTGCGCGCAGAAAAATGGGGTCTGACCCCATTTTTCCTTTGGTATATAGTCCGGCGGAAACGACTCGGGGGAGGAACATGGGGACACTGATCCGCGCCGCCGCCGTCGGCTTCGCGCTTCTCGCGGCCGTGCCGGGGCTCGCGAAAGACGATGCGTGGAGGGCGAGGCTCGCGAGGGTTCCGATCGACGCCGCCACGGCGGCCGCCGTCACGGGCTCGGGCCAGGCGTCGGCGGTGCTGCACGGCCGCAAGCTCGAGATCATGGGCAGCTTCGAAGGGCTGCACGGGGCCGCGACGACGGCCGAGCTGCGGGCCGGCCCCGTCACGGGCGTGCGCGGCGGCGCCGTCGCGCCGATCGAGGTGACGCAGGACGTCGCCGGATCGCTTTCTGCATCGATCGACCTCTCCGACGAGCAGATCGCAGCGCTTCGCGCCGGCCGTCTCTACATCCAGATCGACAGCAAGAGCGCGCCCGACGGCAACCTCTGGGGCTGGCTGCTGCCCTGAGCGGCACGATCGGAATCAAAGCGAGGAGAAATCGCATGCGCGTGCTTCGTCTTTCGGCGCTCTCGATCGCCGCCCTCGCCGGCAACGCCTTCGCGGCGACGGGCCCCTTCACGGCCGAGCAAGCGGCCGCGGGCCGGACGTCGTATCTCGCGAACTGCGCCGGCTGCCACTTGCGCGATCTTCGCGGCAACAACGAGGCGAGGCCGCTGACGGGCAGCGACTTCTTCGCCGCTTGGCGAGAGCGGACGGTCGCCCAGCTCGTCGCCTTCATCTCCGCGGCGATGCCGCCGCCGCCCGCGAACCCGGGCAGCCTCGGCGCGCAGAGCTATCTCAATCTCGCGGCCTTCCTGCTCGAGGCGAACGGCGCGGAGCCGGGCGCCGCTTCGCTCGACGCGTCGAGCGCCGTCACGATCGGCGCGATCGCGACCGGGCAGCTGCCGGAGCCGCTGCGCGCCGCGCTCGCCTCGGGCCCGGCCGGCGGCCCCGGAGGCGCGGCGAGCACGGCGAATCGCCCGACCGGAGTCACGGTCGCCGGGCGCGTCGAGCACTTCCGCCCCGTGACCGACGCGATGCTCCGCGATCCCGATCCGAACGACTGGATCATGCTGCGCGGCAACTACTCCGCGTGGAGCCACAGCGCCCTCGCACAGATCGACCGCGGCAACGTCGACGATCTGCGCCTCGTCTGGCAATGGGCCATGAGCGAGGGCGGCGCCAACGAGCCCGCGCCGATCGTGCACGACGGCATCATGTACCTCGACAACACGGACAACACCGTGCAGGCGCTCGACGCGGCGACCGGCGAGCTCATCTGGGAGCATCATGCCGGCCCCGCCGCCGGCGGCATCAGCGCGATGCGCGGTCTCGCGATCTACGAGAGCTCGATCATCTTCGCGACGAGCGATGCGCGCCTCATAGCGCTCGACGCGCACACGGGACAGAAGCTCTGGGAAACGGTCATCGGCGACCGCAGCGACGGCGACTTCCAGACGTCGAGCGGCCCGCTCGTCGTCAACGGCACCGTCATTCAGGGGCTCGGCGGCTGCACGCGCTTCCGCAAGCAGAAGTGCTTCATCTCCGCCTACGACGTCAAGGACGGCCACGAGCTCTGGCGCTTCGACACGATCGCGACGGGCGTCGAGCCCGGCGCCGACACCTGGGGCAACCTCCCGGATCTCTATCGCGCCGGCGGCGAGACGTGGATCACGGGCAGCTACGACCCTGAGCTCGGCCTCACGTACTGGGGCGTCGCGCAGGCGAAGCCGTGGATGGCCGTGAGCCGCGGCAACACGGCCGCCGACAAGGAGCTCTACACGAACACGACGCTCGCGCTGCGTGCGGCCGACGGCTCGCTCGCCTGGTACCGCCAGCACGCGCCCGGCGAGTCGCTCGATCTCGACGAGGTGTTCGAGCGCGTGCTCGTCGACGACGGCGGACGCAAGCTCGTGTTCACCGTGGGCAAGCCCGGCATCCTCTGGAAGTTCGACCGCGCCACGAGCGAGTACCTCGGCCACAAGGAGACGGTGTTCCAGAACGTCTACCAATCCGTCGACCCCGAGACCGGCGAGCCGAAGTACCGCGACGACATCGCGAACCAGAAGATCGGCGAGTGGATCGACGCGTGCCCGAGCTCGGCCGGCGGCAAGGACTGGCCCGCGATGTCCTACGATCCGCGCGGCAAGCGTCTGATCGTGCCGCTGAGCCAGACCTGCCTCTCGATGCGCGCGCGCGAGGTCAAGCTCGAGCCGGGCGGCGGCAGCGCGGGCGCGGACCGCCGCTTCTACGAGATGCCCGGCACCGACGGCAAGCTCGGCAAGCTCGCGGCGTTCGACATCGAGACGCTCGACGAGGTCTGGTCCATCGAGCAGCGCGCGCCGTTCCTGACCTCCGTGCTCTCGACCGACGGCGGCCTCGTCTTCGTCGGCGACATGGACCGGCGCTTCCGCGCGCTCGACGCCGACACGGGCAAAGTGCTCTGGGAGACGCGCCTCGCGACGTCCGTCCAGGGCTTCCCGCTGACCTACAGCGTGAACGGGCGGCAATACGTCGCCGTGAGCGCCGGCCTCGGCGGCGGCAGCCCGCGCCTGATCCCGGGTCTGCTCGCGCCCGAGATCCACGATCCGCGCAGCGGCAACGCGCTCTACGTGTTCGCATTGCCCGAGCGCGAGCGGCGGGATTGACGTTCCGCCGCTCGCTCCCTGTGCTCGTCCGCGGCGCCCGTGGGCGGGCGGGCGCCGGCTTACTCGCCTTCCCAGTAGCTCAAGCTGTCGCGAGCCCGCCCGATCGCGCGGAACATGCTTATCTTGCCGTCGACCGAGCTCCGCGTCTCGGCGAGCACGCCGTACTTGTCCGAGTCCGGGTACTCGCAGACCTCGGGCGAGATCTTCGTGCTGACGGCGAGATAGCGCAGCTCCACGTCGCCCGTGTTCACGATCTGATGCGCGGTGCCGCGGTCGCCGGGCGGGCACGCGATGACGTCGCCGCGTCGAATCGGATAGGTCTCGCCGCCGATCCGGACCTCTCCGCTGCCCTCGAGGACGAAAAACATTTCCTCGTTCGCCATATGGCTATGAAAGGGAAATGCGCGCTTCCCCGCCGGCACGGCCGTCACGTTGTAGCCGAGCTTCTGCGCGCCGAGGCGCTGGCCGATCTGGCCCATGCGCGCGTCGAAGCGCTCCGCGGCCGCTCCGGTCGGCGCGAACATCGGGGGGCGCGGCTCGAGCTCGATTTCGTCGATGTTCAAGATGGGTCTCATTCAGCCTCCTCCTTGCCGCTCGAATCGCGAAGAACAAGAGCGAGGGGGCCGCACGAGCGCTTAGGCTAAGCCTCCTCGCCGTCGTCGCCGGCGGGAAACACGAGCTCCGGCGCAATCATCTCATTCTGCCCGGGCTCCTCGGCGGCTGGAACGGCGCGTCGGTCGGGGGCCTCGTCGCGTTCGGACGGCGGGCGCGCCCAGTGCTCGTCCGCGATGAGCTCATTGATCGTGCTTTCGGCCTGGGGCGCCGAGTCGTCGAGCGGCCGTGCCGCGGCCCAGCCGTCGCGCGGCGCGAGGCGAGCGGGGGCGCGCGCGCGCTCCGTCGCGATGCGATCGAAATAGGCGCGGGCCTCGGCCAAGAGCCGCATCGTCTCCCGGCACTCCGCCTCGAGCGCGGCGAATTGCGCTTGCTGTACAGCCAGCGCTTGCTCGGCGTTCGCGCACTCCGCCCTCGCTTCCTGAAGCTGCTTCGAATAGCCTTTCTCGAGCACCTGAAGCTGGAAGCGCAACGCGTCGTTGCCTTCGCGCAGCTCGACGGCGGCCCGCCGCTCCTCCTCGAGCAGCCGCTCGAGGCGCTCGATCGCGGCGTCCCGCTCGTCTTGCTCGTCTCGCGGGTCGCGCTCGTCGCGCTCGCCCGCGGACGCTCGGAGCGGCCTCGTCTTCGGACCGCGATCCTCGGCGTGTCGACTCATGGCGGCCTTTCGTTCCCTGCCCGGCGCGAGAGGCTAGCAGCACACGGGGCGGACCAGGCTGAAATGGATCACATCCGGCTCGCCGCCCTGAGCCCGACATGACAAAAGATGGCTCGCGTCCCGGCGCCGAAGGCGCCTCCGCTCCTCTCAGCGAGCAGGGGCCTCGACGGCCGAGGTCGGCTCCGCGGCGGAGGTCGGCTCCGCGGCCGAAGTCGGCTCGGCCCCTGCCGTCCGATCCCAGCGAGCGCCGGCGCGCCGCACGATCTCCGGCACGTCGCGCGCGAGCAGATAGCCGTCGGCGGCGAGCTTCTCGGCCTGCGCCTCGACGAGCGCGAGGTAGCGCTCGCGCGTCGCGTAGCGCTCCGCGATCGAGGGCCGCGGGTCGCGCGCCGCTTCCCGCACGTCGGCCGTGGCCGCGAACGGGATGTACGAGCCCTGCAGATCGACGAGGCGCGCCGCGGGGCCGACGGCCGGATCGTAGAGGCTCCAGCCCGTATAGGTCGCGAGCGGCACGGCCTGCTCGGGCGAGCGCAAGCCCGCTGTCTCGTTGCCGTCGGCGTCGACTTGCGGCAGCAGCAGCGCGAACGGAGCGCCGACGCCGGGCGGCTCCTTCGTCGCGACGCGATCCTCGCGGAACCGCGGACCGAAATCGAGCCGCATCGGCCCCCTGAGCCGGCTCGGCACCGGAGTATTCGGCAGAGCCGGAAAGCGTAAGGCTTCGCGCGCGACGAGGGTTCCGTCGCGCAGCGTCGGATAGCGGCTGTCGGGCGGCGCTTCGCCGCGCTCGATCCAAGCGTCCATGCGGTCGAGCAGCGCGCGCAGGAACCACCGGTAGTCGTTCGGATTCGGGAGCTCCCGGCCCGCGCCTTTGCGCGGCTCCGCCGCAGCGGGCACGTGCTGCGTGCCGGCGAAGAGATAGATGCGCACATTCGGGGGCGGCACGACATCGTGCGCGCCGTCGACCGTGACGTGGGTCAAGGCAGCCGAGCCGCGCCAGTACTCGTTCGACGAGTTCGTGTAGAAGATCTTC
>DASTSM010000115.1:0-27922 GCA_035760685.1 Gammaproteobacteria bacterium | reverse complement strand
CCCCGGCCGATGGCGCGTACGGAGCCTACAGGGACGTATTCACGGCGGTCCCGAAAGCGCCCTCATAGGCGACGCTCCGCCCACCGCGACGCCGAACGTTCATGAACGATGCGCGCCGAACGACACTACCTACTCAAGTGGCCTCACCCACAGCCTCACCAACGAGCCTCGCCGATGACCCTCAGCGATTCGGCCTGCGCACGCGCGAAAACGTGCAGCCCGCGCAGAGCTCTCGCTCGTGCCGCGGGCCGCACAAAGTCGCACGACGTCGCACAACGTCAGGTGTGATGGCCGGGCGTCTACGCCTCTTTGCCGAGCTTCCCGTCCGGATCGGGATACCGGCACGTGTCGCCCTTGAAGTTGCGGAGCAGCAGATCCTCGCCATCGCGCCCGAGCACCGCGTTCGGCAGCATCGCGATCTTGCCGCCGCCCGCCGGCGCATCCACGACGAAGTTCGGCACCGCATAGCCCGTCGTGTGGCCGCGCAACCCGTCGATGAGCTCGATGCCTTTCTCGACCGTCGTGCGGAAATGGCTCGAGCCGCGGATCGGATCGCACTGATAGAGGTAATACGGCCGCACGCGGATCTTGAGCAGCCCTTGAAAGAGCTTCTTCAACGTCGCCACGTCGTCGTTGACGCCCTTGAGCAGCACCGTCTGGCTGCCGAGCGGGATGCCCGCGTCCGCGAGACGTCCGCACGCCTCGGCGACCTCGGGCGTCAGCTCGTCCGGGTGCGTGAAGTGCAGGCTCATCCAGAGCGGATGGTACTTGCGCAGCATGCGCGTCAGGGTCGGCGTCACGCGCATCGGCTGCACGACCGGCTGCTTGCTCCCGATCCGCACGAACTCGACGTGCGGGATCGCCCGCAGCTGCGAGACGACGTACTCGAGCCGCTCCTCGTCGAGGCTCAACGGGTCGCCGCCCGAGATCAGCACGTCGCGGACGGCCGGCGTGCGGCGGATGTAGTCGAGCGCGAGATCGATGTCGCCCTTCTTGAGCGCCCGCTCGCCGCGCGCACCCACGAGCCTGGCCCGCGTGCAGTAACGGCAGTACACGGAGCAGAAGTTCGTGACGAGCAGCAACACGCGGTCGGGATAGCGGTGCACGAGGCCGGGCACCGGGCTGTGGCCGTCCTCGCCGAGCGGATCGTCCTCTTCGCCGACCGTGACCTTGAACTCGCTCAAGGTCGGAACGACCGTGCGGCGCAGCGCCTGGGACGCATCCTCGGGATCGACGAGGCTCATGTAGTAGGGCGTGAGGCCGATCGGCAGCGGACCCTCGTGCTGCCGGATCGCTTCTCGCTCCTCGTCGGTCACACGGACGAAGCGCTCGAGCTGCTCGAGGCTTCTGATCCGGTTTCGGTTCTGCCAGCGCCAATCGTTCCACTCCGTCAGCTTGACGTCGGGGAAGAAGCGCTTGCGGAACGCGTTCGTGACGGGACCCACGACGAAACGCGACGACTTGGCGACGGCCAGCAACCGCGGCGGTTGTCGTCTTTCGAGAGTGGGAATGGATTTTGGGAGAGTGGAAGCGTGGTGTTCGGTCGAAGCCGAACTCGGAGGTTCTTCCTCCAGAGACAGCAGTTTATTCACCTGCGTCTATGTCCCAGGCCGGGCGGCCCTTAGTGGGAACTTGCCGAACGACACCCGTCGTCGATTCAGCCGGCAGACCATCTGCCAAAAAACGGCGTAAATATAGAACTACGTGTCAAGATTGCAAGAACTTTTTTTGCGAATTCGGGCAGCCGTCACGCGCGCGATTTTCGGCCGGAGCGAGCGGCGTCTCGGACATCCGCGGACACGCGAGCGTAGAATGCGCGCAACCTCGGAGGAGCTCCATGACCAAGACTGCGTCCCTGACCTACGACGGTCGAAGCTACGAGCTGCCCGTCGTGATCGGCACGGAAAACGAAGCGGCCGTCGACATCTCGACGCTGCGCGCCCGCTCGGGCCTCATCACGCTCGACAGCGGCTACGCGAACACGGGCGCGTGCGAGAGCGCGATCACGTTCATCGACGGCGACCGCGGCGTCCTGCGCTATCGCGGCTACCCGATCGAGGAGCTCGCCCAGAAATCGACCTTCGTCGAAACCTCCTACCTTTTGATCTTCGGCGAGCTGCCGACGGTGTCGCAGCTTGCCGACTTCCGCGCGCTGCTCGGCCAGCACGAGTTCATCCACGAGGACATGCGGCACCACTTCGACGGATTCCCTCCGAACTCTCCGCCGATGGCGATCCTCTCGGCGATGATCAACGCGGTCGGCTGCTTCCAGCCGGTCTTCATGCAGCCCGAGGATTCGGATCACTTCATGGAGCCTGCGGCGCGGCTCATGAGCAAGGTGCGGACGATCGCGGCGGCGAGCTACCGGAAATCCGTCGGCAAGCCCATGAACTACCCGCGGTCGGAGCTGCGCTACACGGCGAACTTCCTGCACATGCTCTTCTCGAATCCGCACCGGCTCTACGAGCCGGACCCCGTCGTCGTCGAGGCCCTCGACCGGCTCCTGCTGCTTCACGCGGACCACGAGCAGAACTGCTCGACGTCGACGGTGCGCATGGTCGGGTCCTCGCAGGCCAATCTCTACGCCTCGGTCGCGGCCGGCGTCTGCGCGCTCTGGGGGCCGCTGCACGGCGGTGCGAACGTCGCCGTCATCGAGATGCTGACCCACCTCAAGGAGAGCGGCGAGAAGCTCGAGAAGTTCATCGCCCGGGTCAAGGACAAGGACGCGCACAGCCGTCTCATGGGCTTCGGGCACCGGGTGTACAAGAACTTCGATCCGCGGGCGCGGATCATCCAGGCGGCCTGCGACGCGCTGCTCGCGAAGCTCGGCGTCAAGGACCCGCTGCTCGAGCTCGCCTTGCGGCTCGAGGAGGTCGCCCTCAAGGACCCCTACTTCATCGAGCGCAAGCTCTATCCGAACGTCGACTACTACAGCGGCATCATCATGCGGGCCATCGGGATCCCGACGAACATGTTCACCGTGATCTTCGCGATCGGCCGGCTGCCCGGATGGATCGCGCACTGGCGCGAGGTGCGCATCAGCGGGCATTCGCGCATCGATCGCCCGCGGCAGGTCTACGTCGGGGCCACGCAGAGGTCCTACGTGCCGATCGACCGGCGGCAGTGACGATCGCGCGGTGATGGGCGCCGGGCCGGCCGCCGCGATCCGCAGGCTGATCCAATGCACCCGCCCCGCCACGGCGACGACGAGACCGATCCCCGCATGAAGATCCTCATGGCGACGGCGGAGTACGCGCCGCTCGCGAAGACGGGCGGTCTCGCCGATGCCGTGACGGGCCTTGCCCGCGCGCTCTCGGATCGGGGTCACGACGTGCGCGTCCTGCTGCCGAGATACGCAGAGGCGCGGACCGCGCCCGTCTCGACCGTCGGGCGCGCCGCGGGTGCGGAGATCCTCGAGGTTCGCCGTCTCGATGCGGACGAGTCGGCGAGCCCCCGCGTCTATCTCGCCGACGCTCCCGAGCTCGCGTCGAGCGCGAGCATCTACGCCGGCGACGAACGCGACGCGGCGAGCTTCATCCGCCTCTCGCGCGCCGCGCTCGAGCTTGGAAAAGCGCTCGGGTGGCGGCCGGACGTGCTGCACTGTCACGACTGGCACACGGCGCTCGTGCCCGCCCTCGCGGAGGCGCGAGGCAGCGACCGCCGCGCGACCTTGCTGACGGTGCACAACCTCGGCTATCAGGGCATCTTCGGCGAGCAGGTCCTCGCCGCGAACGCCGCCGCGGAGCTCGAGCCGCTGCGCGCGCAAAGAGAGCGCACGCAGCACACGGTGAACTTCCTCGACCTCGGCATCCGCTTCGCCGACGCGATCACGACCGTGAGCCCGACGTATGCGCGCGAGATCCAGCGGCCCGAGCTCGGCATGGGGCTCGACGAGACGCTGCGCGCGCGGGGCGACGCCCTCACGGGAATCTTGAACGGCGTCGACTACCGCCTCTGGTCCCCGGAGACCGACTCCTTCCTCGGCGCGCATTTCACGCGCGAGGCGACGGACGGAAAAGGCCTCGTCAAACGCGCGCTCGAGGCCGAGCTCGGCTTGCCGCCGGGCGACGGTCCCTTGATCGGCTGCGTCACGCGGCTTGTCTGGCAGAAAGGCATCGACGTTCTCGCCGCGGCGCTTCCGGCGTTGCTCGACGCCACGGCCGCCCGCTTCGCGCTGCTCGGCAGCGGCGAGCCCGAGCTCGAGACGGCGCTCGCGGACCTCGCGCGCCGGCACCCCGCGCGCATCGCGTTCCGGCGCGGCTACGACGAGGGCCTCGCGCACCGGATTCTCGCGGGCTCCGATTTCGTGCTCGTGCCGTCCCGCTATGAGCCCTGCGGCCTCACGCAGCTCTATGCCCTGCGCTACGGCACGATCCCGATCGTGCGAGCGACGGGCGGGCTCGCGGACTCGGTTCGGCACTTCGACGCGAGCGCCGGTACCGGCAACGGCAGCGTGTTCGAGCACGCGGACGTGGGCGGCATCCTCTGGGGCGTCACGACAGCGCTCGGCTGGTACGCGGACGCCGAGGCTTGGCGCACGCTCGTCGACAACGCCATGGCGGCCGACTTCTCCTGGGCGCACCAAGCACCCGAGTACGAGGCGCTCTACGAGCGCATGCTCTCGGTGTCACGGCGCGCAAGCCGCCCGTGACGCTCGGCCCTCTCCCACGCCGTCGGCGCGATGCCGGCGTCCACCTCGTCCCAGCGAAACCGCCACCCCCAGTTGCCGCCGGCGCTGCCCGGCGTGTTCATGCGGGCCGCCGAGCCGAGCGCCATGAGGTCCTGCATCGGGATCACGGCGAGCGCGGCCGGCGACGCATAGGCGGCTTCGACGAGATCGTCGGGCACACGGACCGCGTCGAGCCCTAGCTGCTCCGCGACGCGCCGTTTCGTCCGCTCGTCCTGCTCGAGGTACCAGCCGACGGTCGTGTCGTTGTCGTGCGTGCCGGTATAGACGACCTCGTTGCGGCGCTGGTTGCGCGGCAGATGCGGATTGTCGTCCTTGCCGTCGAAGGCGAACTGGAGCACGGCCATGCCCGGCAGTCCGAAGCGATCGCGCAGGGCGCGCACGTCGTCGGTGATGATGCCGAGGTCCTCGGCGACGAGCGGAACGCGGCCGAGGCGCTGCTGCAAGCGCGCGAGGAGCTCCGCGCCGTAGCCGCGGCGCCAATGCCCTTCGCGCGCCGTCTCGGCCCCGGCCGGGATCTCCCAGTAGGAATCGAGCGCACGGAAGTGGTCGATGCGCAGCATGTCGAAGCGCTCGAGCTGGCTCTCGAATCGCCGGATCCACCAGTCGTAGCCCTTCGCCCGCATCGCCTCCCAGTCGTAGAGCGGATTGCCCCACAGCTGTCCTTCCTCGTTGAAGTAGTCGGGCGGAACGCCGGCCACGGCGAGCGGCTTGCCGTCCGCGTCGAGGCGAAACAGCTCCCTCTCCCACCAGACGTCGACGCTGTCGAGATCCATGTAGAACGGCAGATCGCCGCACAGCAGCACGCCGCGCGCGTTCGCGTAGGCCTTGAGCGAGGACCAGAGAAGATGGAAGGCGTACTGCTCGAAGATCAGCGCGCGGAAGAGCGTGCGCTTCCGCGCGAGCAGCCGCCTGAGCGCCGCCGGATCGCGATTGCGCAGCGGCGCCGGCCACTGCCACCACGGCGTGCCGCCGCCCGCCTCGCGGCAGAGCCCGTAGAGCGCGAAACGGAACAGCGGCCGGCGGCGGCGCGCGTAGAACGCGGCGAAACGCCGCCGCTCGCGCTCGCTCGCCGCCCCGCAGAACGAGGCGTAAGCCTCGAGCGGCGAGGTGCCGACGGCGTCGAACGACATGGCGCGCGGCAGATCGCCGAGCGCGGCGAGCCGCCGCGTGTCGATGAGCCGCGGCTCGCCCGCATAGGACGAGCGAGCGCAGTACGGCGAGCCGTGGGAATCGACGGGCCCGAGCGGCAAGGTCTGCCAAACGGTGAAGCCGCCGTCGCAGAGAAAGTCGACGAACCGCCACGCGTCGTCGCCGAGCCCGCCCGCGGCGCCCGGCCCCGGCAGCGACGTCGGATGCAGCAGCACGCCGGCCCGCCGGACCGCGAGCGGGTCGCGCGCGAAAATGGGGTCAGAGCTCATTTTTCCTTCGCCGCAAAAATGGGGTCAGAGCTCATTTTCTCGCGGCTCGAAGCCTCGTCCGAAAAAATGGCGAAAAAAGGGGTCAGACCCCATTTTCTCGAAAAATCGGCTCTGACCCCATTTTCAGCGGGCGGCGAGCATCTGCGGCGTGACGAGGACGACGCCGCCTTCCGTGACGTGGTAGTGCCGGCTGTCGGCGGCGCGATCCCGGCCGATGACCGTTCCGTCCGGCACGACGCACCCCTCGTCGATGATCGCATTCGAGATGTGGCAGTTGCGTCCGATCTCGACGTGGGGCAGCACGACGGAGCGGTACACGTACGTCCCCTCGTCGATCGTGACGTTGTAGAACAGCAGCGACTCGCGAACCGTCGCGCCCGAGATGATGCAGCCGCCCGCGATCATCGAATTGTACGCGGCGCCGCGCCGGCCGTCGTCCTCGAGCACGAACTTGGCGCTCGGCACCTGCTCCTGATAGGTCCAGATCGGCCAGTTCTCGTCGTAGAGGTTGAGCTCGGGGCTCACGTAGACGAGCTCCATGTTCGCGCGGTAATAGGCGTCGACGGTGCCGACGTCGCGCCAGTACGCCTGCGCCTTGGTCTCGATGTCTTGGAAGGGGTAGGCGAATACGCGGCTGTCCTTGATCGCCTGCGGAATCACGTTGCGGCCGAAGTCGTGCTCCGAGTTGAGGTCCTCGGCGTCGCGCTCGAGCCGCTCGCGCAAGAAGTCGACCTCGACCGCGTAGATGCCCATCGAAGCGAGCGCGACGCCCTCGCGATCGGGCATCGGCCGCGGGTTCGCGGGCTTCTCGTCGAAACCGACGACGCGATGGGACGCGTCGACGCTCATGACCCCGAACTGGTCGGCTTGCGCGAGCGGCACCTGCACGCCGCCGATCGTGAGGTCCGCCCGGCTCTCCTTGTGGAAAGCGATGAGCGGGCCGTAGTCCATCTTGTAGACGTGATCGCCCGCGAGGACGAGGATGGTCTCGGGCCGATGCTGCTCGATGATGTCGAGGTTCTGGAAGACGGCGTCCGCGGTGCCCGCGTACCAGCGCTCGCCGAGCTGCTGCTGCGCCGGCACGATGTCGATGAACTCGCCGAGCTCGCCGTGCAAATACCCCCAGCCGCGCCGCACGTGCTGGATCAAGGACTGGGCCTTGTACTGAGTCAGGATCAGGATCTGCCGAATCCCGGAATTTACGCAGTTCGACAAAGTGAAGTCGATGATCCGGTACTTGCCGCCGAAGGGTGTCGCGGGCTTCGCCCGATTCTCGGTCATCTGCATGAGCCGCTGCCCGCGGCCCCCCGCCATGATCACCGCCATGCTGCGCCGCGTGAGCTGACTGACTACGCGATGAACGGCTCGTGGTCTCATCGGACTCTCGACCCCCGGGTCGAAAGAGTATAGCGGGGCCGGAAAATGGGGTCTGACCCCATTTTCTCAACGCTCCTCGAAGACCGCGACGGCCAGCGGCGCGAGCGCGTAGCCGGCGGAGCCGCGCAGCGGCACGCCGCTCGGAACGACGTCTTCCGGAGGCGCGAGCGAGGTGTCGACGACGCGATGCCAGACGCGGCCGGCGCCCGGCGCGGGCAGCGGCAACGTCGCGTGCTCGCGGGACATGTTCGTCATGACGTGCAGCGCCGGCTCCTCTGCCGTGCGGCCGAAGAGAGTGACGCACAGGATGCGGGCGGCGGGATCGCTCCAGTCCGGCGGGCTCGAGTCGCGGCCGTACCAGCGCACGCTGCCGAGGCCGCGCGCGGCCGGATCGACGAACCGGGGGCGGCGCAGCGAAGGATGCCGCTTGCGGAGCGCGATGAGCTCGCGCGTGAAGCGCAGCATCTCGACGCCGCCGCGCTCGCCCGACCAGTCGAGCCAGCTGATCTCGTTGTCCTGACAGTACGCGTTGTTGTTGCCGTGCTGCGTGCAGAGCCGCTCGTCGCCCGCGAGCAGCATCGGCACGCCCTGGCTCAGGAGCAGCAGGGCCATGAAGTTGCGTGCCCGCTGCTCGCGCAGCCGCTCGACGCCTAAGTCCGAGGTCGGGCCCTCCGCGCCCGAGTTCCAGCTCCAGTTCTCCTCCGCCCCGTCGCGGCCGTCTTCGCCGTTCGCCTCGTTGCGCTTGCGGTCGTAGCTCACGAGGTCGTAGAGCGTGAAGCCGTCGTGGCACGTCACGAAGTTCACGCTGTTCGTGGGGTTCCGGCCCGTCGCGGCATAGAAGTCGCTGCTGCCCATGAGGCGGGTCGCGACGTCGCCGATGAGCCCCGCGTCGCCGCGCAGGTAGCGGCGCAGGGTGTCGCGGTACTTTCCGTTCCACTCGAGCCAGCGGAAGCCCGGAAAGTCGCCGACCTGGTAGAGGCCGGCTGCATCCCAGGCTTCGGCGATGAGCCGCGCCGGGCCCAAGACGTCCGAGAACTCGATGCTCCAGAGCACGGGCGCGTGGTACATCGGCTCGCCGTCCTCGCCGCGCGAGAGCACGCTCGCGAGATCGACGCGGAATCCGTCGACGTGCATCTCGGTGACCCAGAACTCGAGGCATTGAAGCAGGAAGCGCGCGACGAGCGGGTGATTGCAATTGATCGTGTTGCCGCAGCCCGTGAAGTCGCGGTATTTGCGCTTGTCCCTCGGATCCAAGTGGTAGAAGAATTCGTTGCCGAGGCCCTTGAACGAGATCACGGGCCCGTCGTCGCCGCCCTCGGCCGTGTGGTTCAGCACGACGTCGAGGATCACGCCGATGCCGGCGCGGTGCAGCGCCTTCACGAGATCCCGGAATTCCGTCCTCGGGTCCTCGCTCGCCGCATAGTGGGGATGAGGGGCGAAGAAGCCGTAGGGGCTGTAGCCCCAGTAGTTCGAGAGCCCGAGCGCGGCCGCGCCCGCGGGCACGTCCTGCGTGTCGAACGCGAAGATCGGCATGAGCTCGACGTCGGTGACGCCGAGCGACTTCAGATAGGGAATCTTCTCGATGAGCCCGCGAAACGTGCCGGGGTGCTCGACGCCCGAGGACGCGTGGCGCGTGAAGCCGCGCACGTGAAGCTCGTAGACGATCGTGTCCTCGAGCGGACGGCGCAGCGGGCGGTCGCCCTCCCAGTCGTAGCCGTCGGGCGCCGGCACGCGCGCGCGCATCGACGTGCGGCCGCTCTCGCGATTCGCGCTGCGATTCCAGACCGCGTCGCTGACCTCGCGGGCCCACGGATCGAGCAGCTCGTGCCGCGCGTCGTACCGAAATCCCTCCTCGGGGCGGTTCGGCCCGTGGACGCGCCACGTGTAGAAGAGCCCGGGTTTCGCGCCGACGACGAAGACGTGCCAGAAGAAGAACGTGCGGTTGACGGCGGGATCGAGGTCGATGACCTGGAACGGATCGGCCGCGCGCGCGTCGTCGTAAAGCAGCAGCTGAACGCCGGTCGCGCAGCGGCTGAAGAGCGAGAAGTTGATGCCGTTGGGTCCGGGCGTTGCGCCGCCGGGCAGGCGTTTGCCCGGCAAGACCTCGTGGCGCGGCATCGCGCTATGCGGCTACGTAACGGCTCATGCCGGCCGCGCCGTCAGCCCGCTTGCCGCACGGTTCGCCCTGCGCCCCGCGCCGCTCATAGCCACCGCATGAGCCCGAGCTCGTACGGATGCGAGAGCGCGGGGTGCTGCGGCACCGCGCGGATCTCGTACTGCATGCCGCCGGCCCAGGGCGGCTGGAACTCGAGGCGATAGCGGACCTTGCCGCCCCCGAGCTCCGCCTGCGGCTCGAACTTCCAGAACGCGGCGGTCTCGTCGCCGATGTAGAGCAGCCCGTTCTGCGGGCGCCGGTTGTCGGCGTAGCCCTCGACGGGCACCGTGAGCTCCGAGCAGAGCCGCCGATGCAGCACGCACTCGACGCGGACGTCCGCGGGCCGCAGGCCGTTCAGCACGACGTCGACGTCGATGCGCACGTTCTCCCCGAAGCCCGCGATGCGCGGTCCCGCGTCGGCGGACGCGAAGTGGACGCCGGGCCAGGCGGCCCGCACGCGGGCCTTCCACTCCGCGAGATCGCGCGCGACGCGGTAGTCCGCCGCGCGCACCTCCCGCCCCTGCCGGGCCGCGGGCCCATAGAAGAGGCGCGCGTAGTCGTGCATGACGCGCTGGCTGTTGAAACGCGGCAGCACCGAGGCCATCGAGCGCTTGCAGAGGTCGACCCAGCCCGGCGAGAAGCCGACCTTGGGGTCGCGCGCGTAATAGAGCGGGATGACCTCGTCCTGAAGTATCTCGTAGAGCGCCGTCGCGTCCTGCCGGTCGCGCTCCGCCGCATCCTGCGTGTCGATGGAAGGCGGAATGCCCCAGCCGTTCTCGCCGTCGTAGCCCTCGGCCCACCAGCCGTCGAGGACGCTCAAGTTGATGGTGCCGTTGATCGCGGCCTTCATGCCGGAGGTGCCGCTCGCCTCGTACGGAAAGATCGGCGTGTTGAGCCACACGTCGACGCCCGACGTCAGCAGGCGCGAGAGCCCGGCGTCGTAGCCCTCGACGAGCAGGATCTTGCCTAAGAACGGCGTCTGATTCGAGATGCGCTGGATCTCGCGCATCATCCACTGCCCGGGCTCGTCGGCCGGATGCGCCTTGCCGGCGAACACGAACAGCACGGGCCGCTCGTCGTTGCGGACGAGATTCTCGAGCCAGCGCAGATCCGTGAAGAGAAGCGTCGCGCGCTTGTAGGTGGCGAAACGCCGCGCGAAGCCGATCGTGAGCACGTTCGGATCGTTCGGATCGACTTGCTGCAGAAGCCGATGGATGTGCGCCTCGCTCAATCCGTTCCGCGTGTGCTGGCGCGCGAGCCGCTGCCGCAGCGCGTAGAGCATCTCGGTCTTGACGGACTGGTTCGTGTACCAAAAGCGCTCTTGCGGAATCTCGCGGATGCGCTCCACGAGTCCGCGTTCCATGAGATGCTGATACCAGCCGGGGCCCAAGTGCTGCTCGAGGAGGTCCGCCCACGGCTGGCGCATGAAGCTGTGCACGTGAACGCCGTTCGTGACGTAGCCGACCGGATTCTCGAGCGGCGGCACGTCCGGCCACGCCGCGCGGCAGAGCTCAGAGCTCACGCGCCCGTGCGTGCGGCTCACGCCGTTGATCGAGCGCGCGCCCGAAAGCGCGAGGCGCGTCATGTTGAACGCGTCGCCGTCGTTGGCCGTGCGTCCGAGCTCGAGCAGCGCCGGCCCGTCGACCCCGAAGTCCTCGAGCATGCCGCTGAAGTGCTCGAGCACGAGCTCGGGCGCGAACACGTCGTGGCCGGCCGAAACCGGCGTATGCGTCGTGAAGACGGTGTCGGCGGCGACGGCCTCGAGCGCGACGCGGAACGGCACGCCGGCGACGGTCAGCTTACGCACGCGCTCGAGGATCAGGAACGCCGCGTGACCTTCGTTGATGTGCCAAACCGACGGCTGATAGCCGAGCGCCTCGAGCGCGCGCACGCCCCCGATGCCGAGCACGGCCTCCTGCTGCAGGCGCAGGCGGCGGTCGCCGCCGTAGAGCTGATGCGTGATCCGCCGGTCCTCTTGCGCATTCTGCTCGACGTCGGTGTCGAGCAGCAGGATCGGGACGCGGCCGACGTCGGCGCGCCAGACGCGCGCCAAGACGTTTCGACCCGGGAACCCGCAGCTCACGAAGACCTCCGCGCCCGACGAGTCGAGCGCGGGCCGGAGCGCCGTATGCTCGGGGTCGATGTGGATGTACTCCGGAATCTGCTGGCCGTGCCGGTCGATGTGCTGATTGAAGTAGCCTTGACGATAGAGCAGGCCGACCGCGACGAAGGGCAGCCGCATGTCGCTCGCGGTCTTGCAGTGGTCGCCGGCCAGGATGCCGAGACCGCCCGAGTAGATCGGGAAGCTCTCGTGAAACCCGTACTCGGCGCAGAAGTAGGCGATGAAGTCGTTCTGGGCGAGGCCGCCGTCCTTGTACGGCATCGGCCCCTGCTCGACGTAGGCATCGAACTCGGCCATGACCTTCCGATACGCCGACAGGAAGGTGTCGTCCTCGGCGGCGCGCTCGAGGATGCCCTGGTCGACGCAGCGCAAAAAGAGCTTCGGGTTGTTATCCGTGCGGAGCCAAAGGCTCTCGTCGAGCCGAGAGAACAGGATGCGCGCGGCCGGGTTCCAGCTGAACCAGAAGTTCGAGGCGAGCTCCTCCAGCCGCGCGATCGGGGCCGGCAAGTGGGCATAAACCTGGAGCGAATAGACGGCGTTCGGCATGGCATCCTTTCCGCGAGCGGTCAATTATAGGGGATCTCGGCGACGGCGCAGGGCGACCGAGCGCCGCCCGAAAATGGGGTCAGACCCGAATTTCGAAAAATGGGGTCTGACCCCAATTTTCACTTCTTCTCGACCGTGTAGAGCAGGTCCATCGACTTCTCGTCGCCGGAGCGCGTCTCGAGGCTCAGCCGATCGTTGACCTTGAAGCGCAGCAGCAGGCCCCCGATCCGGTTGAAGAGCCCGTAGCTGTACCGAATGTACACCTTGGGGCTCAGGTACTTTCCGGCCATGAGCGCGCCCGCGTCGGTCTCGGTCGAGCCGACCGTGAGCTCGTCGAGTCCGAGCGTCTGCCCGATGCGCTGCACGACGGGTAGCGCCTGCTGGAGGCCCATCGAGATCGCGGCGGTCTGCAGCGTCGCGGTTTCCTCCGCGCCTCCGGTCCCGCGCAACGGGCGGCCGAACAAGAGGTACGACAGCGCGTCGGCCTCGCTCATCGCGGGCGTCGAGAAGAGCCGTGTCTCCGGCATCTGCAGCGTGCCGGTCAGCTCGATGCCGACGGTCGTGCTCTCGATCGTTCGCACGGCGCGCACGTCGAGCGCCGGATTGCCGATCGGGCCGTTGAAGAGCAGCTCGCCGCGATCGAGCTTCAGCGACTGCCCGTAGGCCGTGTACGAGCCCGCGACGTTGAGCCGTCCGGCGGCCGTCGCGCTCCGGCCCGTGTCGTAGGCGAGCTGCATCTGGCCCTTCAGCGTCGTCGCGAGATTGATGCCGGCGTACTTCACGTCGTCGCCGAGCACGATCTTGATGTTCGAGTGCAGGTGTAAGGGGTGCGGCTGCTCCGGCTCCTCCGCCGAGCCGTGCAGCACGGTGTCCGCAGAGGGCGCGACGGCCTGCGCGGGCAGCGTCTCGAGCGTGATGTTCGCGCGCGGCACGGTGACCGTGCCGTCGACGTAGATATCGGGCAGCTTCACGCGCGCCGCGAGCTCGGGCGAGGCATAGATCTCGGCTTCCGGCAGCTGCACGACGCGCAGCGCGTCGCCGCGCAGCGTCAAGCTCGTCGAGACGCCGCCCTCGGGGTCGAGCTTCGTGACGCCCGTCAGCGAAAGCTCGCCGTCGCCGACCCGCCCCGACGCGCGATACTCGAGCGCGCTGCCGTCCGCGCTCGAGGCCCGGCCCTCCACGTGCTCGACGAGGAAGCCCCAGTCCGGTACCGAAACGCTGCCGTCCTTCCAGTCGGCCTCGCCTTTGACGGCGGGCGCATCGAGCGAGCCGCCGAAATCGAGATTCGCGCTGAGGCTCCCGCCGACGCGCCCGACCGACGGGCTCAGCATCGCGAGAAACGCGAGGTCCGGCCACTCGCCGTGGAGCTCGCCGTGCACGGGCGACTTCGCCTCGCGCACGTCGTCGACGACGGCCTCGAGCCGGAGGTTGCCGGTCTCGCGCCCGCTCACGTCGGAGCGCACGGTCAGGCGCCCGCGATCGAGGCGCGCGCCGACCGAGACCGAATCGATCTCCGTCGCGAACCCCTCGTCCGGGCGGCCGCCGATCTCGATGCGCGTCTTCCCGCCCTCGAGCTCGAGCGAGCCGCTCGGCGCGCCGCCGAGCGCCGTCAGCGACGCGTCGAGGCCGTAGACGCCGCGCAGGGAAACGCCCGCGGGCAGAAACGGCGCGAGGACCGCGAGATCGAAATTCTCGGCCGTGACGTGCAGGCTGTCGTCGACCGTGCCCGCGACGTCGAGCGTCGCGCAGACGCGCGAGGCGCCTTGCGCGAGGCAGCTCGAGGAGAGCACGGCCTGCTGCGCGCCGACGCGCAAGTCGGCGGGCTCCTCGAGCTTCCACGCGCCGAGCCGCGCCGGCGAGAGCACGAGCTCGTCGACGCGGCCGCGCCAGACGCCGCCGCCGAACGCGCCCGCGGCCGCCGCGCGGGCCGTGAATGCGGCGCCGCGCGCCGTCGCGGTCACGCGATGGGCGAGCAGAGTGCCGGCCGCATCGACGTCGACGGCGTCGAGGCGCATGGGGCCCTCGAGCACGTCGGACGCGCGCAGCCGGATCTCGAGCGGACTGCCCCGATCGACGCCGAGCTTGCTCTCGAGCGTCAGCCGGCCCACGCGATAGCCGCGCAACCGCGCGTCGATCGCGGTCGCCTCGCCTTCGAGCCGCGGATCGTCGATCGAGCCGCCGATCTTGAAGCTCGCCGTGACGTTGCCGCCGGCATCGAGCGCCGCGGGCAAGAAATCCCCGAGCTGCGCGACGTCGACGGAGACGTCGAGGTCGAGCCGATCGCCACGGACGCTACCGCTGCTGCCGGCGCCGCCACCGCCGCCCCCGTCGCGACCGCCGATGCTGCCGCTGACCGCGAGCACGTCGCGGCCCGACTCGACGCGCACACCGTCGAGCCGATACCCGCTCGACGCGGCGTAGCTCACGCTGCCGAGCGCGCGGAGCGGATGCTCGCGCAGCACGCCTTCCGCCTCGAGGTTCGCGAAGCGCCACTCGAGCCCGGGCGCGAGCCGCCCGCTGAAGCGACCCGACGCGCGCCCGCGCCCGGGCCAATCGGGGAAGAGCCGGGCCGAATCGAGATCGTCCGACTCGACGGCGAGATCCCACTCGCGCGCGGCGATCTCGACGTTCCCCGCGCCGCGGACGGTGCCGTGCGCCGTATCGAGCTCGAAGCGATCGAGCGCGAGCGCGGTGCCCGCGCCTTTGCCCGAGATCGCGAGCTGGCCCTGCTCCCCCTCGTACGCGAGCGAGCTTCGCGCCTCGAAGTCGTAGGCGGACCACGTGCCGCTGACGGCGAGCGTCCCCATCGGGCTCGCGGGCACGGGCACGGGGAGGCCCGGCCACTCGAAGCTCGTCCAGTCGAAGTCGAGGTCGAAGCGCGGCTCGCCCGTCGCCTCGATGCGCCCCGTCACGCCGCCCGGGAACGGCGCGGTGAGCCGGCTCCCCACCTCGAGCTCCGGCAGCGTGCCCGAGACGTTCGCGCCGCCCGCGAAGCGGCGGCCCGCGAGGTCGCCGGCCCAGTCGAAGTCGGCATCGAGCTCGATGGCCTCGGCGAGCACGAGGCGGCCGTGCCCGGACGCCGTGAATCCTTCGCTCGTGGTCTCGACGTGCTCGAGCACGACGTCCTTGCCGATCCAGCGCCCCTCTGCCGCCGTATCGTCGAAGACGAGCACGGTGTCGCCGACCTCGATCGTCAGCGAGCCGACGCGCGCGCTGCCGACGACGAGCGGAATCGGCGTCGCGATCGCGTGGGGCTCGGCGGGCTCGCTCGGACCGCGCACGTAGACGGCCTTCGAGACCTCGACGTCGTCGAGCCCGACGCGCCCCGCGAGGAGGTCGGAAAGACGCAGCGACAGCGCGAGCCGATCCATGCGCACGACGTCGGCACCGAGGCGAAGCTCGACATCGTGCAGCACGAGGCCGCGCGCGAGGGTGCCTTCGACTCGGCCGTACGAGATCGTCTCCGGCACCTGACCTGCGGCGAGCGCCACCGCCCGCGCGCTGCCCTCCTCCGTGCCGACGAGCCAGGCCGCGGCGCCGGCGAGCGCGCCGAGCGCCGCGGCAACCACGGCGATCGAAACGAAGAGGATCGTGCGCCGCCTCACAGATCCGGCCCGAGCGTAATGTGCAGGCGCGCGCCTCGATCCCCGCGCTCGAGCGGGAAGCCGACGTCGACGCGGATCGGGCCGAGCGGCGAGATCCAGCGCGCGCCGATGCCGGCGCTCGTCTTCGGGTCGAATTCGAACCGGCGGTAGGCGTTGCCTGAATCCACGAACGTCGCGATCGACCACTGGGGCTTGATGCGCCGCTCGTACTCGAAGCTCGCGGTCACCAGGCTCGAGCCGCCGATGACTTGGCCGTTCTCGTCGACGGGGCCGAGCGACTGAAACGCATACCCGCGCACGCTGTTGTCGCCGCCCGCGAAGAAGCGGACCGACGGCGGCAGCGCCTCGAAGGATTCCTCCGCCGTCGCGCCCACGTCCGCGCGCACGATGAGCCGCGATTTAGCGGACGGCGAGCGAATCCATTTCCCGCGCGCGACGAGCTGCATGAAGCCCGTGTCCGAGCCGAGCACCTCGTCCGTGCCGCGGAGCTCGAGCGTGAGCTTCGAGCCCTTGCTCGGGCGCACGCTGTTGTCGGCGCGAAGGCGCGTCCACGCCGTGCTCGGCATCAGCAGATTCGAGCGGCCGATCTGATCGCCGACCGTGAAGTCCTCGATGCGCAGGCTCGCGAGGTCCGTGCGCGTCCAGCCGTGCGGGCGCTCGAGGATCCGGCGAACGCCGAGCTCGAGCGCGCTGCTCGAGGAGGTCGCCGTGCTTTCGTGCTTGAGGCCCCCGTCGAAACTGACCCATTCCGTGCGCGGATCTCCGTGCGGGAAGCGGTAGTTGACCGTGACCTCGGACGTCACGGGCGACAGCTGCGCGTCGACGCCGAACTGCGCGCCGCGCTCGTTGAAGCGCCGGTTGTGGCGTCCGAAGCGGAGCCGCACCTTCGTGTCCGTCGAGAAGCCGATGCCGTAGCTGATCTGCCGGCTCGCCGCGGGCGTGAGCTCGATGCGGACGGGAATCTCGCCCTTCTCGGCGTCGGGCTCGAGCGACGTCACGGTCACGGTGTCGAAGAAGCCGCTGTTCGTGAGCGCGACGTAGAGGTCCGTGACCTGCGCGCCGTCGTACGGCTCGCCGGGCTTGAAGCGCACGAACGACCTCACGAGATCATCGCTGAGCGCATCCTGATGGAGCTCGACGGGGCCGAAGCTGAAGCGCTTGCCCGAGTCGAAGTGCAGCACGACGTCCGCGGCGAGATCGTCGGGGAAGACATCGATGCGGCTCGTCTCGAAATTTGCCTGTGCGTAGCCCCGGGCGCTCGCGAGATCGCGGAGGCGCGTCTTGAGGCGCTCGTACGCGGCGTGCTCGAGCGGAGCGCCGACCGCGATCCCCGGCGACTCGAGTAAGCGCGCGAACGGCGCGTCGTTGCGCGCGTCGCCCGTGAGCAGGACGTCGAGCTTGCGAACGAGGACGGGCTTGCCGAGGTCGACCGCGAAGCGCGCCTTCCAGCAATCGCCGCCCGTCTGGAGCGACGGCGTCACGCGCGCCGAATAGTAGCCGAACGCCTGAAAGGACTCGGGCAGCCGCTCGACGGCCTCCTGGTAGAGCCGGCGCACTCGCCACTCGGGCGCATCGCAGGGCTCGTTATCGAGCCGGATATAAAGAAGCGCGTTCTCGCGGATCGGGCCTTCGACGCCCGTCAGCTCGACGTCCGCGGCGGCGGGGCCGGAAACGACGAGACCGAGCGAGACAGAGAGCGTAAGCGCGAGCGCAACAGCAAAGCGGCCGGAACGCGGCCGAAGCGCGAACGGCATTCGCGCGAGACGCCGAACGAGCGCGAGACGGCGCACGCGCGCAAAGCGGTGCTGGCGCCCGAGCGTTCGGCGCGATGCGTTACGAGATCCGTCCATACACGAGGGCGCATTGTCGAAGCTTCACGCTGAACGGCATCTGAAGGACCGTCGAGAGGAAATTGAATTAACGGCGCCCGCCCGTAGGCTCGGCGACGAATCATACCGAGTCGCGCGGAACGAGACGACGGAAGCGCGCGCAGGACGAGATGACGGAAGCGCCCCGACGTCCCCAGACCCGGTCAATTCCGCGATTGCGAAACGAGTACGCCTCGTGCCGCCGTGCCGGGGCGGCGGTAGCCGCGGCGGCCCGTGACCGGCTCCCTCACGACGAGGTTATCGGGGGCGTCGGTGTAGCGAGGATCGACCGTGCGCCGAGCCCACTCAGGCGCTTGTTAGGCCTCGTGCTCCTCGGCCTTGAATATCCACGCGACAGCCAATGCGCCCCCGACGGCAGCAATGAGCCAGTCGCGGTGCTCGGCGAGCAGCGTCGGCCACGAGAAGAAGCGGCCGGTGGCGAAGAAGGCCCGGGCCGCCGCGTCGTTCGCGTGCGCCGCCGCGGCGAAGCCGCCCAAGGCGTAGTCCCGGGCCAGCGCCAATCCGCCGAGCGCCGCCGAGTAGCCGACCGCGGCGCCCCCGAAGGCCAGCACACCGACGGCAAGACCGCCGAGAGCCCAGAGACCCGCGGCCAAGCCGGCGAATGCCAGAAGGCCGACCGAAACCCCGCCGACGCCGACGGCTCCGATCGCGACGCCGCCCGCCGCGAACACCGCGCCGAACGCGACGTCGCCGATCGCGATCCAGGCTTTTGCCACTCCGGGCGCTCGCGGCCCCCGCGGATCGGCGGAAGCGGGACCCAGAGCGACCTCGACGAGAGGAAGGCCGAGCAGTGTCACGCGAGATCGATAGCGCATGGCACACCTCCTATCGGGTAGCGCCGCAAATGCGGCGGAGGCCGGCCACCGACGAGTCGGCCTCGACTGTCAGTCGGACTCGACTGTCGACGAGCTTACTCCACGGACCGGACATAAGCACGGAGCGGACACACGCACAGAGCGGACCCAAGCGACGGAGGCCGTCCGACTCCATCGACGACACGGTCGGCTCGGCCGCCCCTAGCGCAGACGAGCCGGAGACCGAGCGGCGCGAGCGCGCGAACGTAGAACTCGCGGCTGCGCGCGAAGTCGCTGACGCCGAGGTCGATGTGATGGATCACGGTTCCCGCACCGTTATGTCGCCTGCACTCCGCGGCCGGGCGCGAGCTGAGCCGGACCGGTTGCGTCCACAGACTACGTCGCCCGGCGCCTGCGCCGCCGGCCGCCGACGTTCTGCTCGATGAACTCGATGATGAGGCCCGCGATGTCCTTGCCCGTCGACTCCTCGATGCCTTCGAGCCCCGGCGAGGAGTTGACCTCGAGGACGAGCGGACCGCGGCTCGAGCGCAGGATGTCGACGCCCGAGACGCGCAGCCCGACGATGCGCGCCGCGCGCACGGCGGCCGCCCGCTCCTCGGGCGTGATCTTGACGATCTCGGCCTCGCCGCCCCGATGCAGGTTCGACCTGAATTCGCCCTCGTCGCCTTGACGCTTCATGGCGGCGACGACCCTGTTGCCGATCACGAAGCAGCGAACGTCCGAGCCCTGCGCCTCCTTGACGTACTCCTGCACGAGGAAGTGCGCCGAGAGGTTGCGGAAGGCGTCGATGACGCTGTCCGCCGCCTTGCGCGTCTCGGCGAGGACGACGCCCTTGCCTTGGGTGCCCTCGAGCAGCTTGACGACGACGGGGGCGCCGCCGACGAGATCGAGGAGATCGTTCGTGTCGTCGGGCGAGCTCGCGAATCCGGTGACGGGCATGCCGATGCCGCGCCGCGAAAGCAGTTGCAGCGAGCGCAGCTTGTCGCGCGCTTGCGCGATGCCGAGCGCGGCGTTGAGCGTGAACACGCCCATGAGCTCGAACTGACGCACGACCGCGGCGCCGTAAAACGTGATCGACGCGCCGATGCGGGGGATCACGGCCTCGAGATCGTCGAGCGGCTTGCCGTTGAAATGCACGGTCGGCTTCTCGCTCGAGATGTTCATGTAACAGCGCAGCGGATCGATGACGAGCACGGTGTGGCCGCGGGCGAGCGCCGCCTCCTCGAGCCGCTTCGTCGAGTACAGGTTCCTGTTCCTCGACAGGATCGCGAGCTTCATAGGCCGCGCGTGAGGTAGGAGCGCGAAGGATCGACGAGCGCGCGGCGGCGGATGGCCGAGCGGCCGAGCAGCATCCTGTAACGCATGTCGTCGCGCGCCGTCAGCGTGATCTCGATGCGCCAGCGGAGGCCCCCGATCACGATGGGCGTCTCGATGACGTGGCGGAGCTCCCGGTGCCCGCCCGAGTCGGTCACGTGACGCGTGTCGACGATCCGGGCCTCGCACGTCACTTCACGATCCGTGCTGTATTGCTTCGGATGCATCTTGAAGCGCACCCAAGCCTCGCCGTCGCGCGTCAGCGTCTCGAGCGCGAAGGCGTGCAGCGCCGAGGTGCGCGCGCCGGTATCGACCTTGGCCTTGACGCGGAGACCCAAGTCGGGAAGTGCGACCCACTCGCGCCAGCCGAGGAGCAGCGGGCGGCGCCACGCGACGCCTCGACGCTTCGGATCGGCTTTCCGTCCCGCGCCGCTCAGATAGGAACCTTGCGGTCAGGAAACGCCTTGACCCAGCGGATGATGCGGCAGCTCGCGCGGAGCCCGTTCGTCCAGAACGGATCGTCCTTGAAGATCTCCTTGACCTCGTCCTCGTTCTCGGCGTCGACGATCCAGAGGCCGCCGAGCGGACGATCGCCCGGCACCTCGCGCATCGCGCCCGGCACGAGCACTTTGTCCTTCCGGCTGTCGAGGAAATCGATATGCGATTGAAAGAGCTTCTGGCGGATCTCCGCGATACCGGGCTTGTCTTCGAACTGAACGATGAACAGCATGGCCTTTCCTTCGATGGATTGCAGAACCGCCGATCCGCCCCTCTTTAGGGCGTCGCCCGCGGGCCGCCGCTGCGCCCTCTAGCGCACGCGCATCTCGGCGACCGTGCAGCCGACGGCGAAGATCGGAATCGGCGCGTAGAACAACAGCTCGCCGGTCGCGCCCTCGGTCGCGCCCGCGACGGCGATGAACGTGCGAATCTCGAACCCGCCCTGGCCCGCGTCGCGAAACGTCTCGGCGTCCGTGTACGCCGTGAGCCGATCGCGGTCGTTCGCGATGAAGCGCTCGAGGAAGTCGCGGTCCCAGGCCTCGTTGATCGTGCCCGAGTCGGGCGTCGCGGGCCAGTGGGAGATGCCGCCGGTGCCGACGATCGCGACGCGCTCCGGCACGGCATCGCAGGCGCGGCGCAGCGCGCGGCCGAACTCGTACGCGCGCGCGAGCGGCGTCAGCGGCGGGCCCTGGCAGTTGATGTTCACGGGCACCACCGCCAAATCGTAGCGCGGCGTCAGGAAATTGAGCGGCACCATGATGCCGTGATCGAACTTCCACTCCTCGGCATAAGCGACGTCGATCGTCTGCATGACCGATTCGATGAGGCGGCGCGAGAGCCCGGCGTCGCCCGGAATCTGCGTGCGCCGGATCGCGAGCCAGGCCTCGTCCTCGATGGGTCCCTCGTACGAGTCCGCCATGCCGATGCAGTACGCCGGCATGTTGTTCATGAAGAAGTTCGCGAAGTGTTCGGCCGCGATGACGATCAGCGCGTCGGGCTCGGCGGCCTCGAGGCGGCGGCGAAGCTCGTCGAGGTTCGCGTAGAAACCGTCGCGGAGCTTCGGATCCGCGCGCTGCGCGCGGCCCGTGATGCCCGGCGCATGGCTGCAGACGCCCGCGAAGACGAGGCTCATCTCGGCCGGTCCGCGAGCAGCGTGTAGAGCCCCTGCCGGACGGGTCCGTGACGCGCGAGGCCCTCGCGCATGGCGGCGATGTACTCATCCCAGCTCTGCCCGATGAGCGCCGAGTAGTGCATGAGCAGCTGGCCGTTCACGCCCATGACGTAGAGGAGCCCGATGTCGCCCTCGACGAGCGCACGGCGCTCGTCGTCGTCGAGCCGGTACTCCTCGAGCAGGCCGTCGCGGTCCTCCGCGAAGCGCCGCCGCACGCCGGCATCGCGGTTCAGCTGGTACAGCAGCTTTTGCACGTAATAGAGACTCATAAAAACGGGGTCAGAGCCTTCGCCGCCGGCGACCTAAGAAAATCGGGTCTGACCCCATTTTCACGCTTCCGAGCCGGCGACCGGAGAAAATGGGGTCTGACCCCATTTTATTTGCCGAGCGTCGGGACGCGGTGCGAGTCGAGCGCGATGCAGACGTTCTTCGTCTCCATGTAGAAGTCGAAGCTGTAGTCGCCGCCGTCGCGGCCGATGCCGCTCGCCTTCATGCCGCCGAAGGGCGACGGCAGGTGCCGGTTGTTCTCGGAATTGACCCAGACCATGCCGGCGTCGAGACCGCGCGCGAACCGGTGCGCGCGTCCCGTGTCGCGCGTCCAGAGGTAGCCCGCTAGCCCGTAGCGCACGTCGTTCGCGAGCGCGAGGGCCTCGGCCTCGTCGTCGAACGGCATCACGGTCAGCACGGGGCCGAAGATCTCTTCCTGCGCGACGCGCATCGAGCTGCGCGCGCCGGCGAGCACCGTCGGCGCGACGTAGTTTCCGCTCGTGCCGAGGCGCTTGCCGCCCGCGAGAATCCGCACGCGCTCTTCGGCCGCGACGCCGAAATAGCCCACGACCTTCTCGACGTGGCTCGGATGCACGAGCGGTCCGAGCTCGGTGTCGGGATCGAGCGGATGGCCGACGCGAATGCGGCCTACGCGCTCGACGACGCGCGCGAGGAACTCGTCGTGGATCGAGCGCTGCACGAGCAGCCGGCTCGACGACGTGCAGCGCTCACCGTTCAAGCTGAAGATCATGAACACGACCGCATCGAGCGCGCGGCCGAGGTCCGCATCGTCGAACACGACCACGGCGTTCTTGCCGCCGAGCTCGAAGTGCACGCGTTTCAGGGTCGGCGCGCCCTGCCCCATGATCGCGCTGCCCGTCGCCGACTCGCCGACGAACGCGATGCCCTTGATGGCCGGATGCTCCGTCAACGCCTTGCCGGCCGTCTCGCCGAAGCCGTGCACGACGTTGAGCACGCCCGCCGGCAAACCCGCGGCCGCCGCGATCTCCGCGAGCAGCGACGCCGTGAGCGGGCTCCACTCCGCCGGCTTGTGCACGGCCGTGCAGCCGGCCGCGAGGGCCGGCGCGATCTTCCACGTCGCGAGCATGAACGGCGTGTTCCAAGGCGTGATGACGCCGATCGGACCGAGCGGCTGGCGCAGCGTGTAGTTCATGTGGTCGCGCGCCGGCAGCGAAAGCCCGTTCCGCGCCTCGGGCGCCTTGTCCGCGAAGAAGCGGAAGTTGTCGGCGCCCCGCTTCGCGGCCGCGGCCATGAATCGGATCGGCTGGCCCGTGTCCATCGACTCGACGAGCGCGATCTCCTCGGCGCGCGCCTCGATGCCGTCGGCGATCCGGTGCAGCAGGGCCCGGCGCTCGGCGCCGTCGACGTCGCGCCAGGCGGTGAACGCGCGCGCCGCGGCTTCGGCTGCCGCGCCGATGTCCGCGGCACCGCCGGCCGCGACGCGGCCGAGCGGCGCATCGTCGACGGGCGTGCGGTTTTCGAACGTCTCGCCCGAGCGTGCGGCCGTCTCGCGGCCGTCGATGAAGTGGCTGAGGGGCTCGCGCGCGAACCTCTCGAGGTAGCGCCTCGCCTTCGCGACGTTCTGGTCGAGACGGGCCGAAGCCCGCGGGCCGGGCTCAGCCATCGGCGCGCCCCCCGCGGTTGCCGGCGCGGGGCGTCTCGTCCGGGTCTGCGCCGGCCGGCGATGCGGCCGCCGGCCGTGGCCCACCCGGCTGCCCGCCGGCCGGGGGTGGCCCACCCGACGGTGCGGCCGCCCCGTGGCCGCCCGCTTGCCGCCGTTTCACGTGCTCGTGCAAGTTGTTCTGCTTGAAGTTCAGCACCGGATGAAATTCCTGGATGTTCAGCGAGATCGCCAGCGGGCTCCGATCGTACAGGGACTTAAGGTGCGACGTCAGGGCCTCGAAGAGCCGCCGGCCCGCCTGCTCGAGGACGTCGACAGTACGCCCGGCGCCGACCTGCGCCGTGACGTGAACGAATCCGTTCTCGGGCGCGCAATCGGCGATCCGGTAACGGTCGACGCGCACGGCGCGCACGCGGATCCCGCCGAGCGGAAAGACGCCCGTCGCGAGCGCGGTCTCGTAGAGCCGATCGAGCAAGCGCTCGACGTCGATCGCGTTCTCTATATTCGCCGAATATTCGATGGTGAGATGCGGCATCGGGGAGCGGGACGGTTGACGGGGCGGCGAGATCAAAACTAATTTGTCGAGAGGGCGCGCGTCAACGCGCGCAATGCCGGGGGGAGATCACATATGAATTCGCTCGAGCGCCTGCGAGGGTCCGTCCCGCCCCTCGTGACGCCGTTTCGCGACGGCGAAGTCGACTACGGCGCCTACGCGCGCCTCGTCGAATACCACATTGCGCAAGGCTCGCACGGCGTCCTCGTGAACGGCACGACCGCCGAGCCGTCGACGCTGACGGTCGAGGAGCGGAACCGGCTCGTCTCGACGGCCATCGGGACGGCGGCCGGGCGCATCGCGGTCGTCGCCGCGACGGGCTCGCAATCGCTCGCCGAGACCGAGGCGCTGACGCGCCACGCCGTCCGCGCGGGCGCCGACGCGCTCCTGATCGTGACTCCTTATTATGTGCGGCCGCCGCAGCGCGGCCTCGTCGAGTACTACGCCGCCCTCGCCGGGATGCACGACTTACCCTGGATGGTCTACCACATCCCGGGCCGCACGGCCGTCGGCGTTACGCTCGAGACGCTCGAGGCGCTCAAGAAGCGCTGCGCTCATTTCGTCGGCATGAAGCAGGCGGTCAACGACCTCGGCTTCGTGTCCGAGTGCCTGCACGCGCTCGGGGGGGACTTCAAGATCTTCGCGGGCCTCGAGGAGCTCAGCTTCCCGATGCTCGCGGTCGGCGCCTGCGGCATCATGAACGCCGCCGGCAACCTGGAGCCGCGCGCGCTCGCCGACCTCTGCGAGGCCGTCGAAGCCGGCGACCTGCCCCGCGCCCGCGCGCTGCATGACCGGCTCCTCGAGATCAACAAGGCCGTGTTCTTCGACACGAACCCCATCCCCGTGAAATACATGATGATGCGCTGCGGGCTTCTCGAGCGAAACGAGCACCGGCTGCCGATGGCACCCGCGACTCCCGAGGTCGCGGCGCGGCTCGATGCGGTGCTCGAGCGCGCGGGGCTAATTGGCGCGGCGCGCGCCGCGGGCGGCCGATGACAGTCGCGCGCGGGATTGCGCGCCCGGCACCGGCATGCGCCTGCTGAGCTTCGCGGCGAACGGCAAGGCGAGCTTCGGCGCGGTCGTCGGCGACGGCATCGTCGATCTCGGGGCGCGCTTAGGTCGCAAGCACGAGACGCTCAAGGCCCTCATCGAGCGCGCCGGCTTCGCCGAGGCCGAGCGCATCGCGGCGGATGCACGCGTCGATTTCGCGCTCGCGGACGTCGAGTTCCTGCCCACCGTCACGAATCCCGGCAAGATCATTTGCATCGGCATCAACTACCGGAACCGCAACGAGGAGTATCGCGACGCCGAGGCGCCGAAGTACCCGAGCGTGTTCTTCCGCACGATCGAGAGCCTCGTCGGCCACGAGCGCCCGATCCTGCGTCCGCCCGAGTCCGAGCAGCTCGACTACGAGGGCGAGATCGTGCTCGTGATCGGCCGTGCGGGCCGGCGCATCCCGGAAGCGCGTGCGCTCGAGCACGTGGCCGGATTCACGCTCATGAACGAGGGCTCCGTGCGCGACTGGCTCCGGCACGCGAAATTCAACGTGACGCCGGGGAAGAACTTCGCGGCGTCCGGCAGCCTCGGCCCGTGGATGGTCACGGCGGACGAGATCCGCGACGTCGGCCGGCTGCATGTCACCACGCGCGTCAACGGCGAGCTCAGGCAGGACGACACGACCGAAAATTTGATCTTCTCTTTCGCGCGCCTGTTGGCCTATGTCTCGACGTTCATGCCGCTCGCGCCGGGCGACTTGCTCGCGACCGGCACGCCGACCGGCGCGGGGGCGCGCTTCGATCCGCCGCGGTACCTGCGCGCCGGCGACGCCGTCGAGGTGGCGGTGCCCGGGATCGGAGCCCTGCGAAACCGCGTCGAGGACGAGATCGTCGCAGTGTAGGGGCTCGGCACCCCGCCCTCGGCGCCGCCCTGATGGCGGCGGCGAAAACGCCGACCCACCATCGCAAGGATTGCACCCGGCAGCGAATCGGTCCGCGGGCCGATGGTATGCTACCGACCGACCGGCCTCAGGGCCGCAGCGCGGGGGGTCTCGTTGCTCATGCCTGGAATGCCGAGGTTCAGCGACTCGCTGCCGATGATGCTGCTCCGCGCGCGGGAAACGGTCATGTCGCGCTTTCGGCCCATGATCCATGTGCGCGGCATCACCGAGCAGCAATGGCGTGCGCTGCGAGCGCTCGAGGACCTCGGCGAGCTCAGCGCGGCCGGGCTGGCCGCGGAGTGCTCGATCCTCGCGCCGAGCATGACGCGCATCCTGCGCAAGCTCTCCGAGCAGGGTCTCGTCACGGTCACGAAGTCGCGCCTCGATCAGCGCGAGCTCAAGGTCCGAATTTCGGAGAAAGGCAAACGCCTCGTCGCCGAGGTGAGTCCGCGAATCGAGGCGCAGTACGCGCGGCTTCGCGAGCAGCTCGGCGCGGAGCGGCTCGAGGCGCTCTATCGCGAGCTCAAGCACCTCATCGCGCTCGGTACGCCTCCCGGACGCGAGCACGAGCTGCCGCCCGTCGCCGCGCCTGCACTCGACGACGAAAACGGGAGCGTCGGCGACGAATAACGTCGCCGCGCAGCTCGCAGCTCGCGGCCCAAGAGCAGGGAAGGTCGTCCGTGGGAACAACCAGACTCGAGGCATTCAGCGACGGCGTGCTGGCGATCATCATCACCATCATGGTGCTCGAGATGAAGGTTCCGCACGGCATCACTCTCGAGACGCTGAGGCCTCTGATCCCGATCTTCCTGACTTACGTCCTGAGCTTCCTGTACTTGGGCATTTATTGGAACAACCACCATCACATGATGCATACCTGCGGACGGGTGAGCGGCGGCATACTGTGGGCCAACCTGCATCTGCTTTTCTGGCTCTCGCTCTTTCCGTTCGCCACGGGCTGGATGGGCGAGAATCATTTCGCGGCGCTCCCGTCGGCCGTCTACGGCATCGTCCTGCTCGCGGCCGCGATCGCGTATTGGATCCTGCAGCAGTCGATCATTGCCGTTCAGGGTCCGGATTCCGTACTCGCCCGCGCCGTCGGAGGCGACTGGAAGGGCAAGCTCTCCCCCGCGCTCTATGTCGTCGGAATCGCGGCTACGTTTTATTCCGCTTGGCTCGCGCAGGCGATCTACGCGGGGGTCGCGCTCGTGTGGCTCATACCGGATCGAAGGATCGAGCGCATCGTCGCTCATGACGCTTCCGGCCGATGAGGCGAGCAGAGGGCTGCCGATTCCGGCTGAACCGCCAGACCCTCTTGGGACCGCTTACGCCCAAATACTCCCCGTCCACCCGTCGAGGTCGTAGTCGGAGAGGCACCGATCGACGAGCTCGAGGCAATCGTCGAGCGCGCCCGTGCGGCGCGCGAACTTGAGCACGTCCATGCGAACCTGCTCGTGGTTGCCGGCGTAATTGCGCTCGTAAAGCTCGTGCCGCCCGCCGAACTCGCTGCCGATGGCGTCCCAGATCAGCTTGTAGAGCTTGACGCGATCGAGCGCCGAGGCCGCCGTGCCGCGATAGTAGCGATCGATGAGCGGCCGCAAGGAAGGGTTCAACAGGTCCTCGCGTCCCGAAGGCGCGACGATCGGCGCCCCGCCCAGCACCTGCTCGAAAATCTCCTTGATCGCGGGCCACGCCGAGGTCGAGAACATGCGCAGCGCCGCGGCATACTCGGACTTCGGGATCACCGAGCCCCCGGGTCCCGGCTGCGGCTCCATGGCCATCGCCGTCGTCATCGTCCAGAGCAGCGTGCGCCAGCCGAGCACCTCGCCGAGCGCGGCTTGCACGCCGCGGAATTGGTCCGTGCCGTTCATCTCGAGCCCGCGCGCGAGGAGCCCCGACATGAAGTCGAGCTTCACGGCGAGCC
>DASTSM010000114.1:0-13680 GCA_035760685.1 Gammaproteobacteria bacterium | reverse complement strand
CCCGTCGTCGTCATCGTCAAGTCGCTCGCCTCGAGCCTGTCGATCGGCACGGGAGGCTCGGTAGGACGCGAAGGGCCTATCGTGCAGATCGGCTCGGCGCTCGCATCGACCGTCGGCGGCTGGACGCGGCTCGTGCCTTGGCAGCGCATCACGCTCGTCGCCGCCGGAGCGGCCGGCGGCATCGCCGCGACCTTCAACACGCCGCTCGGCGCCGTGCTCTTTTCGGTCGAGCTCATGCTGCCGGAAGTCAGCGTGCGCACCTTCTTGCCCGTAGCGATCTCCGCGGGAACGGCGACGTTCATCGGCCGCGAGTACTTCGGGTTTCAGCCGGCGTTCGCGCTTCCGGACTCGCTGCCCGCGCTCGAGCCCGTCTCCCTGGCGCCGCTCGTGGGCTACGCCGTGCTCGGGCTCATTGCCGGACTCGGCGCGACGCTCTACATCCGCGCCCTCTACTGGTCCGAGGACTTCTTCGCGAGGAGGATCGGCAACGCCTACCTGCGGCACATCGCGGGAACGATCGCGCTCGGCGTCATGATCTATCTCCTGTTCCGGTACCTCGGCCACTACTACGTCGAAGGCGTGGGCTACGCCACCGTCCAGGCCGTCGTCGATGGGCAGCTCGGGACCGTCTGGCTCCTCGGGCTGCTCTTCGCCGCGAAGCTCGCGGCGACGTCGTTGACTCTGGGATCGGGCGGCTCGGGCGGCGTGTTCTCGCCGGCGCTCTTCCTCGGCGCGACGCTCGGCGGTGCGGTCGGCGGCTTCATGCACTTCGTCTTCCCGGCGCTGCCGGGCATGACGATTCCGGGCTTCGCGATGGTCGGCATGGCGGCCATGGTCGGCGGCGCGACCGGCGCCGCGATGACGGGGACGATCATGGTCTTCGAGATGACGCGCGATTACGCGATCGTGATGCCGATGATCGTCGCCGTGGCGATCAGCCTCGGCATCAGGCGGTTGCTCTCGCCCGAGAACATCTACACGATGAAGCTCGCTCGCCGAGGCCACTACATTCCGCAATCGCTGCATGCGCATATGTTCGTCGTGCGCAAGGCGGCCGACGTCATGGACGCCGAAACGCCCGTACTGCAAGCCTCGATGCCGTTCGCCGACTTCGCGGCCCGACATGGGCTCGACGGCGGCATTCGTCACGCCGTCGTGAGCGACGGCAAGCGCATCGCGGGTATCGTCTCGGTCGATGCGGCCGTGCGCATGCACGCGCTCGAGCCCGGTGCCGTCTACACGCTCGGACAGCTGGCTCGCACGGACTACGTCCTCGCGCGCGAGAGCGACGTCATGTTCGACGTGATCAAGCGCATGTCGCGCCGCGGGGCGAGCGCGGCCCTCGTCGTGCGCGGCGACCGCCGAGTGCCGAGAGCCGACGACGTTCTCGGCGTCATCACGAAGGACCGAATCGCCGAAGCCGTCGCAGAGAGCTTGACGTTCCGCACGCGTCCCGGGCGCTCGGCCGGGCAACGGTCGGACGAGCGCGCTCGGGCCGAACCGACGACCTCGGCTTCCTGAGCACTCACGAGCGCCATCGAAAGCGCGCTGGCGCGGAGCCGCTACCTGGCCGCCGGCTCCATGTGCCGAGCCACCTCGGGCTGCGCGTCGATCGACTCGAGGAAGCGCGGCTCGACGCGCTTCTGCGAGGCTTGCTCGTAGGCATAGCCGAGCGACAGGATCAGCCCGTCGGACCATTTCGGCCCGATGAAGCTGAGGCCGACGGGCAGACCGCGCACCTGCCCCATCGGAACCGTCAGGTGGGGATAGCCGGCCACGGCAGGCAGGCTTCCCGCGCCCGCGCTCGTGATCACGTCGCCATGGACCGAGTCGATGAGCCAGGCCGCGGGCGCGGTCGGCCCGACGAGAGCGACGACCTCGTACTCGCTGAGCAGCCGGTCGATCCCCTCCGTACCCGCCAAGCGCAAGCCGATCTCGCGCGCGGCGCGGTAGGCGTCCGTGTCGATCCCGGTCGTCGCCTCGGCCTGCTCGAAAATGTCCTGGCCGAAGAAGGGCATCTCGACGTCGGCATGCGCTTCGTCGAAGGCGATGAGAGCGGCCAGCGTGCGCGTCTTCACGGCCGGCGGGGTCGTGGCGAGATAGGCGTTGAGGTCCTGCTTGAGCTCGGCGAGGAGAACCGTGAACTCGTTGCGGCCGATCGCCTGCATGCCGGAAAACGTCGCGATCTCGACCAGAGTCGCGCCCTGCGCCCGAAGCGTGCGCAGCGCCTCCTCGAACGGCTCGTCGGTGCCGAAGCCCGAAGCGAAGCGGAGCACGCCGATGCGCTTGCCCTGCAAGGCGTCGGGCGTGAGGCGCGCGGCATAATCCTCGCGGCGCCAGTCGGCTTCCGCGGTGGCGGGGTCTTGCGGGTCCGTCCCGGCCATGGCCGTGAGCAGCAAGGCCGCGTCGCGCACCGTGCGCGTCAACGGTCCGGCCGTGTCCTGGCTGTGGCTGATCGGCACGATGTGGCGGCGGCTGATGAGCCCGACCGTCGGCTTCATGCCGACGATGCCGTTGATCGCCGCGGGACACGTGATCGAGCCGTCCGTCTCCGTGCCGATCGCCGCCGGCACCATGCCGGCCGCGACGGCCGCCGCGCTTCCGGAGCTCGAGCCGCAAGGCGTGCGGTCGAGCGCGTGCGGGTTGCGGGTCTGGCCGCCGACCGCGCTCCAGCCCGAGATCGAATGGCTGTCGCGGATGTTCGCCCATTCCGAGAGATTCGCCTTCCCGACGATCACGGCGCCGGCTTCGCGGAGCTTGGCGACCAAGGGCGCATCGCGCCCTGTGACGTTGTCGGCGAGGGCGAGGCTGCCGGCGGTCGTCGGGAGCGGCCCCTCGGTCTCGATGTTGTCCTTGATGAGGATCGGCATGCCGAAGAGCGGCCCATGCGGCTCCGCTCCTTGGTCGAGCGACCGCGCCTCCGCGAGCGCGGTCGGATCCACGGCTATGACGGCATGGAGCAGCGGATTCAGCTTCTCGATGCGCTCGAGCGCCAGCCGTGTTCGCGATTCCGCGCCGGCCGAGTCGGGGACGGCGGCGCCGGCGCCTTGCGGCGGCTCGTGCCCGCTATCGCAGCCGGCGAGAGCCAGGGAGCAGGCGATGAGGAGCCGGCGGAGCTTATTCATGGTTTTAGCGCCGTTCAGCGTGCAGCCGGAGCCGAAATCTTATATCAAGACAGCCTGACGCCGGCTTCGCCAAGGGGCAGATGCAGGGACACGAGGCACGAAAGCACGGTCCCCGCCCTACGCGAACCGGGCCTCTCCGAGGGAGCACACCATGTCTGACACGGACCAGATCTTCGGCGGAGCGATTCCCGAATTCTACGAGCGCTATCTCGTCCCTCTGATCTTCGATCCTTACGCGCGCGACCTCGCCGCACGCGTGGCGTCCGCCAAGCCGCAGCACGTTCTCGAAATCGCGGCCGGCACGGGCGTCGTCACGCGCGCGCTCGCATCACGACTGCCGGCAACGACGCACATCGTCGCCACCGACCTCAACCCGCCCATGATCGAGCACGCCAAAACGCTCATGGCGCGAGACGACAGAATCGAATGGAAATCGGCCGACGCACAGAATTTGCCATTCGAGGATGAGAGCTTCGATGCCGTAGCGTGCCAATTCGGGGTCATGTTCTTTTCAGACAAGGCTCGGGCGTTCACGGAAGCGCATCGCGTCTTGAAGCCCGGCGGGCACTACTATTTCAGCGTCTGGGACGACATCTCGTACAACGAGTTTGCAGACCTGGTGACGCGGGCGCTCGAGGAGATGTTTCCGGACGACCCGCCGCGATTCCTGCCGCGCACGCCGCACGGACATCATGATATCGAGCGGCTGCGCCGAGACCTGAAGTCGGCGGGTTTTGCCCGCATTTCAGCCGACACGGTCCAGGCGAGAAGCAGAGCGCCTTCGCCGCGAGAGCCCGCGCTCGCCTACGTGCAGGGCACGCCGTTGCGCAGCGAGGTAGAGGCGCGCGATCCCGCTCGCCTCGAAGAAGCGACGACGCGCGCGAGTCAGGCCATTGCCGAACGATTCGGCGCCGGCGCGATCGACGGGCGGATCCGTGCCCACGTGCTCACTGCACTTCGGTGAGGCGCTTCGGGCTTCATTCGAACCGTCGCGGCAATCCCTTGCCGCGACGACGAGTCGCGCAGCCGGCGCCCTCAGGCGGACGGCGGCGGCAGGATGCGGAGCTTGTGGCGTTCCGCGATGGAGCTGACGGCCGCGAAGTCGGGCACGCCGGAGCCGATCGTCGTATCGATCTCATCGAAGAACTCGACGGCTTCGCGTCCCGGCGAGGCGATGACCAGGGCCCGCGCGGGCGTCTCGCCATCGTTGCGGAAGGCATGCGGCCGGCGCGGGGGTAAGAAGCAGACGTCGCCCGCTCGGGCGATCCGCTGCGTCCCCGCGTCGTCGATGAACGTCAGCGAGCCTTCGAGTAGATAGAAGCATTCCGAGTCGATCTCGTGGGTGTGCATCGGCGCCCCGTGCCCCGGGGCGACGCTGAGCTCGATCATCAGAAAGGCCTCGCCGCCGTCGGACGGCTCGACTCTGACGCGCTGCAACATGCCGAGCACGTTCTGCAGCCGGCCCGACCCTGCGGTGCGAAAAACAGCTTGTTTCGACATCTCGATACTCCTCCTTCGTGAACCGAATCTTTGGCCGCGCAACCGTCAGCGTGGGCGCCCAAGCACAAGCCGGGTAGCCGGTTAGGAGTGGACACATCGTTCGAAAATCCGAACAATCAACCAATGCTTCCGCTCGCGGAACTCGCCGTGCTCGTCGCCGTCGTCGAGGCGGGCAGCCTTTCCGGAGGTGCGCGCACGCTCGGCACCTCGAAGGCCGCGGTCAGCGATCAGATCCGCCGGCTCGAGGACCGGCTCGGCGCCCGGCTCCTCCAGCGCACGACGCGCCGCATTGCGTTGACCGAAGCAGGCCGAGCCTGTTACGCCCACAGCGTCAAAATGGTCCACGAAGCCGAAGCGGCCGCGCGATCGGCGCTCCTGTTTCACGACCAGCCGCGCGGCACGCTGCGCATTGCCGCACCGCAGACCTTCGCTCAGCTCTATGTCGTTCCGGCCGTGACGGAGTTTCTCGCCGCGCAGCCGGGGCTCAAGGTCGAGCTGGCCGTCTCGTCGGAGCACGTCGACATCGTCGCGGCGCGTATGGACGTCGCGGTCCGCATCGGCGAATTGCCTGACTCGCGGCTCGTCGCGCGGCGTCTCACCGTCGCGCGCCTCGTCGTCTGCGGCGCGCCGCAGTACCTCTCGACCCGCGGAGCGCCGTTGGCGCCGGCGGATCTTCGGGGCCACCACACCCTCGAGTTCGCGCCGCTCCGGTGGCGCGGCCGGTGGCGGCTCCAAGGTCCGGACGGCAGGCGAAACGACGTGCAGCTCGATCCGATCTTCTCGTCCGATTCGGGCGAAGCCCTGCTCGCGGCCGCGGTCGGCGGACTGGGCCTCGCGGCACTGCCGGACTGGATGGCGGCGCCGGCCCTAACGAGCGGCGAGCTCATCCAGGTTCTTCCGGGTTGGAGCGGCCCGCTCACGCCGATCAGGGCGGTCTATGCGGGCGGAGGAGGCGCGCCGGCCAAGACCAGGCTTTTTGTCGATCACCTCGCAGGTTATTTCGCTCGTCGGGACGGCGATAGCCGGTACGCCTGAACTTGCGCTCCAGCGCGCCTTTTGCACAGTCGGTTGAAAATGGAAAATTTCGATGTCCGTGGACGAATACCAATACTAGGCGCATGCGTCCGCAGTCAGGCATCATCTAAAGTGCGCCGGTCGAAGTAAGGGGAACGCAATGCGAACAACAACGGTGCTTGGCACTCTTTGTCTGAGCGTGATGGCCGCGCTGCCCGCACGCGCCCATCACGCCTTCGCGACCGAGTTCGACGTGAATCGGCCGGTGGAGCTCAGAGGCAAGGTCACGAAGCTCGAGCTCATCAATCCGCACTCGTGGATCACGATCGAGGTCGTGGGCAAGGACGGCAAGGCCGAGACCTGGATGATCGAAGGCGGAAGCCCGAACGCGCTGGTCCGCAAGGGCGTGACCAAGAAGTCCGTGCCCATCGGCTCCGAGCTCGTGATCCGCGGCTACGGCACGCGCGACGGCACCAACAAGGCAGTGGGCCGCGACATCATGTTCGCCGACGGCCGGGCGCTGTTCTTCGAGGGCTCGAAGCCCGCCGCCGGCGAGAAGGCGCCCACGCCATGAAGCGATGGTTAGCCGTGGCGGTTGCGCTCTTGGCGGCGGTGCCCGCGTTCGCGGACGGTGTGCTCGAGAAGTTTCCGCGCGCGGCCGACGGCCACCCGGACTTGAGCGGCGTGTGGCAAGCGCTCAACACGGCGAATTGGAACCTCGAGCCGCACGTGTCGGCGTATCCCGTGGTGCTCGAGCTCGGCGCGCAGTTCGCGGTGCCGCCGGGGCAAGGCGTGGTGGTCGGCGGCAAGATTCCCTACCTGCCGGAGGCGCTCGCCGAGCGCGACCGGCGCTTTGCGAATCGACTTAAAGAGGATCCGGAAGGCAAGTGCTATCTCGGCGGCGTGCCCCGCTCTACGTACATGCCCTATCCTTTTCAGATCATTCAGGGCCCGCACGACGTGATCGTGGTCTATCAGTTCGCCACGGGCTTCCGCCGGATCTTCGTCGACGGCAAGGACGAGGCGCCGCTCGATAGCTGGATGGGCTGGTCGAACGGGCACTGGGACGGCGACACGTTCGTCGTCGAGGTCACGGGCTTGAACGGCCTCACCTGGCTCGACCGCGCGGGCAACTACGCGAGCGCGAACGCGAAGATCACGGAGCGCTACACGCCGATGAGCCCGAACCATCTGCGCTACGAAGCCACGATCGAGGATCCCACCGTGTACTCGCGGCCGTGGACGATCCGCATGCCGCTCTATCGCATCGTGGACGACGACTTCCGTTTGCTCGAATTCAAGTGCGAGCCGTACGCGGAAGAGAAGATCTACGGTCACTTGCGCAAGCCGTCTTCGACGGAAGGGGCCAGCCAATGAAACGTCACGCCGTTGCACTAGGAGGCGCGCTCGCCGCTATTGCGGCTTTCGCCGCGGCGCCCGCCGCGGTTGCGCAGCAGACTCGTCAAGCACACGAGCAGAGCCCTGCTGCCGCACAGGAGCAGAGCGCTGCCGCCGCGCACGAGCAGAGCGCTGCCGCGGCGCGCGAGCGGAGCCCCGCCGCGCACAAGCGTACGCCCTGGGGCGAGCCCGACCTCACGGGCGTCTACGCCGAGTTCACGATCGCGCCGCTCGAGCGGCCCGTCGAATTCGGCGAGCGCGAGTACCTGACCCAGGACGAGTACGCGCAGTTCGAGAAGCAGCGCCTCGAGGCCGTGAACCAGGACGACGAGACGATTCCGGGCACGCAGGCCGACGTGCACTACGACATGGGCACGTTCAAGTTGAGCCAGAACGAGGGCGTCACGTCGCCGAACATGCGCACCTCGATCGTGACCATGCCGAAGAACGGCCGGATCCCGCCGCTCCTGCCGGCCGCCGTCGCGCGCCGCGACGCGCGGGCGGCCGCGCGCAAGGGCCACGAGTTCGACGGTCCCGAGCAGCGCTCGCTCACCGAGCGCTGCATCGTATGGCCGAGCACCCTGCCGCCGATCCTGCCTGGCGGCTACAACAGCAACCTCCAAATCTTCCAAGGCCCGGGCCACGTAGTGATCCAGGGCGAGATGGGCGATCCGCGGATCATCCCCACCGACGGGCGCAAGCCGGCGCAAACCCTACCGCAGTGGAACGGCACGTCGGTGGGACACTGGGAGGGCGAAACGCTCGTCATCGAGACGTCGGGCTTCAACCCCGAGACGGCATGGCGCGGCGCCACCGAGAACATGCGCGTGACCGAGCGCATCACGCGCATCGACGAGGACACGCTCGAGTACGCGTTCACGGTCGTCGACCCCGACACCTGGGCCGAGCCCTGGGGCGGCGTCTACCCGCTCACCCAGATGGACGGTCTACTGTTCGAGTACGCCTGCACCGAGGGCAACTACGGCATGGCGAACATCCTGGCGGGCGCGCGCAAGGGCGAGAGGGACGCGGCGGCGAAGGCGAAGGACGCGGGCGCGAAGCAGTAGCCGCAAGCGTTGCCCTAGGATACTAGCTCCCAGGAAGTCGATCCTTAGCAGCGCGCCGTCGTTCTCGTCGGCCGATAGATAGAGCACCCCGCGCGCCCGACGCACGTCGCGGATGCGTGCCAGCGAAGCTCCGAGTGAATCAGGGCAGAGATGGCTCCGGTGACCGGCGACGCCGTGCCGGAGGGATCAGGCACGGCGGGCGTGTGGTTCCAAGCTTCCCGCCGCGGCTGCGCGGCGCGGCGCACGCGTCGCGAGCACGCGGGTGAGAGCCAGGGTTGCAAGGATCTGTACCAGCACCATGGTCACGACCAGCAGCGGATGACCCGCCAAGTATCTCTCGGGTCCCGGGATCGCAGCCGAGAAGAGTGAGATGTCGGCAAGGTTGCCGAGGACGATCATCGCGAGCAGCGGCCGGCTCCCGCGGTAGATGCCCCAGCAGGCCACTCCGTAGACGAGCTCGAGCGCGAAGCCCCACATCGGCGCGTGGTCGTAAAGGCCGAGCCCGAGCGATGGGAATGCGCTCCCAGGCCACAGCGCGATGTCGCGAGCGTGCGTCATCAGGTCGAGCACGAGATGCGAGACGATGCCGACTGCAACGGCTCGAGCCATCGGCGGCCGGCCGAGCCCTTTCTCCAAGAGCAACCACGCCAGCAGCGCGCCGCCGACGGACGTGGCGACGGAATGGGAAAACGGCATGTGGGCGAGATGAATGTCCGCAACGCTGCGCACCGACGCTTCCGTGGTCGTGCGCTCGATGCCGAGGTAGTTGAGACCGACCCAGGCGAGCTCCATCGCCTGGACGGAGAGGAGAATCGGCGTCAGCGACACGGAAGGGAAGCGCCGTTGGATCAAAAGGGCGGTAGCGGCATGGTCGACTGCAAACATGTGATTTCACTCCAAGACCCGCGGTCTGCGGGCTTGTCACTGAGTGTGTCGACCGTGTTCCTTCCTGGCTGTAACTTTTGTCACCGCGAGCGCGACCACAACTCGCGGCTCATCCTTACGGGGTCGAGAATCTCGACTCGACCCGGCGACGTGCGGACCAGACCTTCCGCGCGAAGCTCGGCGAGGATCCGCGCCACCACTTCCCGCACGGAGCCGACGCTGTTCGCGAGATCCTGTTGGTTCACGGCCACCGTCAGCGTGCGGCTTCCCGCCGCGCGCGCCGCCGCAAGGTCGAGGAGGTGGCGTGCGACGCGCTGACGGACCGACGCAAACGTGTTTCCCGCGAGCTCCTCGAGGACGTCGTAGAGGCGGTGAACCGATTCTTCCGCAAGCGCCCATGCCAGCGATGCGTCGCTCCGTGCCGCGCGTTTGACGCGCTCGACGTCGAAGAAGAACGCAGTGCCTGTGGTTAGCGCCTGCACAAAAACCGGTGCGGGCCCCGCAATCAGCGCCGGCACACCCAGCAGACCGCCGGCCCGAACGTAGCGCACAGTGACTTGGCGGCCGTCGCCGGTATGCATGTACACTCGCAGCAGGCCCTGCAGGACGACCGCCAACTCTTCGGCATCGGCTTCCGCGTACACCGTGTGGCCGGATGGAAATTCGAGGACTCGCCCGCCGGCGATCAACGATTCGATGGTCGCGGCCGGAACTGCGGCCCAACAACCGCCTCGAAGCAGCTCGACGATGCCTGCCATCGCGAGGTGACGAGGCGGCTGCCGAGCGACTTAGCTCCCGGGCTCGATCCGGAGCACGGCGCCGTCGGTCTCGTCCGTCAATACGTAGAGGAGCTCGTCGGGCCCCTGACGCACGTCGCGGATGCGCTGCCGGAGGTCGTCGAGCAACGACTCGCGGCGCAGCTCTTCCTGGTTCGCGTTCACACGGATCCGTTCGAGATGCCCGGTGCCCGGAATCTCCCCCCTCCGCATGCCGCCGACGAACACGTCGCCTTTCCACTTCGCGAGCTTATCGCCCGTGTAGAACGTCATGCCCGACACCGCAATCGCAGGCGTCCAGTAGATGACGGGATCGATCATCCCTTCGCGCGAAAAGCCCTTCGACTGCCAGGGCCCGGAGTAGGTACGGCCCAAGCTCACGAGCGGCCAGCCGTAGTTGCCGCCGGGCACGAGCACGTTGATCTCGTCGCCGCCGTTCGGGCCGTTCTCGTTTTCCCACATCTCGCCCGTGGTCGGATTCACGGCGAGGCCGAGCGTGCTGCGATGGCCGAGCGTGTAGATCTCGGGCCGGTAGCCCGGCTTGCCGACGAACGGATTGTCGGGCGGCACGCTGCCGTCGTCGCGCAGGCGCAGCACCTTGCCGCCGAGGCCGTCGGTCTTTTGCGCGATGTCGCCGCTGTCGCCCCACGTGGACATGTAGAGCATGCCGTCGCGGCCGAATGCGATACGCGAGACGGTGCTCGTGTCCGTGCTCACGAAGATCTCGCGAACCTGCGTGAGCGCCTTGCCGTCCCACACGCCGCGAGCGAGCCCGTTGCCCGCCGGGCCGCCCTCGACCGCCGGCGGCTTCGCGTAGGTGAGGTAGACGAAGTGATTGGTTTCGAATTGCGGATGCAGCGCGATGTCGAACAGGCCGGACAGGCCGCGCGCCTGCACGGCCGGTACGCCTTCGACCGGCGTGGGGTCGAGCTTGTCGCCGTGCATGATCCGGAGCCTGCCGGCGCGCTCCGTCACGAGCTTGTCGCCGTTCGGCAGGAACGCGATGCTCCACGGATGATCCAGGCCCCGGGCGAGAACCACGACCCGGATGTCCTGGCCCTCGGCCGTCTTGTACGTGAACGGCCCGTCGCCGAGCGGCGGCACCACGAGCCCGGTGGGCGGGCGCGGGATACCGCTGTTGTTGCCCCTCGGTGCGCGCTGCTGCGCCGTGCTCTGCTGCGCCGCCGCGGACAGCGCCACGGCGCCGAGGACGGCGACCGCCGCCGCTTTGAATGCGATTTTCATTAGATCCCCCCGATCGATACTGATACCGAGCCCGCACCAATCGTACACCGGCGGGGGCGAGTTTCGCTCCGGCGTCGCGCGGATCGCGATCGGCGGCTGTGTTGTTGCCTCCAATGCTGGATCCACTTCTGCGAAATCCGGCGGATACCGGGAGAAAGGCCGAGTGCGCAGCGGCATTCCATGCTCTTAATCTATCTCTATCCCATGTCGCCGCTATCAACGCGTCCACCCGATGATATGCTGGGGCGATGACTGATGCGGGCGCCATGACCGAGGCCGCAGTGAAGCTTCTCGACGACGACGCGATCTTGCTGCGTCGGACAGGCGTTCGCTTTCCCGTGGAGCTTCGACCCGCGGGGTTCGAGCCGGACGATCTGTCTACTTGGCCGGATGTCGACGGACGTCTCGAGTGGGTGGACGGAAGACTTCTGTACATGCCCCCGTGCGCCGACGTTCAGCAAGACGTAGCAGCCGATGTCGTCCATGTCTTGCGATCGTGGTCGGACACTCACCCGGAGTTCGTGGTGGGCGGCAATGAGGCGGGTATGAAGCTGGGCGAGGACATCCGCGCCGCCGATGCAGCGGTGTGGCGGGCGGCGGATGTAGGCCGCTCCATCGGCAAGTTGCGTCGCGCTCCGCCGTTGCTTGCAGTCGAGGTCGCTGGCGCGGACGAGGACGAGCCGGTGCTGCGTGTGAAAGCGCACTGGTACCTCGACCACGGAGCGACCGTCGTCTGGATCGTTCTCCCCGAGCCACGCGAGGTTCTCGTGATTCGACGAGATCGGGAGTCTCGACATTCGCGCGGGCAGCGACTGCCGCTAACGCCGCAACTCCCCGATCTCGCTCCCGACGTCGATCGGCTTTTCGTGCAAATCGATCGGCGACGGTAGGCTGGGATTACGGGCGAGCGGCGACAGCCGAATAGGCGCCCTCTCGAGCTCGGCAATTATTCTCTCAGCCGAGGCCGTACGAGAAGACGTTCGCGCGTCCGCGACCTCGTTCGTCGCCGCGGCGCCGGCGTACTCGCGGCCGCCATCTCGGCCTCGCAATCGCGCAGCACCTCGGCGAAGGACTCGGACAAGATCGCACGAATCCAGCTCACCGCGGGATCGTTGCCGAGCCGCTGGCTCCAGACGAACCGATGCGGCATCGGCTTGACGGGAAAAGGCGGCGGTGCAGCGCGCAGAGCCCGTAGCGCTCTTTCGTGCTCGACGGCGAGGTGACCGAGCCCTGGCATATCAGCCGCCGCTATCAACGGGTCAAGAGCGTGAACCACATGGTTCACGAGGACTGCGAAGGCGAGAACCGCAATGTAATCGTCGACGGCCACTTTGCGCTCGCGCCGCCACCCTCGCCTCCGCCGCTGCCGCCGCCGTTTCAATTGCATCCGGCCCCTGAATCGAACGCAACCGTCGAATCGAGGTGAGGCCGTCGAAGGCGGCCGGCCTCATGCTCCCCCTGCCTGGGGGTTTCGGTCGGCGTTCACAGGTTCAAAATCGCGGCCTCACTGGAGCTTTTGGAGATCGACTCATGATGCTGAGAAGGTTCCGCGCCGGCGCCAGGATGCCACGGCCGAGCAAGCCGAATCGTGCCTCGATTTTCGGCCCTGTCGTTCTCTCGTGTTGCTTCGCGGGAATGCTGTTCACGACGACGCCAAGCGCCGCGCATCATTCCTTCGCGATGTTCGATCCGACGCATCAGCTCACGTTGCAAGGCGTCGTGAAAGACTTTCGCTGGACCAATCCGCACGCCTTCATTCAGCTGCAAGTGCCCGATACGGCCGGCAGCACGAACGAATGGAGCATCGAGATGGCCAGCCCCGAGCACCTGCTGCGCGCGGGCTGGAAGCCCCGCATGCTGAAGAGCGGCGACCGAGTGACGGTGGTGGTCAATCCGATGCGCGACGGCAGCAAGGGCGGGCAGTTCGTATCGGCGAGCGCCGGCGATGGAACGCCGATCGGCGCACGGCAGAGCCGCAACGCAGGAGCTGCGGAACAATGATCGGTCCGAAGCGCCGGACTCACGCCGATAGGAGCCGCAGCAATTGCTCCCGGCCGCCGATGTCCAGCTTCGTGTAGATCTTGCGGACGTAGTCGATCACGGTGCTCGGCCGCACGCTCATGAATTTCGCGATTTCCGCGTGGGATCGGCCCTTCGCAAGGTGCAAGCAGACCTCGCGTTGCCGCTCGCTGAGGCCGGCAAGCCACGCGTTACGTAGAACGCGGGCCGACAGCGGCTCGAAACGGCGAACGTGCAGCGCGACGAGGGGCGCAGGGCCGCCCTCTGGAGCCCGCATAGCATAGGCACGAAACTCGAAGCGGCCCCAGGCGTTGGTATGCTCGCCCACCGGCAGCGAAGCCGGAAGGCCTCGGGAAAGCCGAGCGGCGGAACGCGCGAGGGGCATCAGGAATGCGGGCAGCTTACGGAAATCGATGCGGCCTCGTTCGCGAGCGCCATCGTGCAGCATGAGCAGAAACGGAACGTCGCTGTCATTCATCGTTACGACCTTGCCGCGCGCATCGCTAAGGATGAGTCCCGTATCGTTGCTCTCTATTAGCGGTTCGGACTCCTCTTTCGGCGCCCGTAAGGCGTGGGCGAGCAGCGGCGAGAACTGCGACAGCGTTCGCTCGTCCTCGAGACGGAAACGTTTGCCGCCGGGTTCGCGGTAAA
>DASTSM010000113.1:0-21948 GCA_035760685.1 Gammaproteobacteria bacterium | reverse complement strand
GGTGAAGATGACCTCGCCGCCCGGCTTCAGCACGCGGTCAAACTCCGCGAGTGTCTTGGCGCGGTCGCCCGCGTGCAGCAACGAATCCTGCGACCAGGCGACGTCGAATCGCTCGTCCTCGGCCGGAATGCGCTCGAAGGTCGCGTCGTGGACGTCGACGAGCCCGTCGAGACCCGCCGCGTGGGTGATCAGTCGGTTGCGCTCGTTTTGCGCTTCGCTGAGGTTCACGCAGGCAACGCTGCAGCCCGCGTTGCGAGCGAGCCAGCGGGCGGCGCCGCCGTAACCCGCGCCCGCGTCGACGACGCGGCTCTCGGGCGTCAGCGCGAGCCGTGACGCCATCGTCGCGACGGTGCGCTCGGACGCACGCGGAATCTCTTCCTCGTCGGAGGCGTAGATGCCGATGTGAATATCCTCTCCGCCCCATATGTGGAAGTAAAAGTTGTCGGCGTCGTCACTGTTGTAGTAGTCGCGCGCTGTCTCGGCCGCCTCCGAATACATGCGCGTCACGACGGCTCTCCGCGGCCCGATCGATCCGCGTCCTCGAGGTATCGCTTCTCCGCGACGTGAATGAAAAAATCCGGCTCGCGGTCTCGATACGTCTCCTGGAAGTCGCCGTAGGTGGCGACCCGCTGAAAGCCCACTTCCCTCATGATGCGATGCATGTAGCTTTTCCGCAGCGGGAACATGTTCAGATGGAAGACCGATCCGTCCGCAAAGCTGTAGCGAAAACGCGCGAGCGTCTCGTCGACGTGCTCGGGGCTCGCCGATACGTCCTCCCCGCAGTAGTAGTATTGGTGCGACGGCTCGATCTTCTTGTCGAGGATCGCATCGTAGTTGCGCTGGTCGAGGATCAAAATCCCCTGATGGCGCAGCGTGGCATAGTATTCGGCGAGCGATTTTCGCCGGTCGTTGTCGTTGTGCAGATGAGTGAAGGAATTGCCGAGGCAGATGACAGCGTCGTAGAGATCGTGGACGTCGCGGTTTAGCCAGCGCCAATCCGCTTGCACCGTCCGAAGGATGTAGCCGCGCCGATACGCGTTGTCGAAGGCCTTGGCCAGCATGGTCGGACTGCCGTCGACGCTCGTGACCTCGAATCCCGCCCGCAAGAGCTGAACGGAATGAAATCCCGTTCCCGTAGCGACGTCGAGGACCTTCTTGGCGCCGTGGGCCCGCAGCTGCTCGATAAAGAATTCGCCCTCGGCCTTGGCGCGAGCGTCCCAGTCGATGAGATCGTCCCACTTCTCGACGAAGGATTTGACGTATTCCTGCTTGTAGTGGCCGGTTTTGCGGACGTTCAGCGGATCGCTGCCGTAACCCTGCAAATTGAGCGGACGTGGGTTCGCTGTTGTCATTGCTGTCGCAGCTCCCTCTTTATCGATTGCAAGTTAGATAGATGGTCGGCGAATGGGGACCGGCGGACGCGCGCCCCATGCCGAGCGATTGTCCGCATGGTAACGGCATGAATCGAAATGTCCAGCAATAATCCTGGGCGCGAGACAGTTAGCGCAGGGCATTTCCCGCGCCCCGTCTTGGCACGAGCCGACGGTCTATGGAAGCTCTTCGGCGCCGCTTTCGGCTTCGACGGCTTCCTCGCTGCCGCCATGACTGCCGTCGGCCGCCGTGGCCGCTGCCGACGCGATCGCGAGCCTGAATTCGCCGTCGTGCCTTTCGATGCCGTCGGCAACGGCGGCGTGGAGCACTTCCGCACCCTTGCTTTCCCGCAGAATCAACGGATCGCTGCGCAGGTCCTTCAGCATCGCGAAGCACATGAGCACCATGACGACGGCGAACGGCAGCGCAGCGATGAAGGTAAGGTTCTGGATGCCGTCGAGTGCCGTACGCCCGCCGAGGGCGAGCATGATCGCGGCCACGGCCCCGGTCGCGGCTCCCCAGAAGACGACGACCCATCTGCGCGGCTCGACGGATCCGCGCTGCGAGAGCGTGCCCATGACGACGGACGCCGCGTCGGCCCCGGACACGAAGAAGATCGCGACGAGGAACATCACGAGCGTCGACGTGACCGCAGTGCCCGGCAGCTGCGCGAGCACGTTGAAGGTTTGCGCCTCGGCGCCGCCGTCGGCGACGGGCGCGCCGGCCCGCGCGAGGTCGATGGCCGTGCCGCCGAAGATCGCGAACCAGACCACGGTCACGAGCGTGGGCACGACCAGCACGCCGGCCACGAACTCGCGAATCGTTCGGCCTCGGCTGATCCGCGCGATGAACATGCCGACGAACGGCGTCCAGGAGATCCACCACGCCCAATAGAAGATGGTCCAGCTCTGCAGCCATGTCCGCATGGCGGCGCCGCCCGTCGCTCCCGAGCGCGACGCCATGTCGCCGAAGCGGCTCAGATAGCTGCCGATCGACGTCGGCACGAGATTCAATATGAAGACCGTCGGGCCGACGACGAACACGAAGGCGGCGAGCGCGGCCGCCGCGACCATGTTGATGTTCGAGAGGTACTGAATGCCCTTCGCGACGCCGGACACGGCGGACGCGATGAAGCAGATCGTCAGCGCGACGATGATGAGGATCAGCGCGGCCTCGCCGGCGCCCGTGATCCAGCCCGCTTCCTGCATGCCCGTTCGGATCTGCAAGGTGCCGATGCCGAGCGAGGCGGCCGAGCCGAACAGCGTCGCGAACAGGGCCATGCCGTCGATGAGGCGGCCGACTGCGCCGTTGGCGTGCCGCGCGCCGAGCAGCGGCTCGAAGACCGCGCTCAGGAGCTGCCTCCGGCCTTTACGGAAGGAGCTGTAGGCGATCGCGAGCCCGGCGACGGCGTAGATCGCCCACGGGTGAAGCGTCCAGTGAAAGAGCGACGTCGCCATCGCCGTCTTGATCGCCTCGGCGGCCGCGCGGCTGCCACCTGCCGAGGCGACCGTGCCGGGAGGCGGGCTCAGGAAGTGCGTCAGCGGCTCGCTCACGCCGAAGAACATGAGGCCGATCCCCATGCCCGCGCTGAACATCATCGCGACCCAGGAGACCGTGCGGAACTGCGGGGGCTCGCCGTCGCGGCCGAGCGGAATCCGGCCGAAACGGCTCAGCGCGAGGTAGGCTGCGAAGGCGACGAATCCCGTCGCCGAGACGACGAAGAACCAGCCGAGGTTGGCGATGAGCCATGCGAGGGCGCCGGAAGAGAGGGCGGTGAGGCTCCGGTTCCCGAAGCCGCCCCAAGTCACCACGGCGAACATGACGGCGGCGGTGCCGCCGAACACGAGCCAGTCGGTTCTTAGAGCGTCGTGCCCGGACGAGGGAAGGGCGCCCTCGCCGGTCGGTTCGAAAGCAGTCGATGTGTGTTCGAATCCTGTTTTTCTCGTTTCGTGCGTTTCTCTCGGCTCCATCCCCTTACCGCCGATGCGACCCTCCTCTAACGCTAGGGCTGACTATTCGCTGACTATTGTGCGGAGTTGATGTCGACGGCGTCGTTCGCCGTCGGCGGCTGGTAGATTTCGAGGCCCGCGCGCTCGGGCGCCGCCGGCCGCGCCGGGATCGGCTCGCCCTTCGCCTTGGCCTCGGCCACGCGCTGCTGATATTCCTTCTCCGCCTTGAGCGCGTTGGCGACGAAGAAGTTGCCCTCGTGGCAGGAATACTCGAGCACCTCGTAGCCGGGCTGCGTCGTCAGCGTGAGGCGGAACGTCCACGGCCGCTCGAACGTCTGCGGGTCCTCGACGCGCACGACATAGTCGATCATGTCGGGATCGATGCGCGTGAAGCGCTCGGTGAGCTTGAGATCATCGCTGTGCGCGACGCGCCCGATCGTGAGCCGGTCGGTCAGGTTCGTCGTCTCGACGACGAGCGTGCTGCCTTCCCAGTGTCCGACGGACGAGCCCATGTATTGGTGCACGCCGGGGTCGGCGGGCGGCCGGCCGTCGAGCGGGATGATGCGCGTGTCGTGCAGCATCTCGTAGCTGATCGCGACCTCGGTCGGCGACTGCACGATGCGCATGGCGTCGCCGTAGAGGGACGGCAGGATCGAGCCCGTGATGCCGCGCGTGATGCAGCGGTCGTAGTACGAGAAATCTTCCATCGTGTGGAAGGGTCCGTTCGCCTGTCCGGCGTGCGCGCCCGCTTGACGCTTCTTGCCTTCCTCGGTCAGCGGGGGAATGCGGCCGTCCGGCGGATCGATGATGTACGACGTATAGCCGAACGTGCGCGTGCCCGTCTCGGCCGAGTCGAGCGCACTGAGCTGCAGCCGATCGTCGTTGTTCTGGTTCGCGACGAGTGCGGCGAGGCCCGTGGCGCCGCGGCCCGCGCGCTGCTGGAACTCCTCCGGCGTCAGCTCTCGGCGCGTGCCGAATTGCGCCGGCCGCTCCATCGAGATGCCGCTCATGTCGCGGCTCGTGAAGGTGCCCTGGAGGTCCGGGTCGCCCCAGGACAGCCGCGGCGCCTTCCAATTCGGGTTCGCCGCGGCGGCGGCCGTTTGCTCGGCCGGGACCGGCGCTTTCTTGGCCGTCGATGCCGCGGCCGCACTCGCGCCTTCGGCGCTCGGCGCCGTCTGCTGAGCGCCCGCCGGGGCAGCACCGAGCGCGAGCGCGACCGCGAGCGCCGTGAGCGAGAGGGAAAACCGCGTGCGGGCCGTGCGAGCGGTTGAGAATCCGCTATGGGCGAGCCCACTCAAGGAAGCTCGATTGATCGAAGCGCGCATACTGCTTATGCTCCCCAGCACCTTTGAGGCTATGATAAAACCTATGCTCCGCCGACTGCCAGCCGCCGCCATTTGTCTTCTGATCGTGTCGTCCGTCGCGGGCATTGTCCCCTCGGCGAGCGCGGAGCAGCGCGCACGTCCCGAGCGCATCGCAGGCAAGCCCAACTTGAACGGCATCTGGCAGGCGATGAACACGGCATACTGGAATCTCGAGGGCCACCCGGCATCGCAACTCGGCGAGTTCTGGAAGCTCGGTGCGATCGGCGCGATCCCGGCCGGCGAGGGTGTCGTCGTCGGCGGCAAGATTCCGTACAAGCCCCAGGCGCTCGCGAAGCGCGACGAGAACCGCGCAGGCTGGCCCGCCTCCGACCCGGAGGCCAAGTGCTACATGCCCGGCATCCCGCGCGCGACGTACATGCCGTATCCGTTTCAGATCGTGCAGGGCGAGGGCGACATCATTCTGTTCGCTTACTCGTTCGCCAATGCGAATCGCCCCGTCTATATGAATCCGAAGGATCACGAGATCGCTCCGGTCGACCTGTGGATGGGCCGATCGAACGGCTCGTGGGACGGCGATACGCTCGTCATCGAGGTCAACTCGAACATCGATCAGACGTGGCTCGACCGCGCCGGCAACTATCACAGCTCGGCGATGGTCGTGACGGAGCGCTACACGCCGATGGGCGACAACGTCCTCCAGTACGAGGCGACGATCGAGGACCCGGAGACGTTCACGAAGCCGTGGACGATCCGCATGCCGCTCTATCGGCACCTCGAGGAGAACGCGCATCTGCTCGAGTTCAACTGCGTCGAGTTCTCGGAGCGGCTGCTTTACGGCGACTTGATGACGAAAGAGCCCGCGGCTGCGCCCGCGGGCGGGAACGCTTCGGCTTCCGGCCGGCAATGATCGGATCCGGGTGCCGGCATATGGAGGTCAGCTCGATGTCACGCAACGTTCTCTCGGCTTTTCGTGCTCCCGCGCTTGCAGCGCTCGCGGCTCTGCTCGCGGCGGGGCCGGCCGCGGCTCATCATTCGTTCGCGGCCGAGTTCGACATCAACCAGCCCGTGAAGCTCACGGGCGAAGTGACGAAGATGGTGTTCACGAACCCGCACTCGTATATCTACCTCCGCGTGAAGACGGAGAGCGGCGAGGTGCAGGACTGGGCCATCGAGGGCGGCGCCCCGAACGCGCTGATCCGCCGCGGCTGGAACCGCAACTCGCTGCCGACCGGCACGGTCGTCACCGTGCTCGGCTACCGCGCGCGCGAGGGCGGCTTCAGGGCCAGCGGCGCCTCCGTGACCTTGCCGGACGGCTCGAGCCTCTCGGTCACGTCGACGGGCGTCGGCGCGCCGAGCGCGCAGTAGACGCGGCAGTAGGGCATAGGCGGCATCAGGCAGGAACCGCATCTCGAGACGCGCCGATTGATCCTGAGGCCGCTGCGCCTCGAGGACTTCGACGCTTACGCCGCGTTCGCGGCGGATCCCGAGGCGTCGCGCCACACGGGCGGTCCCCAGCTGCGGCCCGTCGCATGGCGCGGATTCATGATGATCGCCGGCGCCTGGTCGCTGTGCGGCTACTCGATGTTCTCCGTGATCCTCAAGGAGACGGGCGAGTGGATCGGCCGCGTGGGTCCGTGGATGCCGGAAGGCTGGCCGGGGCCCGAGGTCGGCTGGGGCATCGTCAGGAGGCTTTGGAAGCGCGGCTACGCGACGGAAGCCGCGACGGCCGCGATCGATTGGGCGTTCTCGGAGCTCGGCTGGAGCGAGGTCGTTCACGCGATCTTCCCCGAGAACGACGCGTCCGCGGCCGTCGCCCGCAAGCTCGGCTCCCGCAATCGAGGGCAGGGACGCCTGCCGCCGCCCTACGAAAGCTCGATCGTCGACATCTGGGGCCAAACGCGAGAAGAGTGGGAGGCCCGCGAGCGTCTGCGCCTCGACCAGAGATGAGCATCGCTCGACGAGAATCTACGCGGCCTCGCTTTCCCGCAGCACGATGTCACGGTCCGGCGCGACGGCTCTCAGTCTTCGCGCCTGCCGCTACTCCGCAGGCAGCGCGAATACGTAGAGCGCTTGCCCCGTCTTCGGCGGCCGGATCTCCGGCGCGAGCACGGCCGGCACGCCACGAGGGCTGCCGCCGCCTAGGCCCGTCGCGACCGCAACGTATTGCCGGCCGTCCACGGCGTAGCTGATCGGATATCCCTGCACGGAGGTCGCGAGCCGCGTCTCCCAGACCACGCGGCCGTTCCGCACGTCGACGGCCTTGAAGCCGCGGTCGAGGTCGCCGACGAACGCGACGCCGCCCGCGGTCGAGAGCACGGACGTCAAGAACGACGCGCGCTGCTCGAGCGCCCACGTTTGCTTCAGCGTGTCGACGTCGAAAGCCGCGAGCTTGCCGAGCTTGCCGTCCGACCCCGGCATCTCGTAGAAGCGCCGGTCCGCTCCGCCGCCGCTGCCGCCGCCCGCGACCTGCTCGATGGCCTGCGCACGCATCGACGCGCAGGTCTGGCTCAGCGGGATGATGAGCTGCCGCGACGGGCGGTGATAGCTCATCGCGTGCCAGTTCTTGCCGCCGGCCGTGCTCGGACACGCGTCGATCCACTCGCCGACCTTCGCGTCGAGGATGTCGTCGCGATAGTGCGGCCGGCCCGTTTCCGGGTCGAAGCCGGCCCACACGTTCTGAAACACCGTCTCGGCATGCCCGAGGTAGGCGCCCGTCGCGCGGTCGAGCTTCCAGAGCACGCCGTCCTTGCCGACCGTGAACAGCCATTTCTCGTTGCCGCGATCGACGAGCACGCGCTCGTAGACGACGTCGAGATCGAAGGCCTCGCCGGGCGCGTGCGAGAAGTACCACGCGAGCTTTCCGGTGCTCGCGTCGAGCGCGACGGTCGAGCTCGTGTAGAGCGCGGCGTCGCGCGCGTCCATGCCGCGGCTCGCGGGCATCCACGGTTTCGCTTGCGTCGTGCCCCAATAGGTCAGATTGAGCACGGGATCGTACGTGCCGGTGATCCACGCTTCGCCGCCCGCGCGATAGAGATCGGGGAGGCCGCCCCACGTATCGCCGCCCGGCTCGCCCGAGAGCGCGATCGTCCTGAAGCGCCACCGCTGCTCGCCGGTGGCGGGGTCGTAGGCGCTGATGAAGCATTTCTTCTGTTCGTACGTCGCGCACGTGCCCATGCCCTGAATGATGAGTCCGTTCGCGACGATCGGCCCGCTGTTGCTGGCGTAAACGTCCGGCATTTGCACGTCCCAGACCGTCTCGCCCGTGCGCGCGTCGAGCGCGATGAGCCGCGCGTCTTGCGCGTTCAGGGCCCAGCGCGGTGCGCTCTGAAAGATCAGCTTGTCGCCGTAGAGCGCGAGACCGCGCGGCGCGACCTCCGCGCCCACGGCGTGCTCCCAGATCAGCTGCCCGTTCCTGGCGTCGAGTGCCTGCACGATGCCGCCCGTGTTCGCGAGATAGATCGTGCCGTCGTGGGCGAGCGGCGCCGGCTCGTTCGTGCCGCCGTCCCGCATGGGCCAGATCCAGGCGAGCTGCAGCAGGCGCGCATTGTCCGGCGTGATTTGCCGCAAAGGGCTGAAGCTCGTGGCGGCGTAGTCGCGCCGAAGCATGAGCCAGTCGCCCGGGTCGGGATCGCGCAGTATGGCGTCGGTGACCGCCGTGAAGCGCGGCACGGTGCCCGCGACCGTGACGCCCGTGCGCTCGGTGTGCGTTTCGGCGCCGGACGCGCTTCCGCCCGCGGATTCTGCGGTCGGAGACCGCGCGGCGACGGCGTCGCCGATGCGCGCGCCCGTCGCGGCCGTCAGCGCGCGCCCGTCGGGCGCGACGCCGTTCGACTCCAAGACGAACGCGGCGAGATTCAGATACGTCGCGCTCGGCAGGCTGCCGGGCTCGGTCGGCGGCATCGAGGACGAGATTTTCGCGACGAGCTCGTCCGTGCCGCGGCTTCCCCATTTCGCGGCGAACTCGCGCCCCGCGAGCAGCGCCTCGGGCAGCTGGCGCAGGCTCTCGCCGTGGCAGGTCGCGCAGTGCTCCGAGTAAGCCGCGCGGCCGGCGGACGCCTGCTCGCTCGTGAAGCTCCACGCGGTCGGCGCGGCCAGGGCTGCCGCCGCGGTCAGGGCGATTGCCACGATCCACGAGCGCAGGCCGGGCATTGCGCCTTGCCGAGTGCGTGTCGTCATGCGGCCCCCCGAGACGGTCATTGCGCCCGAGTATAGATCGCTCCGGCACGGTGAAAAGAGCTGTGACTTCCGTTGCCGGCGCGGTCCGTTCCTTCCTCGTGCTCGACGCTGCGGATCGTTTCGGCCATGATTTCCGGACAGTCGTCCTTCTCGCGAGCAAAGGAAGAACTATGAAAAGAACGATGAGCGCCGTCGCTCTCCTCTCGGCGTCGTTCGCGCTGCTGTCCGCGGCCGAGGCGCAGACCTGCGACCGCGACTGCTTGATCAAGCTTGTCGATGACTACGTCGCGGCCCTCGTCGCGCACGATCCCGGCAAGATGCAGCTCTCGCCGAACGTCGTGACCGTCGAGAACACGAAGCGCATCAAGCCCGGCGAGGGGCTCTGGCAAACGGCCTCCGCGCCCCCGGACTCGTTCGTGATCCACGTGCCCGATCCCGTGGCTCAGCAGGTCGGCTATCTCGCCGTCATGACGGAGAGCCAGGACGGCAAGCAGGCGCCGATCGAGGTGGGCCTGCGGCTCAAGGTCGAAGGAGGGCAGATCACCGAGGCCGAGCACCTCGTCGTGCGCAACCTGCGCGAGACGAGCCTCGCGAACCTCAAGACGCCGCGCAAGCCGCTTGTCTCTCCCGTCGAGGAGGCCTACCGCGACTCGCGCTCGCGCCTGCTCTTCATTGGAGCGTCCTACTACGACGCCCTCGACGAGAACAACGGCGCGCTCGCCCCGTTCGCCGACGACTGCGTGAGGTTCGAGAACGGTCTGCAGACCGTACGCAACCCCGTCGCGCGCGACCCCTCGCAGGGCTTCGGCCTCGCCGGATCGCTGGGCTGCGAGGCGCAGCTCAACACGAACACGTTCGAGTACATCACGCACATCGACCACCGCAGGGTCTTTATCGCGGACGAGGTCAACGGCCTCGCGCTCGGCTTCTCGCAATTCCGTCACGCGTTCGAGAAGCACGAGTTCCGCGTCTTCGGCATTCCCGGGCAGACGACGCGCAAGATGGACAATCAGCCGTTCGACCTGCCGGCCATGCACATCTTCAAGATCTGGGGCGGCAAGCTCCACGAGATCGAGGCGATCGGAATCGTCGAGCCGTACATGTCGCCGACCGGCTGGGAGTGAGTGCAGCAGATATGCAGTGCACGGCATGCAGTGCGGGCGCCGAACCGAGTGCGCCCTGAGATCTTTGCGGACGAGGCAGCGGACACTGGAGGGCGAGCAATGACCTGGAGGGAACAATCTCCGTTCGACACGGCCGGCTTCGAGCGGTGGGAATACCGGATCGGCGGCGTCAAGACGGTCGCCTACACGATCGGCGAAGGCCCGCCCGTCCTCTATTGGCACGGCGGCGGCACATGGCACGGCTTCGCCTGGACGCGCGCGTGGGCCGACCGCTTCAAGGTCATCGTGCCGTACCACCCGGGCTTCGGAGAGTCGGGCGACGACCCCGAGATCTCCTCGATGGACGACTACGTCGCACACTACATCGAGCTTTGCGACGCCATGGGCCTGCGCTCGTTCGCGCTGGTCGGCACGAGCCTCGGCGGCTTCATGGCCGCGGCCTTCGCCGTCGCTCACCCGGGCCGCGTCGCGAAGCTCGTGCTCGTTTGCCCCGCGGGAATCTCGTCGCCGGATTTCCCGATGGCGAATTTCGCCGCGACTCCGCACGACGAGTTTCCGCGCCTCTTCGTGCATGACCTCGCGGTCATCGAGCCCTTCTGGCCGGATCGTTTCGACGAGCGCGGCGAGCACGAGCTTCAGTACGCCGCGAAGGGATTCGCCCCTAGCTCGGTCTCCGGCGCGAAGCTCGTGCGCCGCGCGCGGCGCATCACGATGCCGACGCTCGTGATCTGGGGCGACAAGGATCGCGTGCTGCCCGCCGGGCTCGCGCCGCTTTGGGGCGAGGCCATCCCGCAGGCGACCGTGCGCATCGTGAAGAACGCGGGGCACCTGCTGCTCGACGAATCGGCGGAAGCGCGCGACGCCGTCAAAGCGTTCCTGAGCTGAGCTCCGATCGAGGGCGACGAGCGGGCGGCGCGGCGGGCAATCGCTTCTGCGCGCCGCCGGCCGCTCGTTACGCTCCGATCCTAAGTCAGGGCTTCGATGCTAAGTCAGGGCTTCGATGCTAAGTCAGGGCTTCACGCACTCGAAGCTCTGCGCATCGTCGACGCTGCCCGAGCCCTTGTACTTCGCGACCTCGGGATACTTGCAGAGCGGCCGGGTACGAACGACTTTGCCGTCCTTGTACTGCGTCGCTTCGATCCGCGTCGGCGCCGCGCCTTTCTCGACCCAGGCCTCGAGCGCCGCCACGACGTCGAACTTGTCCGGGCCGCTCGCGCCCGCGCCGCAATGGCCCATGCCGGGCACGAAGAAGATGCGATAGAAGTCGTCCATATCGACGCTCATCTTCTTCTGCACGCTCTCGTAGTAGTGCAGCGTGTTGTAAGGCGAGATCGCCGGGTCGGACCAGCCGTGCCAAGCGACGACCTTGCCGCCGCGAGCCTTGAAGGCCGAGAGATCGGGGTTCGTGGCCGACATGACCGGATCCATGAGCTTTTCCATGGCCGGGATTGCCTTGTCGGCGTCGAACGAGGCGATCGTCGCGTCGCTCGTATAGCCGAACTCCTTGAGTGCGTTCGCGAGCGGCGCCGCGAGCGCGGGCGCGTCGGCTTTCGCGGGGGCCGAGGGGCCGAGCGCGGCCGAGATCGTCGGGCCCGGATAGAGGTCGAGACCGCCCTTCGACTTCAGCGGGCCGTAGAGCGTCTCGACGCGCTCGGCCTGCGCCGGCGTGAGACACGAATCGCCTTGCTCGCCGGCCTTGCACTCGAGCTGCTTCGGATCGAAATCGCAGTGCAGCGGATCGCTCATGAGGCCGTCGGCCGCGCCGTCCTTCGCGTCGCACTGCTTGAGCGCGGTCTGCGCGACGAGCTGCGTCTGCGCGCGGCTCAAATTACCGTCCGGATGCTCGAGGCCGATCTGCGCCGTCACCGTGCCGCGCGTATTGAGCCGAACGAAATTGTGCGCCGGGGCGCCCGCGACGACGCCGTTGAAGTCCTCGGGATACTTCTGGATCTCGGTCAGCGCCTGCCAGCCGCCCGAGGAGCAGCCGACGAAATAGGAATACTTGGGCTGCTCGCCGTAGTACGCGTCGACCATCTGCTTCGCGATCTCGCTGACCAGATGATGCGCGCGATACCCGAAGTCGAGGATGCGCTGCTTGTGGCCGACCATCCAGTCCGTCTCGAAGGCGTTCTTGCTGACGTGGCCGAGATCGCTCGACGCCGTCGCATAGCCCTTCGCGAGCGCGCCGCCCATGGTCGGATAGTTGATGGCGCCCGTGTAGCCGCCGTTGCCGACCTGCTGGTACTTCCCGTTCCAGTCGTCGGGCAGCCAGAGCTCGAACTTGATCTCGGTTTCGATCGTCGCGACGACGCGGCAGAAGGGCTGCTCGGCCTTGAGCGTGCCGGTCGGATCGGTCGCGGCGAGGCCGTTGAAGACCGACGGCGGAAATTCCCAGGCCGGGCTCGGACGGACTTCCTCGGCGGTCTCTATTCTCGTGTCCTTGAAGCTCGCACTCTTCAAGTCGGCGCAGGACCGCTGCGCGGCCGAGGCTTGCCCTACGAGCGACACGGAGGCCGCGAACGTGAGACCGCCGAGCACCGAAAGCTTCGTCGCAGGTTTCATCGAGCTCCCCTTTGTTGTTTTGAGCCGCGCCCACTACGGCGCTGCGAAGCACGCGTGTTTCGGTATGTTAAACCGGCTCTACCGGAAGCGCATCACGGCGAAAAATCCCGAAGCGCGTCTAGCCGAGCGCTTCGGCCTCATGGGCGAGGAGGCACCGGCGTCCACGAAGACGGCGCGATCCTCCTCAGAACGGGAATACCACCGGCGCGACGGCGAGCGTCACCGCGCACACGAGCAGATTCAGCGGAACGCCGAATCGCAGATAGTCGATGAATCGATAGCCGCCCGGGCCGTAGACCATGAGATTGGTCTGATAGCCGATCGGCGTCGCGAAGCCGCAGGATCCCGCAATCGTCAACGCAACGATGAACGGCAGCGGGTCCACGCCGAGCTGTTTCGCCGTCGCGAGCGCGATCGGATAGGTCAGCACCACGGCCGTCGTGTTGCTCAGCACCTCGGTCAGCAGCATCGTCACGACGTAGATGACCGCGAGCTGGCGGACCGGCTCCGGTCCGACCCATCCCACGAATTCCCGAGCGAAGGCGGACGATAGCCCCGTCGTCGTGAGCGCGGTACCGAGCCCGAGCGTGCTCGCGATCACGATGAGCACGGGCCAGTCCACGGTGCGGCGGACGTTGTCCGCCGAGCAGCATCTCGTGAGCAGCATGAGGGCGCCGCCGAGCAGCGCCGCGTGCAGGATGGTGTAGCCGCGCTCGATGAAGTAGGGCACCTGCTCGAAAACCGTCGCGAGCACGACCATGCCGATCAGAATCGCGAGCGCGACGAACGCCCGATCGTGACGCGGAGGCGCGGAGCCGTCGAGGGGGCTCACGAGAAAGAAGTCGCGGGAATTGCGCTGCTGCTGGGCGAACGACGGGCTGGCCTCGAGCAGCAGCGTGTCGCCGGTGCGCAGCACGATGTCGCCGATCTTCTGGCGCAGCCGCTCGCCGTTGCGGGCGACCGCGATCACGACCGCGTTGTACTCGGTCCGGAAGCGGCCCTCGCGGATCGTCTTGCCGACGAGCGGGCACGTGTCCGAGACGACGGCTTCGACGAGCGTGCGGCCGTCGCGCCGGCCGTGGAGCTTGAAGACCTGGTTCGTCGCGGGCGTCAGACCCCGGATCTTCTGCAGCTCCACGACGGAATCGACGACGCCGACGAACACGAGCTGATCGCCGCCCAAGAGGCGCATGTGGGGGCCGACGGCCGGGATCACCTCGCCGCTTCGCTCGATCTCGGCGAGATACATGTCCGAGAGATGCCGCAGCCCGGCCTCCTCGATGGTCTTGCCGTCGATCGGACCGTTCGGCATGACCCGCATCTCCACCGTGTACGCACGCGGGTCGTCCGTGGCGTGCAGCGTCGCCTCGCGGGCGGGCAGGAGCCAGCGGCTCGCGACGGCCATGTAGGCGAGGCCGGCGAGCGCGCAGGGAATGCCGACCCAGGTCAGCGTGAAGAACCCCATCGACTCCGACAGCTCGCCGCCCGTCACGGAGCGCTGCATGAGGCCGGCGACGATCACGTTCGTGCTCGTGCCGATCATCGTGCAGAGGCCGCCGAGGATCGTCGCGAAGCTGAGCGGCATGAGGAGCTTCGACGGCGGAATCTTGAACTTCTTGCCCCACTCGCTGACGGCCGGGAGCAGGGCCGCGACGAGCGGCGTGTTGTTCATGAACGCCGAGAGCGCGGCCACGGGCAGCATCATGCGCAATTGCGCCTGGCTGACCGATCGAGGACGGCCGAAGACGGCCGTCGCGATCCACGCGACGACGCCGGTCTCGCGCAAGCCGGCGACGATGATGTAGAGCACGGCAACCGTCAACATGCCTTCGTTCGCGAAGCCCGCGAACGCCTGCGAGACCGACAGGACCCCGGTCAGCAGCAGGATCGTGAGCCCGCCCAGCATGAGCAGATCGGCCGGCAGGGACGTGCCGACGAGCAGCGCGAACAGGCCGGCCAGCACGGCGATCGTGATCCATGCGTCGGCGTGGAAGCCGCTCACGAGGCCTCTCCGATCCGTCTGCGGCGCGCGGGCCGCTTGAGCCCTGAAGGTGTTTGCATGCGGGTGGGACGACTCGCGTGCCGGGCCGCCCGAAGTTGCGGCGGGACGGCGCCGGCTCTGCGCGCTCTAGGGCGCGTCCGTCGGCGGACGCAAGATCTCGACGTGGTCCTGCATGAGCTTCGAGACGTGCACGCCGCCCTGGTCGTCGACGACGACCGCGCCCACGTCGGGCATGGAGTCGACGAGCTCGATGCCCTTCTGCCAGCCGAGGATGAACACCGCGTCGTCGATCGCGTCGGCGAGGAACGCGTTCGGCGCATAAATCGTGACGGAGCGGGAGCGGGTCGCGGGGTAGCCCGTCTTCGGATCGATGATGTGGTGATACCGCTTGCCGTCGAGAAAGAAGTAGCGCTCGTAGTCGCCCGCCGTCGAGAACGCGTGGTCCTCGAGCTTCAGCACGGCGAAGAACGAGTCGCGAGCGCCGCGCGGGTCGCGGATGCCGGCCGTCCACGGCTTGCCGCCCTTCGAGCCCGAGAACATGAGGTCGCCGCCCGCCTGCACGATCGCGTCGTCGAAGCCCGCGCGGCGCAGGATCGCGACGGCACGGTCGACGGCATAGCCCTTGGCGATGCCGCCGAGCCCGATCCCCATGCCTTTCTTCTTCAGGAACACGGTCTTCTTGCTCGGATCGATGACGATCTCGCGGTAGTCGACGAGCGGCAGGCGCGCGTCGATCGCGGCTTGGCTCGGGACCTTGACCTCGAGGTCCTCGTCGAACTTCCAGAGCCCGTGCATCGCGTAAAAGCTGATGTCGAAGGCGCCTTGCGACATCTGCGCCGTGCGCTGCGCCATCTGGATGACCTCGAAGGTCTCGTCCGAGACGTGAACGGGCGCGATGCCGGCCTCAGCGTTGACCCGCGACACGTCGCTCGTGTCCGACCAGGTCGTCATGAGGGCTTCGAGGCGCTTGATCTCGTCGAAGCCGGCCTCGACGGCCCGCGCGGCTCCCTTGTCGTCGTCGGTCAAGACGCTGAAGCTGACCAGCGTGCCCATGGCCTCGCCTTCGCGCGTGAAGAGATGCGGCGCCGCATGTGCGGCGCGCGCGAGCGAAAGCAACGCGAGCGGAAGCAGCGCGAGCGCGAAAACGGTCGGAGAGATTCTTCCGGATGCGGTCATGCGGGCCGCATCTTAGCAGCTTTGGCTATCGCATCCTCCAATTGGGTCACGGCTTGCCAACGGCCGGCGCGATCCCGCTACGGGCTCGGGACGATCGCGATCCGGTTGCCGCGGTACGCGCCGAGCCAGAGGCTCGTGCCGACGTCGATGGCCGCCGTGCTGCCCGCGAACGTCGCGTTGCCCGGCAGCGTCAAGACGTCGCGCACGGCGAGCGTGCGCGGATCGATCTTCACGACGCGCGAGGTCGGCGGATCGACGTCCGTGATCTGGCCCGCCGCGAGCAGCGTGCCGTCGTGCGCGAAGTGGAGGTTGTCGACGCGGAAGCCGAGCGGGATCTCGTCGCGCTTCGGCGGAGTGACGCCGCGCGTGAAGCGCACGAACGATTGGCTGCCCCAGGCGGCCATGTAGACGGTCTTGCCGTCGTCCGAAAGCTCGATGCCGTTCGCGCCCGCGGCCTCGCTGCCCGGCACCTTCCGCCAGCCGCTCGCCGTGTGCCACTCCCAGAGCTCGCCGTTCTTCTCGCCGGCCATCATCCTCTGCATCGCTTCGTCGCTGCCGCCGCGCGGCAGCCAATTCGTCGTGATGAAGCCGCCGTCCGGCAGCCCGCGCACGGAGTTGAGCCCGATGGGATCGGGCGCGACGACGCAGCCGATCCAAGTGAGCCGCGGCGTCGCGGAGCTCGTGTCGACGTCGAATACCTCGATCGATTCGCGCGCGCCGTGGCCGACGGCCATGAGACGGCGGGTGCGGCCGTCCCCGGGCTCGAGATAGAGGCCGTGCGTCGTGAACTCTCCTCGCGGCGGTCCCGGGCAGTCGGGATAGGTCTTCGCGTCGAGCCGCTCGCTCGAGGAGGAACCGGGATAGACCGTCGTCGACGATCGGTCGGCGACCTTGATGAGGTTGATGCCGCCGCTTCCTCGATAGACGGAGGCGAACACCCACTGCTCGCCCGGCAGCGCGACCACGTCCTCGGGCGTTTGTTGGCCGCAGACCCAGCGCTCGTCGGACGGATCGCAAGGAGGTTGCGAGGGGGCGGGAGCCTGGGCGCCGACGCGCAGAGGGCTCGCGGCAAGGAGCAATCCGCAAGCAACAGACGCACACGTGGCAGAAAGGTGCGGCGAGACGACCGGGCTCAAGGTTCTCACGAGCGATCCCCCATCGATGACCCTGATTGAAGCGGCGCCGAGCTCGCGCGCCTCGCGCACGGCTCTTCCGCTCAATGTAGCCCCGAACGGGCGCTCGGCTCAACGAGAGATTCGACCGCGTGCTGCGCTCTTCTCGATGCGCGAATTTGCCGTGCGCTTGCCCGCCTGGCCGCGCCTTGACGGGGTTTAGGACGCGGGATAGGTTGCTCGAACTTATGAGAATACCTCCTCGCTTCCTCGCTTTCGGCGCACTTCTCGCCGGCGCGGCCGCTTCCCCGCAGATTGAGGCAACTACTCGATGCGAAATCGCTTGAGCGCGGCGCGTAAGCTCGAAGCCAAGGAAGCGGCGGAGGCGGCCGAAGCGGCGAAACAGCCGGCGCAGGGCGAGGGCGCGGACGAGGCGAAGCATGCCGCGGCCCGGCAGTCTTCCTCCGCCGGCCAATGAGTCCCGAATCCACGGGAGGAGCGCATGAAGAAGTCCGCTTGCATCGTCTCGCTCGCGGCCGCCGCATGGGCGGCCGCGGTGCTCGCGCAGCAGCCGAAGCCGCCCGGCCAGATCAAGTCTCTGTCGCATGCGATTCACGCCGTGAACGATCTCGACACGACGCTCGCTTTCTATCGCGACGTGTTCGGCATCGACGGCAAGGGGCAGAACTTCCCGAATCCCGGCGTTCCGCTGCTGACCGGTGCGCCGGGCGTCAAATTGCGCTTGTCGATGCTGCGGCTGCCCGGCGGCACGCGCTTCGAGCTCACTCACTTCACGGGCCTCGAGCGTAAGCCGGGGCAGGCCAAGTACACGGATCCGGGCGCCGCGAGCCTGGTCCTGCACGTGCGCGACATCGATGCGCTCGTCGCGGCCGCGAAGAAGGCGAATGCGACGATCGTCACGACCGGCGGCGCGCCGGTCGAGATCGCGACGCTCGACGGCAAGGCTCGCTCGATCGTCCTGCGCGACCCCGACGGCTTCTTCCTACAGCTCGTCGAGGATGCAGCGACGCCGCGCGCGCGGGAGGGCAACGTGCACGGCGTCTCGCTCGCCTACACGATGGAGGACGCCGACGCGACGAAGCGCTTCTACACGGGCATGCTCGGCGTCGACCTCGAAGGATCGCCGGCCTACGTGAAGGATGCCGCGCGCGCGAAGCTCGTCGGCGCGCCCGAAGACGTCGAGTTCCGCACGCTGACGGGAACGTTGCCGCCCGGTACGGCGGTCGCGTTCACGGAGTTCCGAGGCGTGCCGCGCACGAAATTTCACCTGCGCGTGCGCGATCCGGGCGCGCCCGCCATGGCGATCCAAGTAATCAACATCGAAGGCATGGTCGAGCGGATGAAGGCGGCCGGCGTGAACCTGATCTCGACGGAGGGGAAGCTCGTCGACTTCGGCAACGGCATCCGCAACATCTTCGTCGAGGACCCGAACGGGATGAACCTCGAATTGTTCGAAAGGTCCGACGCGCGCTGAGCGGCTGAAGACCGCAACGACCCCGTGAACGGTGATCACCGCATCGTGATCACTGCATCTCGGTAATCACGCCGTCCAAGCCGACGCGCTGCTCGAGCCCTCCCCAGTTGAACTGCGTCTCGAGCACGGACTTGATCTCGTCGCGCGTCTTCTTCTGCTTGACCATCATGCGCACGACTTCCTGCGTGTTCGCGAGATACTCCTTGTACCCTTCCACGTTCTTGCGATCGGTCAGGCCGCTGTGGCCCGGGATGACCATGTCGAAGTCGAGCTGCAGCACCTTGTCGAGCGTGTGCGTCCACTCGCGGAGGCTGCCGCCGGCCGTGTAATCGATGACGGCGCGATAGGGACCGTAGAGCGCGAACAGGTCGCCCGCGATGAGCATGCGCTCCGTCGGCAGGTAGACCACGATGTCGCTCTCGGTGTGGCCTCGGCCGTAGTAGTGGAGATCGAGCGGCATGTCGTCCAGATAGATGCGCAGGTAGTCGTCGATGACGATATTCGGCAGGCCGGGCGTGCCGCGCTCGGCCATGATCTGCCGCCCGTACTGCGACGCGATGACGTCGGCGCCCATGTCCTGCATCGCGGGATTGCCGCCGGCGTGATCGGGATGCATGTGCGTATTGATGATGTAGCGCACGGGCAGGTCCGTGACCTGGCGCACGAGCTTCATGATGCCGTCGTGGTCCATCGGGAATTTGGCGTCGACGAGAATGACCTCCTTCTTGCCGACGAGCATCGTGACGTTGCCCGATCCCGCGTTCCGGATCATGTAGATGTTGTCCTTCACGGGAACGAGCGTGAGCTCGGGCGGCCCGAAGCCGCCTTGCGCGTGCGCCGCCGCCGAGAGGGCGATGGCCGCCGCGAGATACGCCGCGATCATGATGGCTCTTGCTTTCATCGAAAACGTCTCCCCTTATCGGCCGGCTCCGGGCTCTGCCGAGCTTCCGGGCCCGTTCTACGTTCTTTGAAATAGGCGGCCGTTCCGCCTCCTAAATATTACGGGTCGAAGGATACTCCGTTCGTGGTCGTATCGGCGAGCCGGCCTTGCGGATAGAATCGGCGCAAGATCCGCAGGAGACGCGGGCGGTAAATCATCTCGGGGAGCTCCAACAATGAATAAGATTTCGCATCTCGTCATGGGCGCCGTCGTCGTCGGCGCCGTCGGCTGCGCGGCGCCTGCGCTCGCGGGCGGCGAGGCCGGACAGCTCGTGCTGCGCGACCTCGGCGAGAAGTTCGTGGGCTACACGACCGAGCCGGCGGACGGCGGCTCGCTCAACGTCGTCAACGCGATGTTCGTGCAGTACATGCTGCCGGCGAACCGCCGGCACAAGTATCCGCTCGTGCTGATCCACGGCGGCGGCGGGCAGGGCACCGATTGGCTCCAGACGCCGGACGGCCGCGACGGCTGGGCCGACTACTTCGTCGCCGACGGCTGGGACGTCTACGTCGTCGACCGTCCCGGCCACGGCCGGTCGCAGAGCAACAAGGACTGCGGCAACGGCATGGTCGGGGTCGGGAATACCGCGATCATCTCGCGGCTCTCGACGTCGGATCCGGCCGTGTGGCCCGGCGGCGCGCCGACGCCGACGAACGACGCGGTCGTCGGCTGGACCTCGAGCTCGGCCACGGCACCCTATTGCGGCGACGCCGTCGCGGCCAAGACGATCTCCGCGCTGCTCGACGAGATCGGCCCGGCCATTCTCGTGGCGCACTCCGCGGGCGGCGGCAGCACGTACCGTGTGCCGGACCTCAACGCGAAGAACGTCGCCGGCATCATCGCCTTCGAGGCGGCGGGCAGCAATCCGGCGGCCGCCGGCTTCAACGGCGCGCCGGCGCCGATCACGAATTGGAAGACGGAGCCTGCGCTGCCGAAGACGTTCGCGCCGGTCGATCACGACGGCTGTCCCATGCAGGGCGAGAACCCGAGCAAGCTCGTGAGCTTCGCCGACGTGCCGCTCGTGCTCGTCGGCTCGGAGATGGGGCTCAGCAAGCTCGCGGACCTCAAGTGTCAGACGGCGGTATGGCAGCAGGCCGGCGTCGACGCGAGCTACGTCTATCTGCCCGATCGCGGCGTCAAGGGCGGCGGCCACTTCTCGATGGCGCAGCTCGACAACGCGAAGTCGGCGAAAGTGTTCATCGACATCGCGACGGAGATCGAAGGCAAGGCGAAGAAGTAGGCGCAAGGCGAAAATGCGCGCGCCGAAAACGAAGGAGAGGGCTGCGACGGCGTCGACGGCGCCCGCCGTCGAAAACGCGGCGCCCGCCGCCGCCGTCGCACTCGTCGCGTCCATCCTCGCCGCGGCCGCGCTGCCGAGCTCCGCAGCCGCGCAGCCTGCGCCCTCGATGCGCGGCGACGGTCCGCCGCCCGCGCCCGCGCCGTTCCATATCACGCGCATGGACCCCGCGCTCGATGCGATCGTCGCACCGGACGCCGAGCTCGAGCTCGTCGCGAGCGGCTTCGGCCTCGACGAAGGGCCCGTATGGATGCGCGACGGAGCATCGGGCTACCTGCTCGTCAGCGGCCTCATCGACAACGTGATCTACAAGATCTCGGCCGACAAGCAGGTCTCCGTGTTTCTCGAGAAGGCCGGCTACACGGGCACCGACGTCGACCACGTCGGGGCGCAAACGCGGAGCGGCCGCTCGCACGTGCTCCTGATCGGGCCGAGCTGCGCGAGCCTCGACTCCGCCGGCCGGCTCATCTGGTGCGCCGACAACGACCGCGCGCTCATGCGCCTCGAGAAGGACGGCACGCGGACGGTGCTTTCGTCCGGCGCCGCCGACGGCAAGCGCTTCAGCGGCCCGAACGACATCGCCGTGACGCGCGACGACGCCGTCTACCTGACCGACAACGACTTCGGTCTGCGCGACGCGGGCCGCAGCCCCGACAAGCAGATGCCGAACGGCATCTGGCTCATCGAGGACGGCCGCTCGACGATGGTGCTCGACGCCGCGACGCTCGGCGGCATTCCGAACGGCATCGCCCTCTCGCCGGACGAGAACTACCTCTACGCGACCGCGCTGCAGAAGATCATGCGCTACAAGGTCGAGGCGGACGGCACGCTCGGCGCCGGCACGGTGTTCGCCGAAGGGCCGGGCATCGGCGACGGCATGAAGGTCGACACGCGTGGGAACCTCTATTCGACGAGCGGGGCAGGGCCCGGCATCGTTCGGATCACGGCGCCGAACGGCACGCTGCTCGGCTATCTGAACCTCCCCATCGACGGCGGCGAGCCGAAGCGGCAGATCTGCGCGACGAACGTCGCCTTCGGCGACCCGGACGGCAAGAGCTTGTACGTCACGGCGTGCGATGCCGTCTATCGGATCCGGCTCGAGGTCGCGGGCGTCATGCCGGGTCCGAAAGGATAGATCGAAGGGATTGGTAGGCGCGCGCCGCTGAGCGTGTCGGCCGCGCCAGCCAAGCGAGGCGCGCGGCCCGCACGGATTCCTACCGCTTGAACGCCGGCGCCCGCGATGTCAGAGTTCTAGCAGCTGGACGCCCCGTCGAGTCGAGGATCGGAGGGGACCATGGCCGACGATAAAGTCTCGCGTCGCGACTTCCTGGTCGGCACGTCGCGCGCTGCGACGAGCGCAGCCGCGGGCGCGGCGGCCGGGCACGTCCACGCACAGCAAGCGGGGGAGCTCGTGCAATC
>DASTSM010000112.1:0-7611 GCA_035760685.1 Gammaproteobacteria bacterium | reverse complement strand
ACGTCGAGGCGCGCGGCCAGCGCCCCGACCTTGGCCGCGGCGTCGCCGCTCGAGATCAGCACTTCGAGCCCTTGCCGCTCGAGAGCCTCGACCGTCTCGCGCGCGCCGTCGCGCAGCCGCTCGCGCACGGCGAAGGCCGCGATGACGCCCGCGGCGTCCGCCAAGAGCACGGCGTCGTCGGGCTCGTCGTCGGGCTCGTCGCCGCGCCCGGGCTGCGCCGCCCCGAGCGCGAACTCCTTGCGGCCGAGCCTAAGCTCCTTGCCGGCGACGACGCCGCGCACGCCGAGACCTGCGACGGCCTCGACGCCCTCCGCGAGCGGAGCGTCCGGGCCGCGATACGCCGCGGCGATCGCGCGCGCGGCGGGATGCCGGCTCTCGCGGGCGAGCGCGGCCGCGAGCCGGAGCGCCTCCTCGGGCGATACGCCCGAGCGCGGCGTTACGCGCTCGAGCGAGAGCCGCGGCTCCGTCAGCGTTCCCGTCTTGTCGAAGACGACGTGCGTGGCCGTCGCGAGCGCCTCGATCGCGTCGGGTTTCACGACGAGCACGCCGCGCCGCGCGAGAACGGCGAGCGCGCGCGTGATCGCCGCCGGCACGGCGAGCGCGAACGCGCACGGGCACGACACGACGAGCACGGCGAGCGCCGCGTTGAACGCGCGGGACGGATCGACGAAGCTCCACGCGGCGGCCGTGACGGCGGTGAAGACGAGCACGCGCAAGACGAAGCGCGACGCGGCGCGCTCCCCCGCCTGCGCGAGACGCGGCCGCGAGGCCTGCGCGCGCGCCACGAGCGCGGCGATGCCGGCCAGCGCCGTCTCGGCGCCGACGCGATCGACCCGCACGTCCGCGGGCCCTTCGACGAGCACGCTGCCCGCGACGACGCGCTCGCCGCGGCGCTTCGGCATCGGCGACGATTCGCCGGACAGCAGCGCCTCGTCGACGAGGCAGCGCTCGCTCTCGAGCACGCCGTCGGCGGGAATCGCGCCGCCTTCCGACACGTGCACGCGATCGCCGGCCGCGAGCTCGCGTACTCCGACGCGCTCGAGCCGGCCGAGGGCCGTGCGCCGGTCCGCGAACTGCGGCGTCAGCTTCGCGAGCGCGTCGGTAAGATCGGAGGCGCGATGGCGCGCGCGCATCTCGAGATACCGGCCGACGAGCAGGAAGAAGACGAACATCGAGACCGACTCGAAGTAAACGTCGGCGCCGCCGCCGAGCGCCGACACGAGGCTCGCCGCGTAGATGCCGGCGATCGCGAGCGCGACCGGCACGTCCATCCCCAAGCGCCCGGCCTCGAGCGAGCGCAGCGCCCCCGCGAAAAAGGGCCGCGCGGAATAGAACACGACGGGCGTCGCGACGAGGAAGCCGAGCCAGCGAAAGAGATCGCGCGTCGAGGTATCGAGGGAATCCGCCGCGCCGACATACAGCACGGCCGCGTACATCATGGCCTGCATGGCGCCGAAGCCCGCGACCCAGAGCCGCTTGAGCGCGGCTCGCGCCTCATGGCGCCGCACGTCGTCGAGCGCCTCGGCGTCGAGCGGCAAGCCCCGATACCCCGCGCGGGCGAGGACGTCGAGGATGCGCGGCAAGCTCGTCTCGCCGTCGCGCCAGATCACGCGCCCGCGCCGCGACACGGCGTTGAGCTGCATGCCTGCGACGCCGGGCTCGGCGCCGAGCGCCTGCTCGATCGCGGCGACGCAGCCGGCGCACCTCACGCCCTCGATCAAGAGCAGCGCCTCGCGCTGCCCGCCGCCGAGATCGCGGATCGCGTGCCGCGCGGCTTCGGGCCGGCGCCACACGGCGGCCGCGTCGCCGGTCCCCGCAGGGAGGCTCTCGGGATCGAGACCGTTCGCGCAGCAATCGAGCTCGGTTGCGGTGCTCATTCACGCTCTCCCGAAGGCTCAACGATCGGCACGTCCAGCAGCGGCGCGCCGCCGACCTCGAGACTCGGGTCGGCGTGGCGCAGCGAAAGCAGGACCGTGAGGATGCAGGCGAGCATCGACGCGGCGAAGAGCGCCGCGCCGAGCCAGAGGATCGGCGATCGATGCCACCGGAAGGGAACGGCCGCGGTCACGGCCGCGTCCCCGCGCCCGGCCCGCCGCCGCGCTCGGCGGCGCTACCGCGACCGGTGCCGGCGCTACTTGCGCGGGCGGCCTCGGCGCTGCTTTCCCGGGCTGCGACGGCATCGCCTCTGCGCGCGCTCCCGGTATCGTGCGAGGAGATCGCATAGAGCCACGCGGCGACCGCGCGGGCCTGATCTTCCCCGAGCCTGTCGCGCCAGGCCGGCATGACGCCGCCGCGGCCGGTGCGGATCGTCTCGGCGACGGTCGTGAAGTCGCCGCCGTAGAGCCATACGTCGTCGGTCAGGTTCGGTGCGCCGAGCGCCGCGTTGCCGCGGCCGTCGATGCCGTGACAGCCGACGCAGAGCGCCGTGAAGCGGGCCTTGCCGGCCGCGACCCATGCCGCGGGCGCGTCGGCGCCGCTCAAGCTCCGGACATACGACGCGACGTCGACGACGCCGTTTTGGCCGAGCGCCGGGCCCCATGCGGGCATCGCGCCTTTCCGGCCGTTCAGAATCGTCGCGAGCAGCGTCTTCGCGTCGCCGCCGTAGAGCCAATCCGCGTCCGTGAGATTCGGCGCGCCGACGGCCGGATTGCCGAGCGCTTCCGCGCCATGGCACGCCGCGCAGTTGTCGAGGAACAAACGCCGGCCGAGGGAGACCGCGGCCGGGTTGTCCGCGAGGTCCTCGACGGCGCCGTCGTGCAGCGCGTCCATGACCTTCGCGAGCTTCGCGCGGTTCGCGTCGGTGTCGCGCTGCCACTCGCCGGCCGAGGTCCAGCCGAGCAGCCCGCCGAAGCCGCCGAAGCCGGGATAGAGGGCGAGATAGCCGAACGCGCCGGCGAACATCGCGCCGGAGAGCAGCACCCACCAGAGCGGCAAGCGGCGCACGCCTTCGCGGAGCACGCCGTGCGCCCACGTGTGCCCGCTCGTCCCGTCCGGCGCCGTCGGGATCCGCACGCGCTGGGCCCAGACGAACAGGAACAGCGACAGGCCGAGGTTCAGCACGATGAGTCCGATGACCCATGCGGACCAGAACGGAGTCATCGCGCCCGCCTCCTCCGCTCCACGTCGCGCACGGCCTCCTCGCGCGGCAAGCCGGCGCCGATCTCGGTCTCGGTCTCGTCCTCGAGCAGCGGCATGCGCGCGAGCGCGTCGAACGTCGGCTTGTGACGGGGCCGCCAGGCCCAGTACCAGATGCCGAGGAACACGAGCATGAGCCCGACGATGCCGACCCCGACGAGATGACCGAAGAGCGTGCTCATGGCGCGGCGGCCCCCGTCCCGGCCACGGTCGCGCGCCGCGCCGTCCCGAGCCCTTGCAGGTAGGCGACGAGCGCATCGAGCTCGGTCTTGCCGGCCACGGCCTTGCGCGCGCCGTCGATCTGGCTCTGCTCGTACGGATCGCCGAGCCGCCGCAGCCCGCGCATGCGCGCCTCGACGCCGGCCCCGTCGACCTCGCTCTTCTCGAGCCACGGGTACGCCGGCATGTTCGACTCGGGCACGACCTCGCGCGGATTCAGCAGATGCACGCGCTGCCACGCGTCCGAGTACTTGCCGCCGACGCGCGCGAGATCGGGCCCCGTGCGCTTCGAGCCCCACTGGAACGGGCGGTCGTAGACGAACTCGCCCGCGACCGAATAGTCGCCGTAGCGCTGCGTCTCGAAGCGCAGCGTGCGCACCATCTGCGAGTGGCAGAGGTAGCAGCCCTCGCGCACGTAGACGTCGCGGCCCGCGAGCCGCAGCGCGTCGTAAGGCTCGATGCCGGGCGCCGGAGCGACGGCGTGCGCACGCATGAAGAGCGGCGTGATCTCCGCGAGGCCGCCGAGCGCGACCATGAGCGCGATGAGCACGCCGAGAAGCGCCGCATGCTTCTCTATGGCTTCGAAGTGTTTGTAGCGAAGGCGCATGACCGCTCCCGGTCAACCCGCGGCCGCCACGGCCGCGGTGACTTGCTCCGGAACCGGCTGCGGTATCGGCACGCGGATGGCCACGATGAGCTTCGCGCGCGCTGCCGCCGCCGGGTGCCAGAGATTCCAGTCCATGACGATCATGCCGCACACCACCAGGAGGCCTCCGAGCAGCCGCACGACGTAGAACGGCTTCTCGGCGACGACGCTCGCGAGAAAGCTGTAGGTCAGCGAGCCGTCCGCGTTCGTCGCACGCCACATGAGGCCCTCGACGAGGCCGGCGGTCCACATGGCGCCGACGTAGAGCAACAAGCCCGAGACGTGCAGCCAGAAGTGAAGATCCATGGCCCTGCGCGAGTGCATCGCCGGGCGTCCGAGCGCGCGCGGCGCCATCGCATAGAGCGAGCCGATCGTGATCATCGCGACCCAGCCGATCGAGCCCGAGTGCACGTGCGCGATCGTCCAATCCGTGTAGTGCGACAGCGAGTTCGTCGACTTGATAGCGAGCATGGAGCCTTCGAAGGTCGACGCCGCGTAGAACGCGAGCGCGACGACCATGAACTTGACGGCGGGGTCGGTCCTGAGCTTGTCCCACGCGCCGTTGAACGTCATGAGGCCGTTCGCCGCGGAGCCGAGGCTCGGCATGAGCAAGATCAGCGAGAACGCGGAGCCCACGGACTGGACCCAGTCGGGCAGCGCCGTGTACTGAAGGTGATGCGGGCCGGCCCACATGTACACGGAGATCAGCGCCCAGAAGTTCACGATCGAGAAGCGGTAGCTCCAGAGCGGCCGCTGGGCCTGACGCGGCACGAAGTAGTACATCATGCCGAGGAAGCCCGCGGTGAGGAAAAACGCGACCGCGTTGTGCCCGTACCACCACTGCACCATCGCATCGACGACGCCCGAGTAGATCGGATACGACTTGAACGGCGATACGGGCAGCGCGAGGTTGTTCACGACGTGCAGCAGGCCGACGGCGATGATGAACGCGCCGTAGTACCAGTTCGCGACGTAGATATGCCGGATGCGGCGGCGCGCGAGCGTCGCGAAAAATACGGTCCCGAACGCGACCCAGACGACGGCGATCAAGACATCGACGAACCACTCGGGCTCCGCATACTCCTTGCTCTGGGTGAGGCCGAGCGGCATCGTGACCATCGCGAGCACGACGGCCGTTTGCCAGCCCCAGAACGTGAACATCGCGAGCCGGTCGAGCGCAAGCCGCGTGTGCCCCGTGCGCTGCACGATGTAGTAGCACGTGCCCATGAGCGCGGAGCCGCCGAAGGCGAAGATGATGCCGAACGTGTGATCGGGCCGGATGCGGCTGAAGGTCAGCCACGGAACGTCGAAGTTCAGGCCCGGCCAGACGAGCTGCGCCGCGGCGAGCACGCCGATCGATGTTCCGACGACGCCCCAGACGCTCGCGGCGAGAAGGAACAGGCGCACGACCCGATCGTTGTAGGTTTCCATTCCCTGCATCGTGCTCGTGTCCACGTGCGACATGCTGTCACCCTCGCGTGAGGGCCTCCTTGATCTGCGTCAATCGAGTCGGCGCCGGCGCGCACGGTAGCAACGCACGCCGGTCCGTCACACTCGGACTTTCCGAAGGGCTACGTACGTAGGGCCGGCGTCGCCGGGCGGCCCGCGTATCGATAGAATGGCTCCGACGGCTGCACCGGCCCCGAACTACAAGAAGGAATGCCCATGTCAGCGACCCCCTCAGCTCGTGTGCGCGGCGCGGCCCGCGGGCTCGCCGCCTCGTCGAAGCCCGCGCCCGCGTCGGCGCTCGCGGCGGCAGCTTGGTTGACGCTCGCGCTCGCGGCGGCGATGCCGGCGCGCGCCGCCGACGAGCCCCCGTTCGCGCCCGTGACCGACGCCATGCTCCAGCACCCCGACGCCGGAGACTGGCTCATGTGGCGGCGCACGCTCGACAGCTGGGGCTACAGCCCGCTCGATCAGATCGACAAGCGCAACGTGACGACGCTCCGACAGGTGTGGAGCCATGACCTCGGTCCCGGGATTCAAGAGTCGACGCCGCTCGCCTACGCGGGCCGGCTGTTCGTGCCGAACAACGGCGACTACATTCAGGCCTTCGACGCGAAGACGGGCGCGCTGCTCTGGGAGTACAAGCGCAAGCTTCCGGAAGGCGCGCGCGGCGCGACGAACCGCAGCATCGCGATCTGGGGCACGACGCTCATCGACTCGGGCACGGACAACACGCTCTACGCGGTCGACGCGCGCACGGGCGAGCTCGTCTGGGATACGAAGATCCTCGACCCCGAGCTGCGGGCGCACACGACCGCGGGCCCGATCGTCGCGAACGGCAAGGTCATCACGGGGAGGCAGTGCCAGCCCGACGCGGGCTACGAATCGTGCATCGTCACGGCCCACGACGCCGCGACGGGCAAGGAGCTCTGGCGCACGCGCACGATCCCGAAGCCGGGCGAGCCCGGCGACGAGACCTGGGGCGGCGTGCCGCTCGAGCAGCGCTGGCACGTCGGCACGTGGATGGTGCCGAGCTACGATCCCGTGCTCGACCGCATCTACGTCGGCACGTCCGTCACGATTCCGGCGCCGAAGTTCATCCTGGGCGGCAACGACAAGCAGCACCTCTATCACAACTCGACGCTCGCGCTCGATCCCGCGACGGGCAAGATCGTCTGGTACTACCAGCATCTCATCGACAACTGGGACCTCGACCATCCGTTCGAGCGCCTGCTCGTCGACACGGCCGTCGCGCCCGACCCGAGCGAGGTGCCGTGGATCAATCCGCGCCTCAAGCCCGGCGAGCGGCGCAAGGTCGTCACGGGCGTGCCGGGCAAGACGGGGATCGTCTACACGCTCGACCGCGAGACGGGCGAGTTCCTCTGGGCACGGCCGACCGTGTTTCAGAACGTCGTCGCCGGCATCGACGGCGCGACGGGCAAGGTGACCGACGATCCCGACCGCCTCTTCTCGCGCAAGGGTCAGACGATCATGGTTTGCCCCGGCACGAACGGCGGCAAGAACTGGCCGGCCGGCGCCTACAGCCCGCGCACGAACGCGATGTACGTGCCCGAGCAGAACATGTGCATGAATGCGACGACGAAGACGGATCAGCGCGACCCGAAGCTCGTCTACGGTTTCGACGCGGAGCCGATCATGGCGCCCGGCACGGATCAGGTCGGCGTCGTCTATGCGGTCTCCGCCGAGACGGGCAAGACGCTATGGAAGCATGAGCAGCGCGCGGGCGTCATGTCGCTCGTCGCGACGGGCGGCGGTCTCGTCTTCGGCGGCGACGCGGCCGGCAAGCTCAAGGCCTACGACGAGACGACCGGCGAGGTGCTCTGGGAAACGGACTTGGGCTCGCCCGTGAGCGGCTATCCCGTCACGTTCGCCGTCGACGGCAAGCAATACGTGGCCGTCACGACCGGCCAATCGCTCGTCGCCTCGACCTCGCGGCGCATGACGCCGGAGCTCAAGGCCGACGCCGCCGGAGCCGGCAAGGTGTTCGTCTTCGCGCTGCCGTAGCCGCGATCGAGGAGCCGACATCCGAGCCGAGCCATTGCGCATCCAGGATCCGAAGGACGCGTCACGATGCCACCGACATTCTCGAATCCCGCCGGCGTCCACGCCCCGGCAGGCCCTTATTCGCACACGGCCGTCGTTCC
>DASTSM010000111.1:0-2375 GCA_035760685.1 Gammaproteobacteria bacterium | reverse complement strand
CGCAGCTCGAGGAGGCCCATCCCTGGGCCGACCTCCTCCCAGCCGGCTGAGTCGGGAGGTTTGCCGCAGCCGGGGGGCGGCGAAAGACCGGGCATGCTGCGCAAAGCGATGTGGACCGGCCTGTACGCCGGGTTCGGTGCTGCGTCGACGATGGTCGCGCGCCGGCTCGCGACGAAGGTGTGGCGGGTCGCGACGGGCGAGGACCCGCCGAGCAAGAAATGACGAAGGCGGATCAGGCAATCGACGCGGCCGCAGACCGGGTCGCGACCTTCGTGCGCGACGCGCGCAGCTCCGGCGGCATCAAGGCGAAGCTCGGAGACGCGCTCGCCGAGGATCCGGAGTTCATCCGCAAGCTGAAGCCGAGCCTCGTCAAGGCGAGAGCGAAGGGACAGACGCCGGTCGAGCCCGCGGGCGGCACGCGGCAGGCGCCGTCCGGGCCGCAACTCGAGCGGCCGCCGAAGCCGAAGCGCCGCGGCGGCGGGCCCAACCCGTGGCTCGTGATCGGGGTCGCGTTCGCCGCCGGGTACGTGCTCGCGAAGACGATCGATTGGAGAGGCCATGCCCACCCCCGTGTCTGAGGCCGCGCGCAGCGTCGCGGAGCACGCCTCGTCGGTCGCGCGGCTCGAGCTCCAGCTCGCAACGCTCGAGCTGAAGAAGAAGCTCTCTTCCTTCGCGGTCGGGATCGGCCTCGGCGTCGGCGCGGCGGTCTTCGCGCTCTTCATGCTCGGGTTCGGCCTCGCGACGATCGCCGCCGCGCTCGCGACGTTCCTCCCGTGGTGGCTCTCGCTGCTGATCGTCACCGGCGGCCTGCTGCTCCTCTCCGGGCTGCTCGGGATGCTCGCGCTCGGCGCGATCAAGAAGGGCTCGCCGCCGGTCCCCGAACAGGCGATCAAGGAAGCGAAGCTGACGACAGCGGCGATCAAAAGCTGATGGCGCCGACCGAGGAACAGCTCCGGAAGGACATCGACGCCGAGCGCGAGCAGCTCGCGTCGGCCGTCGACGAGCTGCGCGCGTCGATCGCGGGCGCGGCCGACATCGGCGGCAAGCTGAAGTCGAAGCTCCCTCTGGTGGCGGGCGCCGCGGCGTCGGCGGGCTTCGTCCTCGCCGGCGGGGTCGGCGCGACGACGCGTTACTTCGCCCGGCGCGGCCGCGAAGGCAGCGAACGCGCGCGGATCGGCAAGCTGTCGCTCTTCCAGCGCGATTGAGCAGCGTCGGGCACGCGCCGTCGAAGCCGCAGCGTCTCGCCCGCGGCGACTGGGTCGCCGTCTTCAAGCGCACCGCGAAGGAGTTCCTCGACGACGACTGCATGGGGCTCGCGCAGCAGATCGCGTACAGCGCGCTGCTCGCGTTCTTCCCGGCCGTCGTAGCACTCGTCGGCCTGCTCGACCTCGTCGGCGCCTACCACGCGCTGCAGACGTTCCTCGACCCGGTCGCACCGAAGGCGGTCACCGACCTCATCCGCTCGTTCCAGAACGACACGGGCGGCGGCGGCTCGGTCGTCGCATTCGTCGTCGGCATCTTCGGTGCCGTGTGGGCGGCGTCGGGGGCGATGGGCTCGATCGTGAAGGCCGTGAACCGCGCCTACGAGCGCACCGAGACGCGGCCGTTCTGGAAGCTGCGAATCGTGTCGATCGTCCTCGTCTCCGCGACGGGCATCGTGATCGCAGGCATGTTGCTCCTGATCGTGCTCGGCGGCACGCTCGGCGACGCGATCGCGCAGAAGGCGCACCTCGGAGGCGCCTTCAGCTGGACGTGGAACATCGCCCGCTGGCCGATCGCGTTCATCGCCGTCCTCTCCTTCTTCGCGCTCGTCTACTACCTCGCGCCGAACATGGACCAGCGCCGGTGGCAGTGGGTCACGCCGGGCTCGGTCGTCGGCGCGCTCACCTGGATCGGGCTCAGCGGCCTCTTCGCCCTCTACACCGCCTTCGCGAATTCGTACTCGAGGACCTACGGTGCCCTCGCAGGCGGGATCGTGCTCCTCCTCTGGCTGAACTACACCGCGTGGGCGATCCTGTTCGGCGCGGAGCTCAACTCGGAGCTCGACCGGCAGGCGGACATCCGCGCCGCGGGCGGCGAGCACGCAGGCCTGACGAGACCGGCAAGACGAGAGCGTTAGCCCTCCGTAAGCGTCCTGCAAAACCCGTTTCCAATTTGTATTGGCGTCCGTTGTAGGCGGGGACAACGCAGGCCTACTCACGAAACGGAAGGGGCAGGAACCATGAGGAAAGCTCTCCTTCCGGCGCTGCTCGGCACGCTCGTCACGGGGCTCTTCCTCGCGTCGATCGCGTCCGCAGCCGCGCCGGGCAACACCACGTCGCCGGTCGTCTCCGGCACGGCGAAGGTCGGCAGCACGCTGAACGTCTCGAACGGCG
>DASTSM010000110.1:0-6240 GCA_035760685.1 Gammaproteobacteria bacterium | reverse complement strand
GTCGCGCCGAAGTACTGCGGCTTCGCCACGTACCCGGCCAGATCGTCGTAGCCGAGCACCACGTCGGCGAGATGCCCCGTCTTGTCGGGCAGGAACAGAGACTGGAGCGTCGCACCGTAGCTGATGATCCGCGCGCTGATGCCGCCCGCTTTCAGCGTGACGGCCTCGACGGCGGCGCCTTCCCGGGTCGTGCCGAACGGCGCACGCGTCGCTTCGGCCGCATGCACGCCGGCGGCGCAGAGACCGGCGGCCACGGCGGCGATACCTGCCGAGAACTTCATACCGTCCCCCTCGTTCGTTTCCGTTCTTCTTTCTTCTTGCGCCATGGAGGCGCTTCGGACTCAGGGCTCGCGAACGGAGAATATCATATACTCAGACAAATTAAGGCGGGGCCGCGGCATCGACGAACGGCGGGCAATTGACGCGGCGGGCCCGCAGAAACGCATCGGCCACGAGCGCGAGCGGCGTCGCGTCGACGTCCGAGCGGCCTGCCCCGATCAGCTCCGCGAAATGCGCGTAGAGCGCGGGGTACTCGGCCCGGGGCGCCAGCGCGACCTCCTCACCGTCGAGCGCAAGAGCGCGCCCTCCCTGCGCCAGCAGCAAATTCCCGGCGTCGGTTTCGACGCGGATCTCCCAGGTCGGCGGCCCGGTCTGCAGGAAGTCGAACGACGCCGTGATCGGCGTCCCCGCGGCGTCGGAAAGCGCGAGCTCCGCGGCAATCGGCGCGGCGCAATTCTCGGGGACCTCGAGCAGCGCGTCGCGCACGAACAAGCGATTCGGCAGGATCTTCGCCGCCACCGACAGCGCATTGATGCCGGGATCGAAGACGCCGAAGCCGCCGGGCTCCCACAGCCACTGCTGGCCGGGGTGCCAGACGCGCACGTCCTCGCGCCAGTCGATTCGCACGCGCCGCAGAGCGCGACCCGCGAGCCGCTCGCGCGCGGGCGAGACCGCCGGCGCGAACTGCGAATGCCAAGCACAGAACAGCGTGACGCCGGCACGCTCGGCGAGGAGGCGCAGCGCGTCGAGCTCTCCGAGCGTCGCGGCCGGAGGCTTCTCGAGCAGCACGTGCTTGCCGCGCTCGAGCGCGTGCCGCGCCGCGGCATAGCGCGCCTGCGGGGGCGTGCAGACGGCGACGGCCGCGGGCGCATCGGCGGCGCGGAGCATGCTCTCGATGCTCGGATAGCGCGGCACGGGCGCCGCCCCATCGGCCGGGTCGGCCACCGAGCGCAGCGCGAAGAGGCCGCTGCCTTGAATCGCCGCGACGTGCCGATCTCGCGCGATCTTCCCGAAGCCGACGATGCCGATCGGGATCGGCGGGGCTGTGCGCGTCACGCTCCGCGTTCGCCGTTCGGGCCGACGCGGACGCCGTCGACGAGGCGCTCGAATTCGGCGTCGCCGTCGCGGAGCGTCTCCGGCAACAGGGCGCCCGGCACGTCCTGATAGCAGACCGGACGCAGGAACCGCTCGATCGCCATCGAGCCGACCGAGGTCGTGCGGCTATCGGACGTCGCGGGAAACGGACCGCCGTGCACCATCGCATGGGCGACCTCGACGCCGGTCGGCCATCCGTTCGCGATGATCCGGCCGGCCTTCCGCTCGAGCGCCGGCAGCAGGCGCGACGCGAGCGCGAAGTCCGACTCGCGCAGGTGCATCGTGCCCGTGAGCTGGCCCTCGAGCGCGTCGACGAGGCCGAGCAGCTCCTCGGGCCGCTCGACCCGCACGAGAATGGCCGAAGGGCCGAAAACCTCCCGCGCAAGCTCCGGATTGCGCTTGAAGGCATCGCCGTCGGCGACGAAGAGGGCGGCGCGCGCCTGGTTTCGGCCGTTCGCGCCGCGGCCGTGCGCTCGCGCCTCGACGCCTTGCTCGCGCGCGAGCCGAGCGACGGCGTCCTCGTACGCGGCGTGAATGCCGGCCGTCAACATCGTCTCGGCGTCGCGGCTCGACAGCGCGTCCGCGGCCGCCGCGATGAAACGATCGAGATCTGCGCCGCGTGCAGCGAAGACGAGCCCGGGATTGGTGCAGAACTGACCCGCGCCGAGCGTCAACGATGCCACGAACGCCTTCGCGATGTTCTCGGCATCGTCCTCGAGCGCGCCCGGCAGCAAGAAAACGGGATTCACGCTGCTCATCTCGGCGAACATCGGAATCGGCTCGGGGCGCGCGGCCGCGACCGCGGCGAGCGCGAGACCGCCCGCGCGCGAGCCCGTGAAGGCCGCGGCCTTGATGTCGGGGTTTGCGACGAGCGCCCTGCCGATCTCGTGCGAGGGCCCGGTCACGAACGAGAACACGCCGGCGGGCAGCTCGCAATCGGCGACGGCCTTCGCAACGGCCCGTGCCGCGAGCTCGGCGACGCCGGGATGCGCGGGATGACCGCGGACCACCACCGGGCAGCCCGCCGCGAGCGCCGAAGCCGTATCGCCGCCCGCCACGGAGAACGCGAGCGGAAAGTTGCTGGCGCCGAAGACGGCGACCGGACCGATCGGGATCTTGCGCAGCCGCAGGTCCGGGCGGCGCGGCGTGCGCTCCGGCTGCGCGGTATCGATGCGCAGCGCGAGCCAGGTGCCTCGGCGAACGATGCCGGCGAAGAACCGCAGCTGGTTGATCGTTCGCGCGCGCTCGCCTTCCAAGCGCGGCCGCGGCAGCGCCGTCTCGGCCATGGCGCGCCGGATCAGCTCGTCGCCCATGTCGCCCATACCCGCGAGGTTGTCCGCGATGGCTTCGAGCAAGCGCGCGCGCTGCTCGAGGGAAGCTTCGCGAAAGGAGTCGAACGCGAGCGCGGCGAGCGCGCAAGCTCGATCGACGTCCTCGACGCTCGCGCAATGGAAGGGCGGCTCGAGCGCGGCGCCCGTGGCGGCATCGAACGCGCGGTAGGTCTCGCGCCCGGACGTTTCGCGAGATCCGACGAAGAATTTTCCCGTGATCATCCCGGAGACGATAGCTTGCTTCGTGCCGCTCGTCACTTCATCGAGAGCTGCGTGTCGGCCAAGGCCAGGGAAACGAGGTCCTGCATCGCGGCCCTCGCGGCCTCTGAATCGCCCGACTCTATCGCTTGGAACACGCGCCGGTGGTCGGGCACGGGATCGCGGGGCAGCCGGCGCTTGCGTTGCTTGAAGATCGTCGTCCACCGGACGGCGGCGCCGATGCTGCTCGAGAGCGCCACGAGCGCGGGATTGCGTGTGGCCGCGAGGATCGCGTCGTGAAATTCCCGATCGGCGCTCTGGCCGTCGCTGTTCGCGAGACCGTGGCGCTCCATCCTCTCGAGCACGTCGCGCAGCCGCGCGAGGTCCTCCCGCGTGCGGCGCTCCGCCGCGAGCGACGCCGCGGCGGGCTCGATGATCAGACGCAGCTCGAACAGCCCGACGATGAAGTCGTGGCTCGGCTGGCTTTCGAAGGCCCACGCCAGCACCTCGGGATCGAGCAAATGCCAATCGCTTTGCGGACGCACCTGCGTGCCGCGCTTCGGCCGGCTCGCGACGAGGCCCTTCGCCGCGAGAATCCGAACGGCTTCGCGATACGCGCTGCGCGAGACGGACATCTGCTCGCTGGAGTCGATCTCGTTGTCGAGTGTTTCGCCCGGCTCGATGCGACCCGACACGATCGCGACGCCCAGCTTGCGGGCGATGCTGCCGTGTAGACGCTCCTTGGAGCGCACCGCCGGCCGGCGCGCCGGTCTCTTCGTGTGGGGCATTGCCGAGAACGAGAATCCTTGAGCTCGAGAGAATCCCCAGGCGAGAAGGGAAATCCTTGGGCTCGTGATCATGAACCTCGGTCAGCAGAAGCGCAAAGCGCTCCGACGGCGCCGCGCTCGGCCTAAAATGGCTCGGCCGCCCTCGACGGAGAGGCCGTACGAGAGGAGCGATGACCGAGCGCGAGCACGCCGCCGACACCCCCGGAGCCAAGCCGAGCGAGGCTCGCTTGGCGTGCGCCGCGCGGGCTCTGCTCGGGGAAGGGCCGCGATGGGTCGAGCGGGAGAACGCCCTTTATTGGGTCGACATCAAGGGCAAGGCGCTGCACCGGCTGGGTCTCGTCGACGGGAAGCATGCGCGGTGGGCCATGCCGGAGATGGTGGGGTGGATCGTCGAGCGGCGCGACGAGCCCGGATTCGTCGCGGGATTCAAGAGCGGCTTCGCGCGCTTGTTCCTCGATCCGCTGCGCATCGAGCCGATTTGCGCCCCGGAGCCGCACTTGGCCGATAGCCGCATGAACGACGCCGGCGTGGATCGAGCCGGCTGCATCTGGGCCGGCACGATGGACGACGCGGAGACGGCGGCCACCGGCTGTCTCTATCGCTTGGATCCGGAAGGCCGCTGCACGCGGCACGACGCGGGCTACGTCGTCAGCAACGGGCCGACGTTCAGCCCGGATCACGACGTGCTGTACCACACCGATACGACGCGGCGGACGATCTATCGGTTTGCGCTCGCTCCGGACGGGAGTCTCGGCCGGCGCGAAGAGTTCGTCGTCTTCCCGGAGGATTGGGGGTGGCCGGACGGCATGGCGACGGACGCGCGCGGCGGCGTTTGGGTCGCGCATTGGGGCGGCGCCCGCCTCAGCCGGTTCCTGCCGGACGGCCGACTCGATCGCATGATCCCGATGCCGGTCTCGCAGGTCACGAGCTGCTGCTTTGCAGGCCCGGCCCTCGACCGTATGTTCGTGACCACGGCGTCGATCGGACGCGAAAGCGAAGCTTTGGCGGGCTGCCTGTTCGAGGTCGAGCCGGGCGAGCGCGGCGCGCCGACGTACGCGTACGCCGGCTGACGCGCGCTCGCCCCGAATCGGCCGAGACTAATTACCGAAATCGAACAAGCCCTCGTTCGGGTCGGGCCGCTTCATGCCCTTCTCGAAGTTGTCCTCCCACACCTTGGCCCAGGGGCGGCCGTACATGTCGGGCACTTCGTACTCGATCTTGGCGCCCGGCGTGAGCGGCGTGTTGATTCCGTTGACCGAGTAGATAGTCTGCACGCACTCGATGTACGGGTAGGGCGTCTCGTCGGCGTCGGTGAAGTCGTTGAGCTTGTGGAAGTTGCGGACGATGCGGATCGGCTCGACGAGGGCCTCGTCGTCGTACAGGATCGCCTCGTGGTTCAAGCCGACGAACTTGCCGTTCTCGCGGATCGGCGTGTAGATCTCGACCGACTGCATCTTGTTCGAGAACTCGAACTCAGAGTGCGACATCCAGCCCTGGATGTTGCTCGTCCATGTGATCAGCACGTCCTTGTCCCAGAAGCCGACGGTCTCGCCGTACCAGCGCGGCACCGCCTCGCCGAGGCGCGGTACGCCGCCCTTCGGCACGTCGTCCATGTTGAACTTGCGGCCGATATAGACGTCTTGGAGAAAGTTGCGCGCGACGCCGGCCTGGATGTGCACGAGGTCGGGCGTGGCGATGACGTAGTGCTCCCACACGGCGGCCGGGTACCAGCGCCGCATGAAGCCTTCCGGCCAGCAGAACGTCGAGGGCCACATCGCGTGGCCGCGCATCTGGTGGTAGACCTCCTGCACCATGCGCTGCTGATACTCGGGCGTGAGCAGCGAGACGACCGTCGCGATCTGCGTGTGCCTGCCCCAGTACCAGTTCATCTGGCTCGCCTGCGCGCGGGCGGGCCGCTCGTAGACGCCGTTCCACTCGGCGGCCGGGAAGTTGGCGAACGTGTAGTGGTCCGGGCCGCCGCGGCTCTGCGTCTCCTTGAGCAGCGCCTCGTAGTGCTCTTGCGCGGTCTTGAAGCCGTACGGGCTCACGATGGCTTCGCGCGGATAGCTGATCTCGCAATGTCCCCACGGCGCGTCCGCATCGTTCGGCGACGTGTTCACGCCCGGAGGCTGCAGAATCCCGCGTTGCAGCTCCGTGCCTTGGGGACTGTTGCAGCGGTAGTAGCGCGGATCGGTCCAGAGCGCCTTGTCGGCGTAGAAGTCCGGGCTCGTGAAGATGTCCCGAGGCAACGGCTTGTAGTTCTCCGGCAGCGCGTCGTTACGGTAGCCGTTGAGCGGGAACGGGTGAGCCGGGTCATACGCCTGACCGCGCTGGCGGATCCAGTTGGGCCCGACCTCCTTCATGTCGTACACGCTCGCGGCGAGCGGCCGGCCGCGGCCGACGCTCTTGAAGCCGATGTCCGGCATGTCTTGGGCCGCCGCCTGCGCGGCGATCAGGACGGCGGCGAGCGCCACCGATGCCATGGATCCGATTCTCATAGTTCTCCCCCAGAGCGATTCAATGGTCGGACGAGGACCGTGCCCGCAAGA
>DASTSM010000109.1:0-5232 GCA_035760685.1 Gammaproteobacteria bacterium | reverse complement strand
GCCCGGCGCGATCGTTCCCGGCGACCGATCCGGCGCTTGCGCCGCGACCCGCGGCGATTGCCACACGGCCAGCGCGAGCAGCGTGCCCGTGACCGCGCAGACCGCGATCACGTCGCGCCAATCGCGCCGGTACGCGTCGCGGCCGAGCACGCGCCGCACGCGCCGTGCGAGATTCCCGCCCGTCGCCGCCATCGCGAGGCGCGGCGCGCCGGCGCGCGCGGCCTCGAGCTCGACGAGCGCGCCCGCGTAGACGAGCCGATCGCCGCAGACCGCGAGCGCCGCGTCGTCGCAGCAGTGCTCGCGCTCGGCGCGAATCGTCGCCGACACGATCCAGACCGCGGGATGGTAGAACAGCAGCGCCTCGATGCAGCGCTGCAGCACGTTGACCGCGAAGTCGCAGCGTCGGATGTGCGCGAGCTCGTGCGCGAGCACGACGCGCAGCTGCTCGGGCGTCAAGCCCGTGACGGCCGCGAGCGGCAGCCACACGACGGGCTTCAGCCAGCCGACGACAGCCGGCGCGCCGCCGCCTTCGCCGATGACGAGCCGCACGCAACCGCGCACGTCGAGCGTGCGGCACAGCTCCTCGAACATGCGTTCGAGCGATGCGGGCACGGCCACGCGGGGGCCGGAGAGCAGCGTGCGTGCGCCGGTCCAGCCGACGAACAGCCGGAGCAGACACACGAGGACGCCCGCGAGCCAGGCGAACGCGATGAAGCGCGGCCAGTCGAACGGCATCGATGCCGCCGACGCGGCGGCCGGTGACGACGACGACGCTGCGCCCGGCGGCGACGACGATGTTGCGCCCGGCGACGATAGCGACGCTCCGCCCGCCGGCGACGCCGCCGACGCCGCCGCCGACGCTCCGCCCGGCGACGACGACGGCGACGCCTTTACGGGCAGCGCCGGCGTGCCGCCGCCGGTTTCCGTGTGCAGCATGCTCAAGCGCGCGACGACCGGCGGCGCGCCGGCCACGAACGAAGCGACCGGCACGGCGAGCATCGCGACGAGGGCCCCGACGGCAAGCCAGTAGCGCACGGGCGCCGATCGCGGCAGCACGAGCCTGAGCGCCGCCGCCGCTAGCGCGATGAGCGCGCCTTGCCACAGGGAGTCGAAGAGGCAACCCACCAGCCGGGCGACGACGTCGTGCCCTAGGATTTCGTCGATCATCGCTTGGTTCCTCGCTTGCCCTTCTCGTATTCGGCGAGCAGCTGCCGCAACTCAGCGATCTCTTCCTTCGACGCGGGCTTCGCGTCCAGCGCGCCGAGCATGAGGCTGCGTGCCGAGCCGCTGAAGACGCGGTCGAGCACGTATTTCGCGACGCGCTGCTGCACGTGCTCGCGGCTGAGCCTCGCGCGGTAGACGTGCGAGCGCGCGGTCTCGTCCCGATCCACGAGCCCCTTCTCGGCCATGATCTGCATGAGCTTCAGGGTCGTCGTGTATTGGGAAGACTTGCGCCCTTGCAGGCGCTCGTGAACTTGCCGCACCGTCGCCGAGCCCTCATCCCAAAGCACGTTCAGGATGTCGAGCTCGGCGTCGGTGGGGCGGGGGAGATCGGTCTGCTTCGCCATAGTACGAACCTTTTACTACGAAGAGATTCGTACGTCAACCGTGCGCCGACTTCTCGACTGCCGTCGCGTGCGCCGCGGTTGTACGCCTTATGTCAACGTTTGCGGTGCGCGGCTGGGCCGCCGTTCGACCGGTCCTCGTCGGCGTCCGCTCTTCGCATTCGGCGATTGCACCGTGCGCCGCGCGGGGCGCGCGGCTTTCGAGGCGGCGAAGCGGTCAGAGTTTCTGCACGTCGAGCTTCGCACCGAGCGCGCTCGCTCGCGCCGCAGAGCCGGCGCGCCTGTAGTACCATTCGTCCCGACGCGGTCCCATTAGAAGCCGCGGCCGGAATCGGCAATCTCGTCGTCAACCGAGGATACGCTCGAAAGGGCTGCCGTCCGGCGCGGACGCATCCGCGATGACAACGATGAACGTCAGGAAGAGACGGGGGGCAAATGAGAACAGGGATTTGTTGCTGTGCATGGGCAGTATTGGCGGCGGGTGTGTTCGGCGGGCAGCGGGCGGCAGAGGCCCAGACGATCGCCGCAGCCAACGACCCTACGGAACAAGGCGCGACGCTCGATAAGCTCCGCCAAACTCGCGATGCTCTGAGCGCCGTCACGGAGTACAAGGCGGCGCTTCATCCGGCCGAGGAGATCGTCGCCGAGCTCGAGGGACGCCGAGACGCCGATCTCGCCAACGACCTCCTGCATCTCGCGACCATCCAGGCGGACCTCGACGACTACGATGCGGCCGAGGTCAGCTACCTGCGCGCGATCAAGCTGCTCGAGGACCAAAAAGGCCAATACTCTCCGGCGCTCATCGCTCCGTATCACGCGCTCGGCCGCGCCTATAACGACGCCGGCCGCTTCGACGACGCGTTGGTCGCCCTCAAGCAGGCTCAGTGGCTCAGCAAGCGCAATCTTGGCCTTTACAACACCGAGCAGTCGGCATTGATCGACGACATGACGACCGCCTACGTGCAATCCGGCAGAATGGACGACGCCGACGGCTTGCAGCAGGGGCGGCTCGAGAACGCGATAAGGCAGTTCGGCGCCGGCGCTCCCGAGCTCGTTCCGTTCTACGTTCACCTCGCCGACTACTACGAAGGGTCGGGCCTCCTGGCCTATGCCCGCGACGAGCTCAAGAACGGCCTCGAGATCAGCAAGGCCCACTTCGGCGACGCGAGCCGCGAGAGCCTCGAGCTCCTCGGTCGACTGACCTCGGTCGAGCTCAAGCTGACGCATCGGAAGTACGCCCGCGACGAGCTGCTCGCGGCTCTCCGCAAGGCGACCGACGATGTCGATCCGGCGACGCGCGGCAAGTCCTGGGCCGTGCTCGGCGATTGGGCCGTCGTCAACGGCGATCAAGCGTCGGCGAGCGATTACTACTCGAAGGCGTACGACGCCCTTCGGCATTCCGGCGACGCGGGCGCGGACGCGGACGCCTTCTTCTCGAAGCCCGCGATGATCGACTTCGATCCGCCGGATGACTTCTACGAGCCGCAGGGACTGCGCCAATGGACCTGGGGCACGCTGGAATTCGTTTTCGACGTCTCGGCCACCGGGCAAGCGAGCGACGTGCGCGTCGTTTCGCCGAACGCCGACGACGAGCGCATCGAGGACGACTACGGCCATCGCATCCTCGCGACGCATTTTCGCCCGAAGCTCGAGAAGGGGCGGCCGGTCGCGAGCTCCGACGTGAGCGAGACGTACAAGGTTCGTAAGTACGTCAAGGACTAGCTCGGCGCGCGCGCCGCGCTCGGCTGCTGAGGTTCAGTCGAAATTCAGCCTGCTCCGCGCAGACTCGGCTCGTCGAACACCGAGCGGAGGATTGCACGATGAAGCGGCTCATTGGTCTTGCGGCGGCCGGACTGGTCGCCTGCTCGAGCGGCACCGGCATTCGCGTGTCGGACCCCGACGCCCGCATCTACGTCAACGGCGAGTACATCGGCACAGGGCACGGCTACTACAGCGATCGGAAGCCGGCCTTCTCGAAGCAGAAGGTCATGCTGCGCAAGGAAGGTTGCGCAGACGAGACGTACAGCATTCGGCGCAACGAGCGGCCGGCGTTCGGCGCGATCATCAGCGCCTACTACCTCTACCTGCCGATTCTCTGGTTCACGCGATACAAGGACCACCACGTCTACGAGTTCGAGTGCGAGCAGCGGACGGCCGGCACCGGCGACTGAGCGGGTCTGGCCGCTGCAAATCGGCGCACGACGGCGGCGCGACTAAAGGGGCTCCGCCGGAACGGCGCGACGCAAGCGGCGCCACCGAAGCGGCGCGACCGTGACGGACCACACACCGGTCTGCTGGACCTCCGCAGCCTCCCGCACTAGACTGCCGGGACGTTTGCGTATGCAACTATATTCTGTAACAGGGAGTAAAAGCTCGGATGCGCGGAGTAAAAGCTCGGATGCGCGCGTTGCTCGTTGTTTGTCTTGCGTTGGCCGCCACCGTCGCGGAAGCGGACGTCGGGATCGGAGTGTCGGCTCATTCGGGCGATGCGACAGTTTCGCTGCCTTTCCGGGCGTTGCAATCGTACTGATCGGCTCACGCTCGGCGGAGAAGTCGCCGTGGAGTACTCCGACGTCGACACGAAATCCACGGTGCAGCCGACGTTCGGGGCGCCGATCGAGTCGCATCAGACGGTCACGAGGACCGTGACGCGCACCAACATCATCCTGCGCTACTTCTTTTGAGGCGGAAGCCGAAAGGACAACGAGTCCCGCCGCGCACTCCGTTCGCGGACGGCCGGAGGCCGGGGGCCGAAGGCCGACGGCCAGGGGCCCGGGGCCGCTCGTCGTGACGCTGGGCGAGGGCCGGCGTTAACATACCGGCAAATGTCGAGCTGCATCGCACGTCTCTGTTGCCTCGCCGTTTCGCTCGCGATAGCGGGCTGCAGCTCGAGCGTCTATCTGCGCGACGGCGTGACGGACGGCGACACGTTTTTTCTCGCGCCGCGCGCGCTGGCGGACAATGATCCGGTCCTGCAAAGCTGGGTGACCTACAGCCTGATCCGCAGCACGTGCCAGCTCGAGGTGGGCGGAGAGAACCCCGCGCGCGTGAGCACCTACGACTGCGAGCTCAGGGCGCGGCGCAATCTGCTCGACGCCTGGCAAGAGAATCGGAAGGGTCCGGACCCTTATCTCGACACGCTGCTCGCCGTCAGCCGTGCCGGTTTTCTCGAGGAGTACGTCGCTTACTACTTCGGAAAGGACGGCTGGCAAGTGCCGAGCGACGTCGACATGGATTCATTTCAAGAATGGCGCCGCACGACGCTCAAGAGACACAAGCCCGAGACGCACCTCGTCGGATCTTGGGGTTACCGGCGCGTCGCGTCGCACACTTCGAACGCGGTTGATTGACGGGGAGCCGGACGCGGACGCGAGTCGGACGGACGCGATCACTCCTCGAGCCGGTCGATCTCGGCCCAGAGCTCCGAGACGGCGATGCGGAGGTCCTTGCAACCCGGCACCTGTTCGACGGTGCCTTCGCTGACGCCGATCAAGTGCGTATAGCGTCCTTCCGCGGCGCGCTCGAGGATCTCGAAGGTCCGCAGATCGGGATCCACGATCCAGTACCAGCGCACACCGAATTCCGCGTACTCCGCGAGCTTGTCGACTCGGTCGCGGCGCTGGTCCCGCGCAGAGGGCGATACGACTTCGACGGCGATGCTCGGGGG
>DASTSM010000108.1:0-6956 GCA_035760685.1 Gammaproteobacteria bacterium | reverse complement strand
ACTTCGCCGTAGTCGAGCACCGGGCCCTCGCGCAGGCAGTCGTTGCGCGGTGCCGCCGGGCGCTGTGCTCCCGCGGCGCTCGCGCTCGGTCCTCCCGCCGGCGCCGCGGCGTCGGCAGGCGGGCGAAAGTCGAACCGATGCGTGAGCTTGACCGGCTCGCGCCCGGGGTCGGCCGGGTACCGCCATCGGCTCACGGCCGCGAGCGCGGCCGCGTCGAAAACGGTGCCCGGCTCGGACTTCGTCACCCGGGCGCCTTCGACGCGGCCCTCGGCGTTGACCGTGTACTCGACCTCGACGTAGCCGGTCGGCCGGCGAGCCGACGCCGCGGCGGGGTACGCGGGCTGGACTTGGATGTAGGCTTCGAGGCGGCCGTCGCCGTTATCGGAGCCGGCGCCTTCGCCCGCGGGAGGCCGCGACGACGGCGCGGCCGGCGGTGCCGCACCGGGGGCGCGCAATGCAGCGGCGCCGCCGAGGGACGCGTCCGCGCAAACCTGGCAGCTCTGCACGAGAACCCGCGGCGCGGCCACGCTCGCCGGTCGGCTCTGGCGCGCCTCGCCGTCGACGGCGACGGAAACGAACGGTTGACCGTCGATGAAATAGTCGACGCGAGAGCATTCGCGATGGTCGCTCGTGATCTGCACGGAGCTGCCGCTCACGGCGACGTCGGCTTTACAGCTGTCGACGATTCGAGTGCAGTCGCAGCGGAATTGCGCGGACGCGCCCATCGACCAAGCCGCCAGCGGCAGGCACGGAATCAAGAAACGGTAACGCCGGCTCATGCATCGACCTCCGCATCCTTCGCTTCGATGCATCCACTCTAGCCCAACGCGAGGCTGCGCGTCAGCGGCGCCGGAGCGGTCGAATTATGTCCAATAACAAGGCGGTAGCGGCGCCGGCGACCCTCGACAGGGCTACCCTTCGATATCGAAACGGATGCGCGAGTAGGCGCGCTGCTCGATCGTTTGATTCATGAAGACGCGCGGCTCGAAACGCCACTTCGCCACGGCGTCGATCGCTTCTTGCTTGAAGTAGCGATCGTTCGAGGCGCCCGTCACGACGATGTCCCGAGTCGTGCCGTCCCGCGTGACCGTGAACTCGAGGTCGACCCAGCCGCTGATCTCTCGCTCGAGCGCGCGCTGAGGGTAGACCGGCGGCGTGTAGGACACGACCTTGAACTCCGACGCCGGCAGCCGCCTCGCGGATTCGATCTTCACGAGCTGATCCGTGAGCTTCTTACGCTCCTTGGCGACGGCGTCGGCATCGACCGCGAGCCCGTCGGCCTCGTCGATCCAGGTCGTCGCGGCGTCCGTGTCGGCGCCCGCGAGGGATTCTTCGGCGCGCGCGAGCAGCTTGTCGAAGAGCTGTCGCTGCGCCGCCTTCGTGAGCGGCGCGTCGGGCGCGATGGCCGTCAGGACGTTCACGAAGTGCTTCGCGCTCGAGTCGATGGGCGTCAAGAGCTTGTTGCCCGTCATGGCGGCGGCAAACGCGTCGTGCGCCTCGACGACCGGATCCACCTTCGGCGCCGCAGGCTTCGCCGCGGCCTCCGCCTTCTTCTGCTTGGCCTCGCGCTCGGCGGCCGTTTCGGCCGAGGCCTTTTGCTCGGCCGGAGCCGACGCGGCCGCGACCTTCTTCGGCGTCAGCTCGTCGAGCCGTGCTGCCAGCTCTTTCGCGCCGGCCTGCTCGGGCAGCGCCTCGCGGATGCGATTCACCGTCTTTCGCGCATCGTCGAACCGGCCCTGCTCGATCGCGGCGCCTGCGCGGCGCAATAGCTCATCGGCGATCTTCTCGAGGCCCTGTTTCGCCTCCGCGTTGCCCGGGTCGTTCTCGAAGACGTGCCGATAGAGCGTCCACGCGCTGTACTCTTCGGGCTCGACGAGCATGCCGGCCTCGTAGGCGAGGTCCGCCATTCGGAGCGGATTGTCGTCGAGCGGGGTTTCGATCTCGGTACGCGCTTCGCCATGCTGCGGCGCGGCCGTGTCGGCCGTCTCCGCGCTCGGCGCCGCGCCTGCCGTCGCTGCGCTCGGCGCCGTGCCGTCCGTCCCCGCGCTCGGCGTCGTGCCGGCCGTCTGCGCGCTCGGGGCGCCGGCCGTACCCGCACTCGGGGCCGCGCCGGCCGTCTCTGCGGTCCGCGCCGAGGGTGCAGGGGGCTCGGTCGAGTGCGAGGACCACGGCGACGAGATCAAGAGCCAAGTGATTCCGACGCCCGCGATGAGCGCGGCCATGAGCCAGAGCAAGGCGTCGTTCTGCTTGCTCGAAGCCGGGTTGTCGCCGCTCACGCTTGTGCCCATAGGCGCTTCATCCCCTTAAGCTTGGACAGCAGTCCTTCCATGATGCCGCTGTCCTGCGTCGACTCGACCTGATGGCGCTGACAGAGCTCCGGATTCTTGAGCAGCATGCGATGGTGCTGGAGCGCGGCCTGAAGGCTGATCGCGCAACGGCCGGGCGAGAGGGGCTTGCGCAGGAAGCGGAAAATCTGGCCGTGATTGATGAGCCACACCATGTCGAGCACGTCGCGATGCGGCGAGACGGCGATCGTCACGAGCTGCGGCAGATGCTCCTTGAGGCGCGCGGTCATGGCCTGGATCGTGTGCTTCTCGTTCGATACGTCGGTGATGAGCACGCCGGGGCGATGCTCGGTCAGAATCTTGACGACCTTGACGATGTTGCCCGCGCTGTAGACGGGCAGGCGGCCGCGAACGGCCTTCTGCACGGTCTCGATCATCTCGTCGTCGGCCGTGAACACGATGACGCCGAGGCCGTTCTGGAGGCGCTGTGCCGGCTCGGCGTCGGGCTCCAAGTCGCCGCTCGACGCCGGCGTCGCCGGCGCCGTCGTCCGCGGGTCGATCACGGCGGTCGAGGTGAACTCCGGGGCCCCCGCATCCGCCCGATCCGCGCGCGGAGCCTTCGGGTCGACCTCGGTGACGCTGTCGCTCTCGAGAATGATTTCGAGGACCTCGGGATCCGTCTCCGCCGCGGCCGGCGCCGGCGCCGACCGAGCGAGCTTCGCCGCGAGCTCGACGGTGTCGCGAAGCTGCTGCGGCGGGCAAGGCTTGGTCAGGAAGCGAAACACCTCGCCTTCGTTGATCGACCCTTCGACGGCGTCGAGATCCGCATAGCCCGTCAACAGGATGCGCACGGTGCGCGGCGACAGCTGGCGAACCTTGGTCAGCACTTCGACGCCGGTCATCTGCGGCATGCGGTGGTCCGCGACGATGACGTCGATGTTCTCTTGCTTGACGATGTCGAGCGCCTCGTTGCCGTGCGACGCAAGGAAGAGGTCGAACTGGCGGCGGAACATGATCCGCATCGAGTTCAGCACGCGCTGCTCGTCGTCGACGAAGAGGAGACGGGCGCGATCGTTCGTTTGGGCTTCCGAAGCAATCATTTACATCGTCCCCCTCAGACCGCCTCGGCGAGCGCTTCCGCCGCGTCGTCCTCGAGCGCGGGCGCCGTGACCGATTCGTCTTGCGCTTCGAGCCCCTCCAAAGGATCCAGACCTTCCTTGACCTGCTTGATCGGCAGGACGACCGTAAAGACCGAGCCCTTGCCGACTTCGGAGTTGATCAGCAGCTCTCCCTTGTGGCCGCGAATGATCTCGTCGACGATCGAGAGCCCGAGCCCCGTGCCGGTGCCCACCTCCTTCGTCGTGAAGAACGGATCGCGAATCTTGTCCATGATCTCGGCCGGGATGCCGCAGCCGTTGTCCGCGATGCTGATCGCGACGTGGTCCGCGTCGCGCAGCTTCGTCGTGATGACGATCTCGCCGTGCCCCTCGATGGCCTGGGCCGCGTTCGTGACGATGTTGAGGAAGACCTGGTTGATCTGCGAGGGCGAGCACTCGATCTCCGGCAAGTCGCCGTAGAACTTCCGGACGTCCGCCTTGTGCTTGATGATGTTTCTCGCGATGAGCAGGGTCTTGTCGAGACCCCCGTTGACGTCGAAGCTCCCGACCGGAGCCCGATCGAGCCGGCTGAAGTCCTTGAGGCTCTGCGCCATCTCGGTCAGATCGCCGAGTCCTTCGATGCTGTCGCGCGCGAGGTCCATGGCCTCTTGCATCGTCGCCGCGAGATCCTCGTGCTGAAGCATGTGCTTGACGCCCTTCAGCGCGTTTACGAACTGCGCTTGGAACTCGCTGCGGTCCTTGCAGTCCGCGGGATTCAGCTCGAACGCCCGCGCGCAGCGGTCGACGAACTTGCGCATGAGATGAACGCGCTCCTGGATCAGCACCGCGTTGTTCGAGAGATAGAGCAGAGGCGTGTTGATCTCGTGGCTGATGCCGGCGACGAGCTGGCCGAGCGAGGACATCTTCTCGGCCTGCACGAGCTGCACCTGCGATTCCTTGAGGTTCGTCAGAGCGCCCGCGAGCTCCTGGGTTCTCTCCTCGACGCGTTGCTCGAGGGACTCGTTGAGCCCGGCGAGCTGCGCGTTCGCGCGGTTGATCTCGCGGTAGCTCGCCTGGAGGCGGAACGCGACGAAGCTCATCGCGACGAGCAGCGCGACCGCGTAGATCGACAGCATGAGGCGCGCCTGCTCACCGCTCGCGACCGCGCTGCGATAGACGTCGCCGCTCGCGAAGGCGAGGGCCGAGGCCATGGTCGAAACCGGCGTGCCCGCGAGCTGCGTGAGCTTGCTTTGGATGCTGGGCTTCGTGTCGAGGATTCTCTGTGCGGCTTGCGCGAACTGCGCGACCTCGCCGGGCATGTTCGCGTCGACGCGGTTGTCGCGCGCCAGCGTCGTGATGAGCCGGCGCAGCTCGAGCTCGCGCACGGTCGCGTCCGGCTTAGCGAAGTCGAGTGTGCCGATCACGAGCTGAAAGGTGTTGGCGGCGGCCGCGTCGAGCTTGACCTCCCGCATCTGCTGAATGATTTTCGGCCCTTCGTTCCGCACGAAGTCGAGGTCGGCGATGTACGCGTTCTCGTCGTCGACGATCTCGCGGGCGAGCGAGCTCGCCTCCTTCATCGTGCCGGCGAAACCGTCGTAGCTGTTCTTGAGCCTCGCGCGCTGGCTGCCGCCGCCCGGGATCTCGGCCACGAGCCTGCGGATCCGCTCCGGGCTCGCGGCCAGGCGCTCGCTGAGCGCCCGCGCGCCTTCGCCCGGCGCCTGAGTCGCGGTCCAAGACGCTTGAAGCGTTGCGACGAGCGTCGCGAAGTCTTCCGTCGCGCGGTCGAGCTCGGTGCCGATCGTGTTTTCCGCGATGTGCACCGTGAGCGGCAAGGAACGCGAGCGAAGCACGAGGGCGGCCAGCATCGCGAGCGCTGCCACGGCGAGGATTGCGGAGATCGCGGTGCGCTTCATGGGGCAGCCAGATTTACTTAACGGGCGGAGGCTAACGGTAGGGAAAGTGCGGCGAGGTTGCAGTGATAGGCTTCACAGAGCCGAGCCGTCAGTCGCAGGGCGCCGACACGTTGACGCGAGACGACGGCTCGGGGCGAACGGCGCCGCCTTCTCGGGACATTTTGACAAGCGCGCGCCGCGCTCGCGCCGCCGCCGGAAGGGCCCGCCGTCCGTGCCGCGGCGCCGCGTTTCCGTTTATCATGCCCGCGAGCGGGCCGCTCCCGGATGCACCAGCCTCGAGACGCACATCCCGCCGAACGCGCGATCGAAGCGATCAAGAGATCTTATGTCCGTCCCCGAAACATCCTTGCCCGACGCCGGCGTGCCGCTCGCGCCGAGCGCCGACGAGCGGCCGGACTCCGGCCGGTGGAAGAAGCTTCAGGCCGAGCTTCGGGGCGCCGTGGGACGAGCCATCGTCGACTACGCGATGATCGAGGACGGCGACAGGGTCATGGTCTGTCTCTCGGGCGGCAAGGACTCGTACACCCTGCTCGACCTGCTCATGAGCCTCGAGCGCCGCGCGCCCGTCCGCTTCGAGCTCGTCGCCGTCAACCTCGATCAGAAGCAGCCGGGCTTCCCCGAGGACGTGCTGCCGCGGTACCTCGACGGGGTCGGCGTCGAGTACCGCATCGTCGCCGAGGATACGTATTCGATCGTCACGCGCGTGGTGCCGGCCGGCAAGACGATGTGCGGCCTGTGCTCGCGCCTCCGGCGCGGCATTCTCTACCGCGTGGCCGACGAGATCGGCGCGACGAAGATCGCGCTCGGTCATCACCGCGACGACATCGTCGAGACCCTGTTCCTCAACATGTTTCACGGCGGCCGGCTCAAGGCCATGCCGCCGAAGCTCCTGAGCGACGACGGCCGGCACGTGCTCATTCGGCCCCTCGCGTACTGCGCCGAGAAAGACATCGCGCGTTATGCGCGAGGCCGGCGCTTCCCGATCATCCCGTGCAATCTGTGCGGCTCGCAGGAGAACATGCAGCGGCGCAAGATCAAGGAGATGCTGCGCGGCTGGGAGAGGGAAGATCCGGGCCGCATCGATCGGCTGTTCCGGAGCCTCAAGAACGTCACGCCGTCGCATCTCGCGGACGGCGCCCTCTTCGATTTCGCGGGACTCGCGCCGAGCGAAGGGCGGCCGCAGGCGGCCTCGGCGCCGCACGAGCCGGGCTCGGAATCTTCCGAGCGATCGGAGTGGCCGGAGCCGTGGGAATCGCCTGCGCCGCCTGAGCGGCCCGCCACGGAGCAGTAGGCGTCAGGCGGAAGATGCGGACGCGAGCGCCTCGGCCCGTCCGGCCGCGCGCGCCTGATCGATCGCTTCGATGAGCTCGCGAGCGCTCGCGAAGCGCTGGCTCGCGGACTTCGCGAGCAGCCGGTCGACGAGCGGCTGGAGATGGGCGAGAGGCCGCGGCAGGGCCGGGATCGGCGCCGAGCAGTGCAGCGCGAGGATGCCCTGGGCCGTATCGCCGACATACGGCTTCTCCCCCGTCAGCATCTGATAGAGCATCACGCCGAGCGCGTAGAGATCGGTGCGCTCGTCGGTCTTCTCCCCGCAGGCTTGCTCCGGGCTCATGTAGTAAGGCGTGCCGGCGATCTCGCTGCTCGCCGGTGCATTGTCCCCG
>DASTSM010000107.1:0-5425 GCA_035760685.1 Gammaproteobacteria bacterium | reverse complement strand
CGAGCGCCGGCTCTTCGGCTGCGCCGCGCTTCTCGTGCTCGAGGTAGGCCGCCTGGAACGCCTTGCGGGCGTGAAACAGGCGGCTCATGACCGTGCCCCGCGGAATCGAGAGGATCGCGGCCAGCGTCTCGTAGTCGTAGCCGCGCAGGTACTTGAGCGCGAGGATCTCGCGGAACTCGAGGCGGAGCGACGACAGCGTCGCCAGCACGCGCTCCGACTCCTCGCCGCGGCTCATGAGCGCCTCGGGCCCCGGCTCCGGCCCTTCGTCGACATCCGGGGAGACGCTGCGCGCGTAGTTGCTCGCCGTGCGGCGCCGGTCGAGCATGTTGAGGCAGCAGTTGCGCAGGATTCGATAGAACCAGGGGTAGAACGCCGTGAGCTCGGAAAGGCGCGGCAGGCTCGCGAAGGCGCGCGCGAACGACTCTTGGCAGGCCTCGGCCGCGTCGTCCCGGTTGCGGAGCAAGGCGAGTGCGTGCACGAATGCCTCGCGCTGATACTTGCGCACGAGGAACTCGAAGCCGATCGGATCTCGATCGGCGAGGCAGAGTCGGACGGCTTGCTCTTCGGTCATCGCGCGTGCTGGCGCCGTTCCCGGTTCCGGTACTCGTGACTAAACAGGCGAGCTCCATGCGTATTCAACCCGAGGAGCGGGGCGGCCAACTCCGAGGTCATCGGCCCTCTCGACTCGGGCAGGGCGGCAGCGGAGGCGTGCAGCGAGGCAACGAGGGCCGCGCCGGCGCCTAGCCGCGGTTGACGGCCGCCGAATGCTTGCTCACCATCGCGGCCGTGGCAACTCAGCCTGAATCCGCGGCCGGTCCTGCGCGCGCAGGCCAGCCCTCGCCGGCGCCGGAGATCATCATGAAGAATCAGCCCTTCTCCCGGCGCCTCGGCTTCGCGCTCGAAGGGCTAGCGGTCGCCGTGCGGTCCGAGGCGAGCTTTCGCTTCCAGGTCCTCGCCGCCGCGGCCGCGCTCGCCTTCATGGCTTGGCAGCGGCCCGCGCCGCTCTGGTGGGCCCTCGTGCTGCTGACCATCGGCTTCGTGCTCGCCGCCGAGCTCGTCAACACGGCCGTCGAGCATCTCGCCGACCACCTGCATCCGGATCAGCATCCGCGCATCAAGGCCGTCAAGGACTGCGCCGCGGCAGCCGTTCTCGTCGCGAGCCTCTGCGCGCTCGGCGTCGCCGCGGCGCTGCTCGTCGAGCTTCTCGCCTGAGCCGTCCGCCGCGCCGCGGTGGCCGACGGCGTCACGCCGGGCCTGATGCCGCGCCGGCGGCCCGGCGGCTCACCGGTGTCACGGCGACGGCGGGGCGCGCCCAGCGTCACGGCCCGAGATCCACCGAATAGCTCAGAAGCACGCCACCTTCGGGCGCGGGCGCGATCGAGAGCGCCGAGCGCGCGGCGCCGCCTTCGCGCCGGTTCATGACGAAGCGGGCCGTCGCGAAGCCGATGCCCGCGCCCGCGACGGTATCCGAGAGCCAGTGGACGTTGTGATCGAGCCGGCGGTACGCCGTGCCGACGGCGATGCCGTATCCGAGCACGCGGCGGACCCACCGGAAATCGTCGTTTCCGGATTCCGCGAGCACCGTGCCGATCGCGAACGCGGCGGCGACGTGCGTCGAGGGGAACGAATCGCCGCCTTCGCCCCAGCGGCCCGGATCCGCCGTCTCGTACGGCCGCTCGCGCCCGACCGCCTGCTTCAAGATGAAGCTCGTGGCCGTCCCGAGCGCGGCAGCCTCGAGCATCGCGCCGGCTTCGCGGCGGCCGTCGTCGCTGTGAATCAGCGCCGCGTAGATCCACGTGCCGCCGAGCGCGACGGCGGCGGGTATCGCGTCGCGCGCGTCGTAGTTGTCCTGACCGGGATCGATTCCGCCCGACGCGGGCACGAAGTGATCGCGCACATGGTCGTCGTATTGATGCGCCGCGGCGACCGCCGCGAGTGTGGCGCCGAACCCCGCCCAATGCTTGCCGTCCCAGCGCGCGGGCGCCGTCACATAGGCTTTGAGATCGGCCCCGAGGCCTTCGCCCCGCACGGCGCTCGTGCTTGCACCGTCGCTCGTGCTCGCGCCGGCGCTCGTGCTCGCGCCCGCGCTCGTGCTCGCGCCCGCGCCCGGCTGAGCCGACGCGACCGGCGCGAAGCATGCGGCCGCCGCTATCGCCGCGAGGCGCACCGACCGGAGCCGCGCGCAGCCGCTTCGAGTGTGGCCCATTCCGCGCTCGAACGCTGTTCTCATCGGAGTCCGCTCTCAAAAGCGCGAATACTAGCGCGACTTCGCCGCGCGCGCGCATTGTGCCGAGCGAAAAGCGTCAGCGGCGGATGCGGCGCCAGCTCTCGGTCGCGGAGCTGCTCTGACCGAGCCCATGATAGGGATGCATCTCGAGCAGCCTTCGATCGCGAAACAGGAAGACGAGCGCCGCGCCGGCCGCAAAGCCGCCGATGTGAGCCCAGAACGCCGTTCCGCCCATCTCGACGCCGGTCGCGGCGAAAGCGCTGATGACTTGCACGAGGAGCCAGTACCCGAGCATCAGATATGCGGGCACGGCGACGGTCGTCACGAAGAACCCGAGAAAAACGAGCATGTGCACGTTGACCCGGGGGTAAAGGACGATATAAGCGCCCATGACGCCGCCGATCGCTCCCGAAGCGCCGATCATCGGTATTCCGGAGTCCGGGTTGGAGGCGATCTGAAGCGCCGCCGCCGAGAGCCCGCAGAGCAGGTAGAACAGCAGGAAGCGCACGTGGCCCATCGAGTCCTCGACGTTGTTGCCGAAGATCCAGAGGAACCAAAGGTTGCCGATGATGTGAAACCAGCCGCCGTGCATGAACATCGACGTGAAGATCGTGTACCAAGACGATGTGTCGGTGAGCACGCAGACGCTGTCCGGGCCGAGCTGAACGCGTGTGCCCGGGGGCAAATGATGGAGCAGCTCTCCCGGAATCAGCCCCAGGCGGCAGACGGAGGTTGAAAGCGCAGGCTCCGTCCCGAGCCCCGCGAAGAAGACCCACACGAAAACGTTGAGCGCGATGATGAGGTAGTTCGCGTAGGGAACGAGGATGTTCGGGTTGTCGTCGCGTAGCGGGAACAAGTCGAGAGACTCCGTCGTGCGGTTCTGCCGAACGTAGCACGGCGGAGGCGGGCGGCCTATCCCGGGGCCTGCGCATCGCGCGCCTTGCCCGCACATCCTCTCGGTATTACGCTTCGAGCCTCTACGAAGGCGGCCAGAGCATGACGTTGACTCCCGAAGAGATCGAAGAGTTCAGGGAATCGTTCGAGTACAACGACCTCGACGGCGACGGGAAGATCGAGTTCGGCGAGTTCTTGAAGATGCTGAATGCGCTCGACGCCGATATGACTCGCGAAGAGGCGCGCATCGGTTTCGACGAAGTGGACACCGACAGCGACGGTCTCATTGACCTCGACGAATTCATCGCCTGGTGGACCGAGCGCTAGCCGGGGAAGATCGACGACAATCGGGGCGCCGGCGCGCAGCGCCGAGCGCCGTCTTGCAGCGCCGCGACCGAACGCAGGGATCGCGTAGGAAGAGGGTCGGCATGAGTCATCGAGCGCGAACGTACATGCGAAGGGCGGCGCTCGCGGCGCTGGCGCTCGCCGACTCGGCCTACCTCTGCGCCGCGCAGCCGGCCGCGATCAGAAGCCTGGACATCACGCTCGAGGACGGCCGCTACCACGTCGTCGCGGATACGTATCTCGCGGCGCCGCCCGCAGCGGTCTACGGCGTTCTGCTCGACTACGACGACGACGCCTACGGGCGGATCTCCGAAGTCTACAAGGAGAGCGAATACCTGCCTCCGGACAAGGACGGCGCGCCTCTCGTCTTCACTCGCGTCGAGGGATGTCTCCTGTTCTTCTGCCGCAGCATGCGCCGCGTCGAGCGCCTCGAGACCGTCGAGCCGAAGTTCATTCGGGCGACGACGCTGCCCGAGCGCAGCGACTTCAAGTATTCGGTCTCGCGCATGATGCTGGAGCCCGAAGGCGCCGGCACCAAGGTCATCTACGAGCTCGATATGGAGCCCGATTTTTGGCTGCCGCCCTTCGTCGGTCCCGCGTTTCTGAAGCGCGTGCTCATGCACGGAGGGACCCACGCCGTCGAGCGTATCGAGGCCCTCGCGCAGGATCTCGCGGCGCGGCGCGCCTCGGAGAGCGACGTACCGACGGCGAGCGACGCGCTCCCGACGACCGCGGGCGGCGAGCTTCCGACCACGGCGGCCGCGAAGGCGCACTAGCGGCGCGAAACCGGGCCGCTTTGCGCGGGTCCAATCGTCCGCGGCCCTCGCCGTGCAGTCCGGCGGGCGGCCTCGCGCCCGAGCCGTGACGCGTGACTCGCTCTTCGCTCCAACGCATGACTCGCTCTTCGCTCCAACGCATGACTCGGACTCGTCTGCCTCCGCTCTCGCTCTACGTGCACCTGCCCTGGTGCGTGCGCAAGTGTCCGTATTGCGATTTCAATTCGTATGAAGCGAAAGGGCCGGCTCCCGAGCGCGAGTACGTCGACGCGCTCCTTCGCGACCTCGAGGCCGAGCTCCCGCTCGTGCAGGACCGGCCCCTCGAGAGCATCTTTTTCGGCGGAGGGACGCCGAGCCTGTTCAGGCCCGAATCGGTGGCGCGCCTCATCGAAGGCATCGAGGCCCGCATACCGTCCCGAGCCGATCTCGAGATCACGCTCGAGGCGAACCCGGGCGCGGTCGACGCGGAGCGGTTCGAGGGATTCCGGGCGGCGGGCGTCAACCGCCTCTCGATCGGCGTGCAGAGCTTTCGAGACGATCGGCTCTCGAGCTTGGGCCGCGTCCACGGGGCGGAAGAGGCCCGTCGCGCCGTCGAGCTCGCGCGGCGCGCCGGATTCCGGAATCTCAACCTCGACCTGATGTACGGCTTGCCCGAGGACGACGTCGAGGGCGCGCTCTTCGATCTCGAGAGCGCCCTCGCGCTCGAGCCCGAGCACGTTTCTTGGTACCAGCTCACGCTCGAGCCGAACACGGCGTTTCATCGCAAGCCCCCGGCGCTGCCCGCCGAGGAGACGGTGGCCGCGATCGAGGACCGGGGACGCGCGCTGCTCGAGCGCCGGGGCTACACGCGCTACGAGATCTCGGCGTATGCGAAAGAAGGCGCCCGCTGCCGCCACAACCTCAACTACTGGCAGTTCGGCGACTATCTCGGCATCGGGGCCGGCGCGCACGGCAAGGCGACGATCGGCGGCGAATGCCTTCGGATCGTTCGCCGCGCGAAGACGCGCAATCCGCGGACCTACGCCGCGCTCGCGGGCTCGGAGGCCGCCGTGGCGATCGAGGCCGTCGACTCTCCGGATCAGCTCGTCCTCGAGTACGTCATGGGCGCGCTGAGGCTCACCGACGGCGTGACGGTCGAGGCTTTCTCCGCGCGCACGGGCCAACCCGCCGGCCGCCTCGCGGC
>DASTSM010000106.1:0-4919 GCA_035760685.1 Gammaproteobacteria bacterium | reverse complement strand
CATCAGCGCGCGGATCATCAGCTACGGTGCGACGCTCCAGTCTCTGTTCCTGCCCGACAAGACGGGGCATCTCGCCGACGTGGTGCTCGGCTACGACGATCTGGCCGGGTACGTGGCGAAGCCGCAGTACTTCGGCGCGACCGTCGGACGCTACGCGAATCGCATCGCCGGCGCCCGATTCATGCTCGACGGCAAGACGTACTCGCTCGCGGCCAACGACGGCCCGAACGCGCTGCACGGCGGCATCAAGGGGTTCGACAAGGCCGTGTGGACCGTCGCGGAGGTGAAGAGCGGTGCCGCCGCGAGCGTGAGGCTCACGTACACGAGCCGCGACGGCGAGGAAGGCTATCCCGGCACGCTGAAGGTCAGCGTCACCTACTCGCTCGACGACAGCCGAACGCTGACCACGAGCTACGAAGCCACGACCGACGCGCCGACGATCGTGAACCTCACGAATCACAGCATCTTCAATCTCGCCGGCGTTCCCGCCGCGCGCAGCATTCTCGACCATCGGCTCATGGTGAACGCCGACGCCTACACGCCGGTCGATGCCGCGTTGATCCCGACCGGCGAGCTGCGCGCCGTTGCGGGCACGCCTTTCGACTTCCGGCAGCCGACGGCCATCGGCGCCCGGATCCGCGACGCGACGGACCCGCAAATCGTGCTCGGCCGCGGCTACGATCACAATTTCGTGCTGCGCGGCGGCGTGACGGCAACGCCGAAGCTTGCAGCGCGCGTCGAAGACCCGATCTCGGGCCGCGTCGTCGAGCTCTACACGACCGAGCCCGGCGTGCAGGTGTATACCGGCAACTTTCTGGACGGCACGACGGCCGGCAAGGCGCACGTCGTCTACCGCCAGGGCGACGGCTTGGCGCTCGAGCCGCAGAAATTCCCGGACTCGCCGAATCACCCGGCTTTCCCGAGCGCGCGGCTCGATCCGGGTCAGACCTACCGGCAGGTCTCGTACTACCGCTTTTCCGTCCTCGACCAGTAGCTGCCCGACGCTCGTCAAATCGACTATCAAGGGGGAAAGCCGATGAAGCTCACTCGCCGAACCGTCGTCGCAACCGCCTTGGCGTCGCCGCTGATCCTGCGCGCAGCCGCCGCTGCCGACGACTTGAGCGCCCGCATCAAGGTCAACACCGAAAACACGCGGGGCCCCATCGATCCGAAGCTGTGGGGGAACTTCATCGAGCACCTGGGCCGCTGCATCGACGGCGGCGTATTCCAGGAGGGCTCGAAGCTGTCGGACGCGTCCGGGTACCGCCGCGACGTGCTCGAAGCCGCACAGGGGCTCGGGGTCAGCCTGCTGCGCTGGCCCGGCGGCAACTTTTCGTCGAACTACCACTGGATGGACGGGATCGGCCCGCGCGACGACCGGCCGCCGCGCCTCGAGCTGGCGTGGGGCACCGTCGAGAGCAACCGGTTCGGGACGCACGAGTTCCTCGACTACGCGGAGCGGCTGAAGACCGAGCCCTACATCTGCGCGAATCTCGGCACCGGCACCTGGACCGAGGCGCAGCAATGGGTCGAGTACTGCAATTCGTCGCTCGACACGGCCGTGACGCGGCTGCGCCGCAAGAATGGCCGCAACGACCCGTGGAAAGTCACGTACTGGGGCCTCGGCAACGAGATGGACGGCCCGTGGCAGATGGGCCATCGCACGGCCGACGACTACGGCAAGTTTGCGCTCGAGGCCGCGAAGCTCATGCGCTTGACCGACCCGAGCGTGAAGCTCATCGCGGCGGGCTCCTCGAACTACGCCGCCGGCGTCGACTGGGCGCTCTGGAACCGGACCGTGGTCGAGCACTTGCAGGAATACATCGACTACCTCGCGATTCATCTCTACGTCGGCAATCCGAACGACGACTTCGGCGAGTTCCTCGCGAGCTCGCGCCTCATGGACGACAAGATCGAGACGACGGCAAAGGTCATCGACGGCGTGCTCGCCGGCCGCACGGACGGTAAGAAGGTCCACATTGCGTTCGACGAGTACAACGTCTGGTATCGCGAGCGCGGCGCGAGCCAGCGCGGCCGGCGAATTCTCGAGGAGCGCTACAACCTCGAGGACGCGCTCGTCATCGCGACGCTCTTGAGCTCGCTCGTGAACCACGCCGACGTCGTCAAGATCGCGAACATGGCGCAGCTCGTCAACGTGATCGCGCCGATCTTCACGAGCGACGAGGGGCTGTTCCTACAGACGATCTACTACCCGCTGCAGCTCTTCGCGAAGAACGTCAAGGGCGAGTCGCTGAAGCTCGAGGTCGACGTGCCGAGCTATACGACCAAGCAGTGGAGCGACGTGCCCTATCTCGACGTCTCGGGCGCGATCGACGGCGACACCCTGCTCCTCAACGTCGTGAACCGTCACCAGGATCAGGCGATCGACACGACGATCTCGCTCGACGACAAGTCGTTCGCGGGGGCGCTCGCCGTCGCCGAGGTCAACGGCCCGGACATCAAAGCCGTCAACGACTTCGGCAAGACGCTCGTCCGTGCCGAGTCGCGGCCGGCCGCGGCGGCGAGCGGCAAGGCGGCGCAGTACCGTTTCCCGCCGCATTCTTTCACTCAGCTCAAGGCGCGGCTCGCGTAGTCGTTGCCGCGGCGGAGCGCCGGCCTGACGGCGTCTCGCCCGGCGCAAACGGCTAAAGATGGCGCAAACGATGGCCGACGAGAAAAGACCGCTCCGCAGCCAGGCCTGGTTCGGCCGCGCCGGCAAGATGGGGTTCTATTACCGCTCGTGGCTGAAAGGCATGGGCCTTCCCGACGATCAGTTCGACGGCCGGCCCGTGATCGGCATCTGCAACACGTGGTCGGAGCTCACGCCGTGCAACGCGCACTTTCGCGGGATCGCCGAGCACGTGCGCTACGGCGTGCTCGAGGCCGGCGGCCTGCCGCTCGAGTTCCCCGTGTCGTCGCTCGGCGAGGTCACGATGCGGCCGACGGCCATGCTGTTCCGCAACCTCGTTGCCATGGACGTCGAGGAAGCCATTCGCGCGCACCCGCTCGACGGCATCGTGCTGCTCATGGGCTGCGACAAGACCACGCCCGCGCTGCTAATGGGCGCGGCGTCCGCGAACCTTCCGACGATCGGCGTCTCCGGCGGGCCGCAGCTGAGCGCCCACTACCGCGGCACGCTCATGGGCTCGGGCACGCACGTCATCGCGATGAGCGAGCAGGTCCGCGCCGGCGAGCTCACGCAGGCGGAGTTTCGAGAAGCCGAAGCCGCGATGAACCGCAGCCCCGGCCACTGCATGACGATGGGCACGGCCTCGAGCATGGCGTCGATCGTCGAGGCGCTCGGCGTGGGGTTGCCGCAGAACGCCGCGATCCCGGCCGCCGACTCGCGCCGGGCCACGCTCGCCCGGCTGTCGGGGCGGCGCATCGTGGACATGGTTCACGAGGACCTCGTGCTGTCGAAGATCTTGACGCGGCAGGCGTTCGAGAACGCGATCCGCACGCTCGCGGCGGTCGGCGGCTCGACCAACGCCGTCATCCACCTGCTCGCGATCGCCGGCCGCATCGGCGTGAACCTGTCGCTCGCCGACTTCGACGCGCTCTCCCGAGGCGTTCATTGCCTCGCGAATCTCATGCCTTCGGGCAAGTTCCTCATGGAGGACTTCTACTACGCGGGCGGCTTGCCCGTGGTGCTGCGCTCCCTCGCCGAGCACGGTCTGCTGCACAAGGACGCGCTCACGGTCAACGGCAAGACGCTCTGGCAGAACGTTGCGTCCGCCGCCTGCTGGAACGAGGAAGTCATCGCGCCGTTCGAGCGGCCCTGGAAGCGCGACGCCGGCATCGCCGTGCTGCGCGGCAATCTCGCCCCGGACGGGGCGGTCATCAAGCCGTCGGCCGCCTCGCCCGAGCTGCTGACGCACACGGGGCGCGCCGTCGTGTTCGAATCGCCGGAAGAGATGCATGCGGCCGTCGAGGACGAGAGCCTCGAGATCGACGCGACCTGCATCATGGTGCTGAAGAACTGCGGGCCGAAGGGTTACCCGGGCATGGCCGAGGTAGGCAATCTGCCGCTGCCGAAGAAGCTGCTGCGTGACGGCGTCCGCGACATGGTGCGGATTTCGGACGCGCGGATGTCCGGCACCGCGTACGGCACCGTGGTGCTGCACGCCGCGCCGGAGGCCGCCGTCGGCGGGCCGCTCGCCGCTGTGCGCACGGGCGACCTGATCACGCTCGACGTGAGCGAGCGCCGCCTGCACCTGCACGTTTCGGACGCGGAGCTCGCGGGGCGCTTGACCGCATGGCGGCCGCCGCCGCCGCATGCCGCGCGCGGCTATACGAAGCTCTACGTCGAGCACGTGCTGCAGGCCGACCGCGGCGCGGACTTCGATTTTCTGGTCGGGCAGAGCGGCGCGCCGGTCGGCCGCGACAATCACTAATGGCCCATGACACCTGATTCCGTATCGGCGAGGACGGAGCACGCCATGGCCACATCAGCGCCGCCGCGCCCCTATCGGGGCGTCTTCCCGGTGGCGCCGACGATCTTCGACGAGAGCGGCGAGCTCGATCTCGAGGGCCAGCGCCGCTGCATCGACTTCATGATCGACGCGGGATCGCACGGGATCTGCATTCTCGCGAACTTCTCCGAGCAGTTCTCGCTGACCGACGAAGAGCGCGAGCGGGTCATGAGCGCCGTGCTCGATCACGTGGCGGGCCGGGTCCCGGTCATCGTGACCACGACGCATTTCAGCACGCACGTGTGCGCCGAGCGCTGCCGGCGCGCCCAGGCCGCGGGCGCGGCGCTCGTGATGCTCATGCCGCCGTATCACGGCGCGACCGTGCGAGTGCCCGAGCCCGCGATCGCGCGGTTCTTCGCCGACGTCTCGGCGGCGATTTCGATCCCGATCATGATCCAGGACGCGCCGGTCGCCGGCACGCCGCTGTCGGCGGATCTCCTCGCGCGC
>DASTSM010000105.1:0-13920 GCA_035760685.1 Gammaproteobacteria bacterium | reverse complement strand
GAATTCTACAAGCTCAGCGTCGAAGAGCGCGTGAGGGCGGTTCACGAGCGCGGCTTGCTCAGCGAAAGCGACTTCCGCGCCTTGTCGACGGGCCGTCACACGCTCGATCTCACGGCCGCCGACAAAATGATCGAGAACGTCGTCGGCGTCATGGGCCTGCCGCTCGCACTCGGCATGAACCTCGTCGTCAACGACAAGCAGTATCTCGCGCCGATGGTCGTCGAGGAGCCGTCCGTGGTCGCGGCCCTCGGGTCCGCCTGCAAGCTGATCCGCGCGTGCGGCGGCTTTCGGGCGGAGGCGACCGACCCGATCCTGATCGGCCAGATCCAGGTCGTCGATCTTCCCGACATCGCGAAGGCCAAGCGCCGCCTTCGCGAGCGGAAGAAGGAAGTTCTGAACCTCGCAAACAGCTTTCACCCGAACATGGTCGCGCGGGGCGGCGGCGCGCAAGACATCGAGCTCTTCGTGCTTCCTCTGCCGTCGAGCGGCAAGCCGATGCTCGTCGTGCATCTGCTCGTGGATACGCGCGACGCGATGGGCGCGAATCTCGTGAACGGCATGTGCGAGGGCGTCGCTCCGCTCGTCGAGTCGATCACCGGGGGACGCGTGTTCCTGCGCATCCTCTCGAATCTCACCGATCGCGCGCTCGTGCGGGCGAGCTGCCGCATCCCCGTCGATCGGCTCGCGGGCCGCGGCTATTCGGGGGAGGAGGCGCGCGACGGCATCATCGTCGCGTGTGACTTCGCGGCCGTCGATCCGTACCGCGCCGCGACCCACAACAAGGGGATCATGAACGGCATCGATCCGATCGCGATCGCGACCGGGAACGATTGGCGCGCCATCGAGGCGGGCGCGCACGCGTACGCGGCGCGGAGCGGCCGATACAGCTCGCTCACGCGGTGGACGGCCGACGACGAAGGCAATCTCTGCGGCAGCATCGAGATCCCGATCAAGGTCGGCATCGTCGGCGCCCCGCTCGAGTCGAATCCGACCGTCGCGATGAACCTTCGCCTGCTCGGCGTACGCTCCGCGACGGAGCTTGCCGAGGTCATGGCGGCCGTCGGCCTCGCGCAGAATTTCGCGGCCATCCGCGCGCTCGCGACGGAGGGCATCCAAAAAGGGCACATGACCCTCCACGCGCGGAGCGTGGTCACGGCCGCGGGCGCGCGCAAGGAAATCTTCGATCAGGTCCTCGAGCGGGTCATCCAGAGCGGCATCGTCAAGGTCTGGAAGGCGCAGGAGATCATCGCCGAGATCGAGAGCAGCGAGGCGAAGCGGGCGGCCGGCGGCGCCGCCGCAAAGCGTCCCGAAGAAGCGAAGATGGGCATCGGCTACGGCAAGGTCGTCCTGCTCGGCGAGCACGCGGTGGTCTACGGAAGGCACGCGATCGCGGCGCCCGTGCCGATGGCGATCCGCGCCCTCGTCGAGGATTGCGACGACGGCATCCATCTCATGATCCCGCGCTGGGGCGTCGAGTATCAGCTCGCGCGCAATGCCAACGAGCGGCGCTCGTTCGAGCGCCCGGCCGGCGTCGTGCTCGACGCGCTCGGGCTCTCGGCTCGCAGCATGCGCATCGAGGTTTTCCCCGAGGTGCCCCGCAGCATGGGGCTCGGCGGCTCCGCCGCCATGGCCGTCGCGATCGTGCGCGCGCTCGACAAGCACTTCCGCTTGGGCCTCTCCGAGGACGAGGTCAACGCCCTCGCGTTCGAGTCCGAGAAGGTCGCCCACGGAACGCCGAGCGGCCTCGACAACACGCTGGCCTGCTACGGCCGGGCGCTCGTCTACCGGCCCGGCGATCCGCCGCTCGTCGAGCCGCTCAATATCCGCGCGCCGATTCCCACAGTCATCGGCATGACGGGCTACGAGGGCCTGACGGCGAAGACCGTCGGCCGCGTGCGCGAGGCGTGGAAGCAGGACCGAAAGCTTTACGAGCGGATCTTCGATCAGATCGACGCGCTGACGCTGCGCGGCGTGCAGGCCATCCACGACAACGACCTCGCGACGCTCGGCCAGCTCATGAACATCAACCACGGGATGTTGAACGCGCTCCAGGTCTCGACGCCCGAGCTCGAGCAGCTCGTCACGGTCGCGCGGGAGAGCGGAGCCCTCGGAGCGAAGCTCACGGGCGGCGGAGGAGGCGGCTCGATCGTCGCCGTCTGCGAGTCGCAAGCGGCCGTGGAGTCGGTCGCGGCGGCCATTCGCGCGGCGGGCTACCAGGCGGCGGCCGTGCAACTGGGAGCAGACCTGAATGGCGCGTGACGAAATCGTCTCGAGCGCGAGCGAGGAGCTCATCCTCGTCGACGAGCTCGACCGTGAGATCGGCCATAAGCCGAAAGCCGAATGCCATACCGGCAACGGCGTCTTGCACCGCGCGTTCTCGATCTTCGTCTTCAACGGCGACGACGAGCTGCTGCTTCAGCAGCGGTCGCTCGACAAGCCGCTCTGGCCGAGCTACTGGTCGAACACCTGCTGCTCGCATCCGCGGCGCGGGGAGTCGATGGAACAGGCCGTCTCGCGGCGATTGATTCAGGAGCTCGGCTTCGACTGTCCGCTCGAGTTTCTGTACAAGTTCAAGTACCACGCTCAATATGGCGCGCTCGGCGCCGAGCACGAGTATTGCTGGGTCTACTTCGGGCGGTACGACGGGCCCGTCGACGCGAACGTCAACGAGATCGCCGCCCTTAGATTCGTTCCGCTCGCCGATCTCGAGGCGGAGCTCGAGGCGGCGCCCGACCGCTTCACTCCGTGGTTCAAGATGGAGTGGGCGCACATTCGCCACAATTTCCTCGACTCGCTGCTGCGTAGGACCGGCACGCACGGGTGACAGGAGAGAAAAATGGGGTCGAAGCCCTTTTTTCTCGAGGTGCCGCCGATGGACAATCGCACTGAGGTGAAAACGGGCTCTTACCCCATTTTTCGAGAGCCGCCGAAGATCGGGCTCTGACCCCATTTTCTTGGAGACGCCATGAGCATTCCGCTGATTCAGAAAGTCACGATCGCACGCTACCTCCTTGCGCAGAAGCTGAAGGGCAACAAGCGCTATCCGCTCGTGCTCATGCTCGAGCCGCTGTTCCAGTGCAATCTCGCTTGCGCCGGCTGCGGCAAGATCGATTACCCGGACGAGACCCTCCGCAAGCGCATGAGCGTCGAGGACGCGCTCAGGGCCGTCGACGAGTGCGGCGCGCCCGTCGTCTCGATTCCGGGCGGCGAGCCGCTGATCCACAAGGAGATGCCCCAGATCGTGGAAGGCATCGTCGCGCGCAAGAAGTTCGTCTACCTTTGCACGAACGCGCTGCTGCTCGAGCAAAAGATCGATCAGTACAAGCCTTCGCCGTATTTCACGTGGTCCGTGCACCTCGACGGCAATCGCGAGCGGCACGACGCGTCCGTCTGCCGCGAGGGCACGTTCGACAAAGCCGTCTCCGCGATCAAGACGGCGCTCGAGCGCGGCTTCCGCGTCACGGCCAACTGCACGCTGTACGCGGGCGAGGATCCCGAGGACGTGGCCGATTTCTTCGACTACGCGATGGGCCTCGGGCTCGAGGGCGTCATGATCTCGCCGGGCTACAGCTACGAGCACGCGCCGCGCAAGGACGTCTTCCTCGGGCGCCGCAACTCGAAGCAGCTCTTCCGCGAGGTGTTCAAGCGCGGCCGCGCGCGGCGCAGCAAGTGGCACTTCAACCAGTCGAGCCTGTTCCTGGATTTTCTCGCGGGCAACGAAAGCTATCAGTGCACGCCGTGGAGCAACCCGACGTACAACATCTTCGGCTGGCAGAAGCCTTGCTACTTGCTCGTCGACGAAGGCTACGCGAAGTCCTTCAAGGAGCTCATGGAGACGACGGACTGGGACAAGTACGGGACCGGCCGCAACCCGAAGTGCGACAACTGCATGGCGCATTGCGGCTACGAGGGCACGGCCGTCGAGGACACGTTCCGGAATCCGCTCAAGGCCCTCTCGGTCTTCCTGTTCGGACCCCGGCTCGACGGCGACATGGCGCCCGAGCTGCCGATCCTGCACGGCGGCCAGGCGCCCGGCATCGCGATCCCGGTCGATCAGATCGGCAAGCGCAGATCGCGGCACGACGCCTGATTCCCTCTCGTGACCGGCGAGATCCTCGTCGGCATCGCGGCGGCTGCCGCGGCGGCGTGGGCGCTCCTTCTGCTGCTGCCGTGGCAGCCGCACAGAACTCGCGAGCGGCTCGAGTCCGAGGGCGTCACCGCGGGGCTGGCCGACGTCGCCGTGCTGATTCCGGCCAGGAACGAGGCCCGCCAAATCGGCCGCGTGCTGCGCGCGCTCGCGCGCCAGGGTCCGGGTCTCGAAGTGCTCGTCGTCGACGACGAGTCGACGGACGGCACGGCGGCGCTCTGCCGAGCGCTCGCGGCCGAGCTCGGCACGTCCTCGGCCGACGCCCCGCCCGAGCTCGCGACCGAGCTCGGCACGTCCTCGGCCGATGCCGCGTCCGTCTTTCCGCTCGCGCTCCGCGTGCTCGAAGGCGCGCCGCTGCCGTCCGGCTGGGCCGGCAAGCTGTGGGCGCTCGAGCAAGGCTTCGGGCGAGTCGATCGGCGTTATACGTTGCTGCTCGATGCCGACATCGAGCTCGCTCCCGGCTTCGTGCCCGCCCTGCGTGCGCAGGCGGCGAGAACCGGCGCGTCGCTCGTCTCCGTCATGGCGACGCTCTCGTGCCGGCACGCGTGGGAGCGTCTGCTCGTGCCGGCGTTCATCTTCTTTTTCAAGCTTCTCTATCCGTTCGCGCTCGTCGCGTCGGGGCGGCGGGCGGGAGCGGCCGGCGGATGCATGCTCGTCGAGACGTCCGCGCTGCGCGCCGCCGGAGGATTCGCGGCTCTGCGCGGCGCGCTCATCGACGACTGCACGCTGGCTCGCCGTCTCGAGCGGCGCGGCGCGCGCCTGTACCTCGGCATGAGCCTGTCGGCGCGGAGCTTGCGGGAGTACGCGCGGCTCGACGAGTTCTGGGTCATGGTCGCGCGAACCGCCTTCACGCAGCTCCGCTACTCGAGCGTGCTGCTCGTCGCGACGTCCGCCGTCATGCTCGTTGCGTTCGCGGCGCCGTTCGCGGCGCTCGCGGCGGGGCTCGCGGGGCTCGCGCAGGTCGCGGCGCCGGCGGGCTCGACCGCCCCGGCGCTCGCCGCCGTAGGCGCCGCGGCCGTCCTGTTCATGAGCGCGGCGTATCTGCCCGTCGTGCGCTTTTACCGCCTGCCGTGGTACTGGGCCGCGACGCTGCCCGCCGCCGCCGCGTTGTTCTTGGCCATGACTTGGAGCTCTGCGCTAAATTACTGGCACGGCACGCGCGCGAAGTGGAAGGAACGATCTTATGAGGCCATGGATTAGCGCCGCGGCGGCCGCCGCTTTGCTGGCCGCCGCACCGATCGGGGCGTTCGCGCAGCGCGCGGGCTCGACGTCGCCTGCGGCTTCCGCCGTCCCGCCGGCCCGGAGTGCGGGCCTCGGCGACGCCGCACCCGGCGCTCCCGCAGAAGCGGCCGCAGCGCCTGCCGATGCCCGCACCGAGACGCCCGAGGCCGCGATCGAGCGGCTTTATCGCGCGCTCGTCGAGGCGGCCGGTGCCGGCGGCGTCGAGGAGCGCTATCGCCGGCTCGATCCCGTCGTGGCCGCGACGCACGATCTGCCCTATATCGCCGAGCTCACGATCCGCCGCCAGTGGGATTCGCTGACGCCCGATCAGCGGCAGCGCTTCGTCGACGCCTTTCAGCGCCTCAGCGTCATGACCTACGCGAGCCGCTTCGGCGCACTGAAGCCCGGCATGCTCGAGGTCACGCACGGCGAGCGCGCCGGCGACGACCGCGCCCAGGTCGAGGCGACGCTGACGACGGCGAGCGGCGAGGTCATCCCGTTCGAGTACCTTCTGCACGAGACCGACGGCGGCTGGAAGATCATCAACATCCTGGCCGACAACGTGAGCGACCTCGCCTTGAAGCGGGCCGAATACCGCGAGGTGCTCGAGAAGGGCGGCGTCGAGGACTTGATTCGCCACGTCGAGCAGCAGGCCGACGACGCGGCCCGCGGCGGCGAGGTCAAGTACCGGAAGTAGGCAGCGGGCCGCGGGCGACTCGGGCCGCCGAAGCCGCGGCCGGCCGGCTCGGCTCAGCTCGGATCAGCTCAGCTTAGGTATCGGTAGTACTCGATGCCCTCGTCGCTGAAGCGAGGATTCGAGCTGCTGCCGATCGATTCGATGACGAAGCCCTGGTCCGGGCTTTCGAGGCCCTTGGCGTTGCCCGTCTCGTGGAGCGTCTCGTACTGCTCGCGCGTGAGGTTCTGATGCGGCTCGAGGGCCGCCTCGAAGCCGATGCGCGAGGCCGCCTTTGCCCAGTCCGGCATGACCGTCATGGGTATCGCTTCGGCGGCATCGCCGCTGCCGTAGCCGACGGCGAGGACCTTGCTGCCCGCGAGGTCGAGGCCGCGGCGGCACGCGTCCTCCATGCCCGCGGCGATCCACGCCGGCAGGGCCGCGCAATAGACGTTCCCGATGTCCTTCATGATCTCCGAGCCGAGCGACATCTTGGAGGACACGAGCGCGCTGAACTCGTCGCTGCCGCGAAACTCCTTCGAGAGCCGGATGCTGAGCGGATAGGCGTCGGCCTCGATGTCCCCGCGCTTCACGAGCGCGAGCACGTCGGGGGTCGAGCGCATCTCGGCCAGCACGTCGTCCACGTTCATCTCCGCCCGCTCGCAGTAGCGCTTAAGCTCCGCCTTGCCGGCGGCGCCGTCGCTAGCGAGGCCGAACAGATAGCTCATCGCGAACGAGGTTTCGGGCATGCGGTGATAGGGCCGATGCATGAATACGGCGGCGAGCTCGCGGTAGTACTCGCCGGGATCGCGGCCCATGCGGCGCGTCATGTCGTTCAGCGCGTGCAAGGTCTCGTCGATGTAGCAAGTCGTCGAGTACTTCCCGTTGAAGACCGGCAGGTCCTGGAAGTGGCAGTTGAGCTTGCCGCGAATGATGTTGCGCAGCACGGGCTTCCGGAAATCGACGGCCCGATAGGCCGACGCGCTGCCGATCTTCGCGATGTCGATGGCGAGCATTTTCGGGTTTCGCTCGAGCAGCATGGCTACCGCGCCCGCGCCTTGCGTGGGCTCGCCGGAGCTGCCGCGCGCATACTCGGCGATGTCGGCGCTGACCACGATCGCGCAGCGGTCCTCGGATTCGAGCGCGAGATACCGCAGCGCATTCTTCAAGGCATACACCCCGCCAAGGCAGGCGTGCTTGACCTCCGGCACCTCGCAATTGCGGCTCAGCGGCTGCCGGCCTTCCTGCTGGAGCCCCTCGTCGAGCATGCCCTTGATGATGACGGCGCCCGCCGAGTTGTCCGTGCTCGACTCCGTGCCGAGACCGAGAAAGCCGACCCGCGCGGGATCGACGTCGTAATGCTCGATGAGCCGCATGACCGCGTTCGCGGCCAAGGTGTAGACGCTTTGCTCGGGGCCCCGCATGCGAAAACTGCGGCCGACGACTGCGCGGGTCTTGTCCCACGGCGCGCCGGTCCACTCGCACCAGGCCTCGAGATCGACGCGATACGGCGGCACGTATACCGCAAATCCGCTGATTCCGACTTGCTTGCTCATACCTTTCCCCGAAAACGTTCCGCCGCATCGGCGGGCCGCACGGCCGGGCCGCTGCGGCTCCCACGCGCGGGATTATATGGCAAGCGCTTATGAATCACCTAGTTAGAACGACAACACGGCGGTGAGCTAGAATGCCCGTCCCTCGACGATTCGATCAGGTTGCATGAAGCTCAGGATTCGCGGCAATTCGGTGCGTCTGCGCGTGTCGCAGACGGAGCTCGACGCGATGGCCCAGCGCGGCTTCACGGAGGATCGAATTCGCTTCGGGCCGGGATCGGAGCTCGTGTATCGCCTGGCCGTCGCGCCGGGCGGCGGCGTGAGCGCGGAGCTCGCGGGCACGCGCGTCTGCGTCAGCATTCCGCGCGCGGAGTTCGAGCGGTGGCTCGCACCGAGCGAGGTTTCGATCCGCGCGGAGCAGCCGATCGGGCAGGACGAGCGCCTCGCGATTCTCGTCGAGAAAGACTTCGAGTGTCTGCAGCCGCGGGAAGGCGAGGACGCTTCCGACCTGTTCCCGAATCCTGCCAAGAGCAGGAGCTGAGCGCCGGCGCACCGCGAAACGGGATCGGCCGCGCGCGCACGCCAAGGGGCCCGGCCCCGCGCACGCCGAGCGGCCGCCGGCCCCGCGTGCCTTCGAAACGGGACCGGCCGTTCCGGATTTTGCGACATTTCGGCGCAGCCGCCCGAGCGGCCAATGGTTATACTAAGCGCTCGAACGAGCGGACTATTTCTACTCGAGAGGTACTCAGGAACAAGGTGAACGCCGTATCCCGCTTGAGCAGCGACGCGAAGATCAGGGAGCTGGCCGAGGCACGCGCCGCCGAGCCCGGCGCCTTGTTGCCGATCCTGCATGCGATCCAGGACGAGCTCGGCTACATCCCGAGCTCCGCGGTGGCGATCGTCGCCCACGTGCTGAACCTGTCGCGCGCCGAAGTGCACGGCGTCGTGACCTTTTATCATTTCTTCCGGACCCATCCGCCAGGGCAGCGCACCCTCTATCTCTGCAGGGCGGAAGCTTGCCAGTCCATGGGCGCGCGCGAGCTCGAGCGCCACGTGCGCGAGAAGCTCGGCATCGACTTCCACGAGACGACGGCGGACGGCCGCGTGAGCCTCGAGCCCGTGTATTGCCTCGGCAACTGCGCCTGCTCGCCGGCCGTCATGATCGACGAGACGGTCCACGGGCGGGTCACGCCGGAGCGTCTCGACGAGCTGCTGGGTTAGCGCCATGGCCGGAAATCCAACCAAAGTTTTCGTTCCGTCGGATACGACCGCCCGCTCGCTCGGGGCCGACGCCGTGGCCGAGGCCATCGCCGCCGAGGCGGCGCGCCGCGGAGAATCGATCGAGCTCGTGCGGAACGGCTCCCGGGGGCTCTATTGGCTCGAGCCGCTCGTCGAGGTGCTCGTCGACGGCACGAGGCTCGCCTACGGTCCCGTCCACCGCAGCGACGTTCCGGGTCTCTTCGAAGCCGGCTTCCTGGCAGGCCGCAAGCACGGGAAGGCCTTAGGACCGACCGAGTCGATCCCTTACCTGGCCGAGCAGACGCGCCTGACCTTCGCGCGCGTCGGCGTCGTCGATCCGCTCTCGATCGAGGACTATAAAGCTCACGGCGGCTTCCGCGGGCTCGAGAAGGCCGCGGACATGCGCGGCGAGAAGATCGTCGCCATCGTGACGGAATCGGGCCTCCGAGGCCGCGGCGGCGCCGCGTTCCCGACGGGCATCAAGTGGAACACCGTGCTCGGCGCGTCGGGCCCGCAGAAGTACGTCGTCTGCAACGCCGACGAGGGCGACTCGGGGACTTTCGCCGACCGCATGATCATGGAGAGCGACCCGTACGTGCTCATCGAGGGCATGACGATCGCGGGGCTCGCCGTCGGCGCCACGAAGGGATTCATCTATATCCGCGCCGAATACCCGCAGGCGATCCGGACGATGCGCGCCGCGATCGAGGCCGCGACGTCGGCCGGGTATCTCGGCGAGCGCGTCCTCGGCGGCGAGCGCGCGTTCGAGCTCGAGGTCCGCGAGGCCGCGGGCGCCTACATCTGCGGCGAGGAGACCTCGATGCTCGAGAGCCTCGAGGGCAAGCGCGGCATCGTGCGTTATCGGCCGCCGCTGCCCGCGATCAAGGGGCTCTTCGGCAAGCCGACGATCGTGAACAACGTCATCTCGCTCGCGACCGTGCCGATCATTCTCGACAAAGGCGCTGCGTTTTACCGCGACTTCGGCGCCGGCCGCTCGCGCGGCACGCTGACGGCGCAGCTCGCGGGCAACGTCAAGCGCGGCGGGCTCGTCGAGATCGCGTTCGGCCGCAAGCTCGGCGACCTGCTCTACGATTTCGGCGGCGGCTCCGCGACGGGCCGGCCCGTGCGCGCCGTTCAGGTCGGAGGGCCGCTCGGGGCGTACCTGCACCCCTCGCAGTTCGATACGCCGCTCGATTACGAGGAATTCGCCCGCATCGGCGCCATGATCGGTCACGGCGGCATCGTCGCTTTCGACGACACCGTCGACATGGGCCAGCAGGCGCGGTTCGCGATGGAGTTCTGCGCCATCGAATCCTGCGGCAAGTGCACGCCGTGCCGAATCGGCGCGACGCGCGGCGTCGAGGTCATCGACCGCATCTTGAGCGGCGAGAACGAGCAGGCGAACCTGACGCTGCTCCGCGAGCTCTGCGACACGATGATCGCGGGCTCGCTCTGCGCGCTCGGCGGCATGGCGCCCTTCCCCGTCCAGAGCGTGCTGAACCATTTCCCGGAGGACTTGAAGGCGCGCGGCCGCGGGGCCCGAGCCTAACAGGGAGACTTGAGTCATGAGTGCTGTCTTCAAACCCTATCGACGAGCCCAAGACTTCGGCACGCCGGCGAGCGAGTCCGAGCGCGCGGTGACGCTCCACGTCGACGGCGTGCCGGTCACGGTGCCGGAAGGCACGACGGTGCTTCGGGCCGCCGCGCTTGCGGGAGTCAACATTCCGAAGCTCTGTGCGACGGACAGCCAGCAGCCCTTCGGCTCGTGCCGGCTCTGCCTCGTCGAGATCGAGGGAATGAAGGGCGTGCCGGCCTCGTGCACGACCGAGGTCCGCGAGGGCATGAAGGTCACGACGCAGAGCAAACGCTTGGGCGATCTGCGGCGCAACGTCATGGAGCTCTACATCTCCGACCATCCGCTCGATTGCCTGACTTGCCCCACGAACGGCGACTGCGAGCTCCAGGACATGGCCGGCGCGGTCGGTCTTCGCGAGGTGCGCTACGGGTACGACGGCGCGAACCACTTCGACGCGCCGAAGGACGAGAGCAATCCGTACTTCACGTTCGATCCGACCAAGTGCATCGTCTGCTCGCGCTGCGTGCGCGCTTGCGAGGAGGTCCAGGGCACGTTCGCGCTGACGATCGACGGGCGCGGCTTCGCATCGAAGGTCGCGGCGAGCCAGAACCAGCCCTTCCTCGATTCCGAGTGCGTCTCGTGCGGCGCCTGCGTCCAGGCCTGTCCGACGGCGACTCTGACCGAGAAGTCGCTCATCGAGCTCGGTCAGCCCGAGCACTACGTCGTCACGACCTGCGCCTACTGCGGCGTCGGCTGCTCGTTCCGCGCCGAGATGAAGGGCGAGCAGGTCGTCAAGATGATCCCGAACAAGGACGGCCACGCGAATCACGGCCATTCGTGCGTCAAGGGACGCTTCGCGTTCGGCTATGCGACGCACAAGGACCGCATCACGAAGCCGATGGTCCGCGACACGATCCACGAGCCGTGGCGCGAGGTGTCGTGGGAGGAGGCGATCAGCTTCGCCGCGGACAAGCTCAAGGCGATCCAGCGCAAGTACGGGCGCGACTCGATCGGCGGCATTACGTCGTCGCGCTGCACGAACGAGGAGACCTACCTCGTGCAGAAGCTCGTGCGCGCGGCCTTCGGCAACAACAACGTCGATACGTGCGCACGCGTCTGCCATTCGCCGACGGGCTACGGGCTCAAGTCGACGATCGGCGAGTCCGCCGGCACGCAGGCTTTCGACTCGGTCATGAAGGCCGACGTCGTCGTCGTCGTCGGCGCGAACCCGACGGACGCGCATCCCGTCTTCGCGTCGCAGATGAAGCGGCGCCTGCGGCAGGGCGCGAAGCTCATCGTCATCGATCCGCGAGCCATCGACCTCGTGCGCTCGCCGCACGTCGAGGCCGAGTATCACCTCGCGCTCAAGCCCGGAACCAACGTGGCGATGCTGAATGCGCTCGCGCACGTGATCCTCTCGGAAGGGCTCGAGGACAAGGAGTTCATCCAGCGCCGCTGCGAGGTGCCGGCCTACGAGGCCTGGCGCGAGTTCATCCTCGAGCCGCGGAACTCGCCGGAGGCCGTCGAGGCCGAGACCGGCGTGCCCGCCGAGAAGGTGCGGGCGGCGGCGCGGCTCTTCGCCGCGGCGCCGAACGGCGCCATCTACTACGGCCTCGGCGTCTCGGAGCATTCGCAGGGCTCGACGGCCGTCATGGGCATCGCGAATCTCGCCATGGTCACGGGCAACATCGGCCGCGAAGGCACGGGCGTCAATCCGCTGCGCGGCCAGAACAACGTCCAGGGCTCCTGCGACATGGGCTCGTTCCCGCACGAATTCCCGGGCTACCGGCACGTGGGCGACCCGGTCGTGCGCGGCACGTTCGACGAAGCGTGGGGCGTCAAGGTCCAGCCCGAGCCCGGCTATCGCATCCCGAACATGTTCGACGCGGCCGTCGCGGGCAAATTCAAGGGCCTCTACGTTCAGGGCGAGGACGTCGCACAGTCCGATCCCGACACGACGCACGTGACGAACGCGCTGTCGTCGCTCGAGTGCATGATCGTGCAGGATCTCTTCCTCAACGAGACCGCGAAGTTCGCGCACGTGTTCCTGCCCGGCTCGTCGTTCCTCGAGAAGAACGGCACGTTCATCAACGCGGAGCGCCGGATCTCGCCGGTCCGGAAGGTCATTCGTCCGCTCGGCGGCTACGAGGACTGGGAGGTCACGCAGCTGCTCTCGAACGCGATGGGCTATCCGATGAGCTACGGCCACCCGAGCGAGATCATGGACGAGATCGCGCGGCTCACGCCGACGTTCTCGGGCGTGACGTACGAGAAGATCGAGAAGCTCGGCAGCATCCAGTGGCCGTGCAACGACGAGGCGCCGGAAGGCACGCCGACGATGCACGTCGTCGAGTTCGTGCGCGGCAAGGGCCTCTTCCGCGTCACGCCGTACGTCGCGACCGACGAGCGCACGACGCCGATGTTCCCGCTGCTGCTGACGACGGGCCGCATCCTGACGCAGTACAACGTGGGCGCGCAGACGCGCCGCACGGCCAACGTCGCGTGGCACAGCGAGGACGTCCTCGAGATCCATCCGCACGACGCGGAGCAGCGCGGCATCAAGACGGGCGACTGGGTCGGGCTCAAGAGCCGCGCAGGCGAGACCGTGCTGCGCGCGCTGATCACGGAGCGCGTCGCGGTCGGCGTCGTCTACACGACGTTCCATCACCCCGAGTCGGGCGCCAACGTCGTCACCACGGACAACTCGGACTGGGCGACGAATTGCCCCGAGTACAAGGTCACGGCCGTGCAGGTCCACAAGGTCGAGCAGCTCTCGGAGTGGCAGCAGCGCTTCGAGGCGTTCACCGAGGAGCAGCACGAGTACCTGCGCGCGGCGCGCGGCAGCGAAGAGCGCACGGTCAGCTGAGGGGCGCGCGATGGATACGAAGAAGCTGGTTCGCATGGCGAACCAGATCGCGGCAAACCTCGACTACGGCCAGGATCGCGCTGCGCTCGTGCAGAGCGTGGCCGATCATCTGCGCAGGTACTGGACGCCGGACATGAAGCAGGAGATCGTGGCGCAGCAGCGCGCCGGCTCCGCCGAGCTCAACGAGGCGGCGGGGATGGCGGTGGCCAAGCTCGCGGAGGATCAGCAGAACGCGGCGTAGGCGGCGCGGCGCGGGTTGCGGCCCGCGCGTGTGGCGCATTGGCGCACTGGCGCACTGGCGCGCTGCGGGGAAGAGCTGTTTGATCAAGACCTCGGTGGGCGTTCGGCGGGCCTTCGGGCGCTAGGCGTGCCGTTCATGAATAACGCGTTCGACGTCGCGCCGGGTTCATGTGCGCGGCGCGCGTGACGCGCGGCCTTTCGCCGAGCCGTCCCTTACTGTCCTTTGCCGGCGATGAGCACCTTGGACGTATCGGCGGCACTTTTGGCTGCGGAGTGCGCGGCTAACGCTGTTTTCCCGGGCCGGGCGGCGTAATCTTGGGGGCATGATCGATCTAGAAGAAGCGGTGCGCCGGCAGAGCGTGCGGCATTTCGAGGTGCGGCGCGTCAAGGACGTCGGGCGAGGTA
>DASTSM010000104.1:0-16052 GCA_035760685.1 Gammaproteobacteria bacterium | reverse complement strand
TGACGATGCGGCGGAGCCCGTGGCGCTCGCGGCGGTCGATCGCAGCCCCGGCCGCGTTGAGGCGACGGACGTCGTGGCCGCCGGCGACGACGCAGCGACGGCCCCCGCGGCGGTCGTGACCGACGCCGTTGCCGTCGTCGCCGACGCCGGCGCGGCCGGCGCCGACGATGTCCCGGCGGTCGCCGACGCGGGCGCGATAGCCGGTGCCGACGTGCCCGCGGCGGCCGCCGACGACGCGGAGCCGGAGGCGGACGACGAGAACGAGGAGGCCTCGCTCGATTCGAACGCGCTCGCGAGCAATCAAGCCGAGCTCGCGGCGGATCCGAGCGACTACTCCGTCTCGGCCGACGATACGATCACCGTGCAATCGCTCGAGACGCTGGGCCACTATGCGGATTGGCTCGAGATCAAGACTCAGCGGCTGCGCGACTTGAACCGCTTGCCGTTCCGGCAGGCCGTCGTCATCGGCGAAACGCTGAAGCTCGACTTCTCGCGCGTGTCGCAGGAAGACTTCGAGCGCCGCCGGACCGCTTATCACCGCGCGCAGCAGGAAGCGTTCTTCTCGCACTACCGCATCGCCGCCATCGAGGATCACGTCGTGCGCCGGGGCGAGTCGCTCTGGGTGCTGGCGAGGCGCAGCTATGACGTTCCCGTTTGGCTGCTGCGCCAATACAATCCGGATCTCGATCTCGATCACGTGGCGCCCGGCACGGTCGTGAAGTTTCCGAAGCTCGTCTCGATCGACGACGACGACGGCGGCACGAAGAGCGCGGCGCCACGGGACACCGGAGTCGTCTAGGCTGGTTTCGCCATCGGATAATCCGCTCGCCGGCCGCGTCGTCGCGGTGCCCGAAGCGCGGCAGCTCGACGTGCTGGCCTCTCTGCTCGAGCGCCGCGGAGCGCGCGTCCTGCGCTGCCCCCTGGTCTCGATCCGCGACGCCGACCCGGCAGACCCCGTCGTCGCGTGGATCGAGCGGCTCATCGAACGGCCGCACGACCTCTTGATCTTCTTCACGGGCGAAGGCGTGACCCGGCTGCTCGGCTTCGCGGAGCGGGCCGGCCTACGCGAGCCCTTCGTCGCGGCGCTCGCGGGGACGCCCAAGCTCACGCGCGGGCCGAAGCCGAAGCGCGCGCTCGCGGTGCTCGGTCTCGCGCCGGCGCTCGAGGCCGTGGAGCCGACGACGCAGGGCGTCCTCGCCGCGCTCGCGGGCCTCGAGCTCCGCGGGCGCCGCGTCGGCGTGCAGCTCTACGGCAGCGAGCCGAACCCCGCCCTCATGGACTATCTCGGCATGCGCGGGGCCGTCGCAGACGCGGTGGCGCCCTATACTTACGCGTCCGCGGCCGACGACGACGAGGTCGCGGCGCTGATCGATCGCCTCGGCCGCACGGAAATCGATGCGATCGCGTTCACGAGCAAGTCCCAAATCGACCGGCTCTGGAAGCTCGCGCGGCAGCGCGGAATCGAGGCCGACCTCGAGCGAGGGCTCGCGGCCACGCGCGTCGCGGCCATAGGGCCCGTCGTCGCCGCGGAGCTCGAGGCGGCCGGCGTCGAGGTGGCGTGCATGCCGGCCGAAAGCTTCCACATGAAGCCGTTGGTCAGCGCGCTCGAGGAACTGTTCGGGAAGGATCCGAAGGACGGGGGGCGCCCGGCTTCCTAGGGATCGACCGGGTTGCCGTGTCGCGAGCGGCGCAGCTGCATGGCCGTCGGGCGGCCGTCGCCCGTCGGCTGGTACCAGACGCTGTAGTCCTCCAGCGCCGTCAGATACGTGGCGAGCGGGTCCTCGCAGTCGAGCTCGAAGGCATCGAAGCCGACGCGCAGCATGAAGTGCAGCTGCTCGAGCAGGACGTCGCCGACCGCGCGGACCTCGCCCTTATAAGCGAATCGGTCGCGCAGCCACCGCGCGTAGGTGTACGCGCGGCCGTCCCGAAACTTGGGGAACTCGAGCGCGACGACCGCGAAGCGCGCCAGGTCGGACGCGACGAGCTCGGGCGATTCGTGGCTCTTGAGCCGGACGCCGAGCGGATCCGCGCGCGCCGCGAGCTCCTCGCGCCCTTGCAGCCATTGAGCCAAGCTCAGGATCAACGCGCCCTCGCCCGGCACCGCATCGGCCGCGCTGACGTCGAGGAAAGGATCTTCGACGAGCTCGCCGTTCTTGACGAGCGCCCTCATGCCACCGCCTTCGACGCCTCGCCGCCGTACACCGCTTCCTTGAACGGAGCCATGCCGACCCGCCGATAGGTATCGATGAAGCGCTCGCCCGGTGCGCGCCGATCGAGGTAGGCGTCGACGATGGACCGGATCGCCGCGGGCACCTCTTCCTGAGGCAGCGCGGGCCCCAAGCGGTCGCCGAGCGACGCATGCTGATCCGACGATCCGCCGAGCGTGAGCTGGAAGAACTCCTGATTGCGCTTGTCGACGCCGAGGATTCCGATGTGCCCGACGTGGTGATGACCGCAGGCGTTCATGCAGCCCGAGATGTTGATCGTGAGATTGCCGATCGCCGCGAGCTGGTCGACGTCGTAGAACTTCATGGCGATGTCCCGCGCGACCGGTATCGAGCGCGCGTTCGCGAGCGCGCAGAAGTCGAGGCCGGGGCAGCAGACGATGTCGGTCAAGAGGCCCACGTTCGGTGTCGCGAGCTCGAGCGCATCGAGCTCCCGCCACAGCGCCTCGAGATCCCGCTGGCGCACGTCGGGCAGCACGAGATTTTGCCGATGGCTCACGCGGATCTCGCCCATGCCGTAGCGGTCGGCGAGGTCGGCAACGGCATCCATCTTGTCCGCGGTGATGTCGCCCGTGACCGCGCCGGGTGCCTTGAGCGAGACGTTGACGATCGCGTAGCCGGGCGCCTTGTGCGCGACGACGTTGTTCGCGAGCCAGCGGCCGAGCTCGGGGAGCTGCGCGCCGCGCGCGGCGAGCGCGTCGTCCTCCGAGTCGAGACGCTCGTAGACCGGCGGCGCGAAGTAGGCATTGACCGCCTCGACGTATTCCTGCGGGAGGCGCAGCGGTCCGTCCTTGATGCGTTCCCACTCCTCGTCGACCAGCGCGCGGTACTTCTCGATGCCGAGCTGGTTCACGATGATCTTGATGCGCGCCTTGTGGATGTTGTCCCGCCGGCCGTAGACGTTGTAGATCCGCAGGATCGCCTCGACGTACGACAGGACGTGCTCGGGCGGCAGCCACTCCCGGATCGTGTGCGCGAGGTACGGCGTGCGGCCGAGCCCGCCGCCGACGAGCACCTCGAACCCGGGTAGACCCGCCTCGTTCAGGTGCATGCGCAGCCCGATGTCGTGGATCGCGACCGCCGCGCGGTCGTTCGGCGAGCCCGTCACGGCGATCTTGAACTTGCGGGGCAGGTACGAGAACTCGGGATGCAAGACCGAATATTGGCGCAGGAGCTCGCAGTAGACGCGGGGATCGGCGAGCTCGTCGCGCGCCCGCCCCGCGTACTGATCGGAAGTGATGTTGCGCACGCAGTTGCCGGACGACTGAATCGTCGTGATCTCGACCTCCGCGAGCTCCTCGAGAATGTCGGGGACCTGCTCGAGCGCGATCCAATGGAATTGCAGATTTTGCCGCGTCGTGAAGTGCCCGAAGCCTCGATCGTAGGTCCGCGCGACGTGCGCGAACTTGCGCATCTGCCGCGAGCTCAGCGTGCCGTACGGCACGTTGATGCGCAGCATGTAGGCATGAAGCTGGAGGTAGACGCCGTTCTTGAGGCGCAGCAGCTTGAACTGATCCTCGGTGATCTCGCCGTTGAGCCGCCTCTTGACCTGGCGCCGAAACTGCGCGATGCGCTGCGCGACGAGCTGATGGTCGAATTCATCGTAGCGGTACATGAGAACACCCCTTGCGGGCGAAGGTCCCGATCCTCACCCGCCGACCGAGGTTCTCGATCCATGCGCCTCGAGGTCGGTTCGAACCGTCGGTCCGAACGCCCGGATCGCCTCCCGGATCGAGACCGGGCGCGCGCGTCCATTCTCGACGGCGACCTCGATCAAGCACGGCTCGACGACGCGGCACTCGGTCTCGTGCTGCTTGGCGGCCTCGAGGGCTCGGTCGAAGTCCGCCTCGAGCACGAGGCCCTCGCCGATGGCCGTGACCCAGCGGCCGCCGGCCGCGAGGAAAACGACCCGTCCGTCAGCGAGACGGTTTGCGATGACCATCTGGTGCATTCGACCCGAGCCCCTTCGGGGTGCGCCAAGCGCGAATTTTCAGGAGCCATTCTACGGGGCCCGCGCGAGCGCCGCTTATAAGAAAGCCGCACAAACTTATGCGGAAAGCTAAGAAGTGGGCTTTCGTTTCTCGAACGGCAGGACGGCGCCCGCGGGCCGTCTCGCCCACTCCTCTACCCACGGCAGCAAGCGGTCCGCGGGCAGCGGCGCCGCAATGTGGTAGCCCTGCGCGTTCTCGCAGCCGAGCTCCGAGAGCCGCGCCAGGGTTTCCGCGGTCTCGACGCCCTCGGCGACGACCGCGAGCTCGAGATGGTGGGCAAGCTCGATCGTGCTGCGGACGATGGCCTCGTCCTTGGCGTCGAGGTTCATGACGAACGACTTGTCGATCTTGAGCTCGTCGGCCGGGAGGCGCTTGAGCTGAGCGAGCGCCGATTGGCCGACGCCGAAGTCGTCGACGGCGATGCGAAACCCGAGCTCGTGGATGCACGAGATCACGGCAAGGGACTTGTGCAGGTTGCGCATGATCGCGTTTTCGGTGATCTCGAGCGTGATGTCGGCCGGCGTCAGGCCCTGCTGCCGGATCAGGTCGAGCAGAAAGTACGGCAGGTACTCGTCGACGAGGTCGTCGACCGAGATGTTGGCGGCGACGCCGAAATCCGCGCCGGCCTTGCGCCACTCGGCGACGCGCCGTACGGCTTCGCGCAGGACCCATCGCGTGAGGTGCGAGATGCCGCCGGCCTGCTCGATCGCGTCGACGAAGGCGCCGGGCGCGAGCAGGCCGAGCTCGGGGTGCCTCCAGCGGACGAGCGCCTCGGCCCCCGAGACGCGCCTCGTCGCGCAGTCGATCTGCGGCTGGAAGTGGAGCTCGAGCTCGTTCGCCTTGAGCGCCTTCGGAAAGTCGCCGACGATGCGGATCTGCTCGAGGAACCGGTCCTCTTGCCCGAGGCGGTAGATCACGATGGGCTCGGGGCCCTGCTGCGCCTGCGTGCGCGCGATCGACGCGCGCCGCATGAGCTCGGCGGCGTCCGACCCGTGCTCGGGATGCAGCGCTACGCCGGCGACGCCCCGCAGCGAGATGTTCGCACCCGCCGAGCGCACGCCGGCGCGCAGCAAGTCGAGCGTGTTCTCTGTCCACGCCGAAGCGGCGTCCGCATCGTGCTCGGGAAGCGCGATCACGAATTGATGTCCGCCGAGATGGCCGAGGATTTGGCCGTCTTTGACGCGCGCGCGGAGCAGCCCCGCGACCTGCTCGATGAGATCGTCTCCGGCGCGATGGCCGAGCGACGAGACGACGCTGTTGAAGCGGTCGAGCCCGAGGCTCACGACCGAGAGCCGGCTCGAGCTCGCTACCGACTCGCGGAGCCGGCTCAGCGCGAGATCTCGATTCGGCAGACCCGTCAGGCTGTCGTGATGCGCTTGGTGGAAGATGTGCTGCTCGCGCTCCGCGATCGCGCGCTGCATCGCGTTGAAGCCTGCGGCGAGCTCGCCGAGCTCGTCGGCCGAGCGGAACTCGATGGGCTCGTCGTAGATGCCTTCGCGCATTCGCCGGGCGGCCGCGGCCAGATTCTGCACCGGCCGCGTCACGGTGTTCGCGAGCCAGATCGCGACGCCGACGGCCAGCAAGAGCGACAACCCCGTCGTCGCGACGAGAAAATTGCGGATGCGTCTGTAGGACGCCATCGCGTCGTCCTTCGACAGCTGCAACGCGACCTCGACGTCGGCGGATCCCGGCGAGAAGGGCCGGAGCAGCGTCAGGAAGCCGAGCGTATGCGCCTTCCGCCCGGTCTCCTGAAGGGCATTGGGACTGCGAAGATCGACGCCTCTGAAGGCATCGATGCGCCGCTCCTCGGGCAGCGTCGAGGCGAGGACGTCGATTCCGCCCGCGACGGAGCGCACGAACGAGACCTCGACGCCGGTCAGATTCTCGATGTGGAGCGCGAGCTCCGCGTCGATCGGAAAGCCGAGCAGGACCCAAGCGATCGCGACGGGCGCCTGAAGCGGAACCATGACGGCTTGGTACGACACGCCGCCGATCTCGACGACGGCGTCCGTGAACCCTTCGGGAGCCGAGCCGATTCGCAGCGCCTCGGCCGCGGCGCGCTGCGCGGGATCGGCGGCCGCGGCGATGACTCTTCCGTCGAGATCGAGCAGCAAGGCGACGCTCGCGCCCACGCGGGCGGCGTGATTCTGCAGCGCCGACTCGATCGTCGCGGGCTCGTGCGTCGCGACGGCCTGCTTGAAGCCGAAGTCGGATACGAGGACGCGCGCCGTCCGGCGCAGCGCATCGCTGCGATTCGCCATGAACTCGTCGAACACGACGCCGGCGAGGCGCGTCGCCTTCTCGGCCCGATCGGTCGCGTCGGAATCGATGGCGTCGAGCACGGGAAAGAGCGTGACGAGCTGGACCGTCGTGACGAGCACGACGGCGAGCAGCAGGACCTTTCGCCTAAAGCTGAACTGCCTCACGCGATGCCTCTTTCCGAACCGTGAACGCATCCACACATGCGGCGGACAACGGCGATGGTACGGGGCCGCGGGCCGGGGCATTGTGCGTCGCATCACGGTTAAAAAGGCTTGTCGCGCCTACGATTTCCGCTTGCTCGGCCAAGGGCCCCGAATGGATATCCCCACCCTAGCCTCAAGACTCGTCGTCGCGGCGGCGTGCGGCTCGATGTGCGCCGCGGCGCACGGCGCGGCGCCGGCCGGCCGGCTCGTCGTGACGGTCGTCGATCGCGACTCGAAGCCCGTCGCCGACGTCGCCGTCTATGCCGTCCCCGCAGGGCAGCCGATGCCGCTGCCGACCCCGCCGCCGTCGGCCGTCATGGATCAACGCAACAAGGAGTTCGTGCCGCATGTCCTCGTCGTGCAGGCCGGGACGAGCGTGGATTTCCCGAACAACGACACCGTGAGTCATCACGTGTACTCGTTCTCGAAGGCGCATCCGTTCGAGCTGGCGCTCTACAAGGGCGACCCGCATCCGCCGCTGACTTTCGATACGGCCGGTCTCGTCGTGCTCGGCTGCAACATTCACGACAGCATGCTCGGCTACATCCTCGTCGTGGACACGCCGTACTTCGGGAAGACGCGAGCCGACGGCCGCGTCGATCTCGGCGAGCTTCCGCCGGGCCAATACGCCGTTCACGTCTGGACGGACCGCCTCAAGGAGGATGCCCTGCCCGCGCCGGTCCCCGTCGAGCTGCCCGCGGCCGCCCCCGACGGTCTCACGGTCCGCTTCTCCGACAAGCTCTATCCGCCGTACGGCCAAGGCGATTCGAGCCTGCGATGGAACGACTACTGAGCGGCGAAGCCTCTCGCAGTCCGCGCCGCCGCACACGGGAGGGAGCGCGCCGCGCGGGCCGCGTCTTCGCCCCGCTCGTGCTCGCCGCCGCCCTCGCCCAAGCGTCCGCCGACGCGCGCGCCGAATCCGATCGCAACGTCTGGTCGCTCGAGCTCGAGCTCTCGGCGCCGAATGCGAGCACGGGGCTCACAGCGTGGACCGACGGCGGCATCAGCAAGCTGCGCTACGACGAGAGCGACGGCGCGGCGACGGCGAGCCGCCTCGTCGCCGAGTATCGAGGCCGCCTCGCGCCCACGCTCTTCGCGCACGTCGTCGCGGACTGGGTCGACGACGCCTCCTCGGGCCTCGACCTCACGGAGGCGTACCTCGACTGGCGGCCCATCCCGAAGTCGCGCCTCCGGCAGCGGGTCCGTATCGGAGCGTTCTATCCGCCGCTGTCGCTCGACAACGGCGGGCCCGGCTGGAGCAGCCCGTCCACGATTTCCTCGTCGGCGATCAACACCTGGCTCGGCGAGGAGATCCGGCCCCTCGGCGCGGAGTGGTCCGCGCGGCGCACGCTCGGCGCGCCCGGCGCGCCGCAGGAGATCGGCGTTTTCGCCGCGGGCTTTTACGGCAACGATCCGGCCGGCACGCTGCTGTTCTGGCGCGGCTGGGCGCTGCACGACCGCCAGAGCCGCTTCGGCGACCGCTTCACGCTGCCGCCCATCGTGCTCTTTCGCAACGGTGCCGTCGTCGGACTCGTCGACAACCGCTTCGAGCCGTTCCACGAGGTCGACGGCGTGCCGGGCGTTTACGCCGGCGCCGAATGGCGCTATGCGCGGCGCGCGCTGCTCCAAATCGCGGTCTACGACAATCGCGCCGATCCCGAGCACTACTCGCAGCAATGGGGTTGGCGGACGCGATTCACGCATGCGGCCGCGCAGCTCAGCTTGCCGTCCCGCTTCGGGCTCGTCGCTCAGCGGCTCGACGGCAAGACGCGCTGGGAGACGGGCGGGCTCCCGGACGGCACCCGCGTCACGTGGATGCCCCTCGCCTCCGACGACTTCGATTCGTGGTACGCGCTGCTGACGCGGCCGATCTTCGCGCGTCATTCCGTCGCGCTGCGTTTCGACGACTTCGAGATCGCGCGGCCCGGCAGCCGGTTCGTCTCCGACGACGGGAACGCATGGACGGTCGCCTACCGCTACGAGCCCTCGGCGCGCTTCGGCGTCGCGCTCGAATGGATGCGCATCGACTCGTCGCGCATGACGTGGCCGTCCTACGGGGCCCCGCGGAGCGCGAGGGAGCGGCAGCTCGAGCTCAAATTCGACCTGGCCGCCGGCAACGCGTTGCCTCGCTGAGCGGCGCTGCGAGATCCACAGATTCTGTGGATAAGCTTGTGGAAAAGAACTTGAAAGCGCGCGCTCGGCGTGTCTCGATCGGGACGCGTGTCGGCTTGCTCAAAAAAGCGTCAGCGGCAGCGCGCAAAAACGGGGGCAGCTCCGACTTTCTCGCGCGGACCCGGGCCGGTGCCGAGCGCTCGGTCCGCAGAACGTCCGCTCATTGCAGCGGAATGTCGATCTCGCGCCAGTCGGCCGCGGCGAAGCGCCGAGCCGACGCGTCGATGCGCACGTCGTTGATGCTCGCCTCGCGCCGCCGCATCAAACCGTGCTCGTCGAACTCCCAGAGCTCGTTGCCGTAGGATCGATACCACTGCCCCGCGGCGTCGTGCCATTCGTATTGAAAGCGCACGGCGATGCGGTCGCGGCCGAAGCACCACACGCTCTTGCGGAGCCGATAGTCCAGCTCCCGGGCCCATTTTTCCTTCAGGAATTCCACGATCTCGGCGCGGCCGCGAATGAACCGGTCGCGGTTGCGCCACACGGAGTCGACGGTGTAGGCGAGGGAGACGCGCTCGGGGTCGCGGCTGTTCCAGGCGTCCTCGGCCGCCTTGACCTTGATGGCGGCGGTCTCGGCCGTGAACGGCGGCACCGGCGGTTTCGATTCCATGACTCGTCCTCGCGTAGCCCGTGCAGGGAAGGCTCGGCGCTAGTCCTCGGGAGGGCCGCCGCCCCACTTCTCCCGGTGCGCCTCTTCGGCGGCGCGCCTCACTTTCTCGTGCCTTTTGCTGAGCAGCAGCGAGTCCGGGGAACAGACCTCGGCGCGGAGCAAGCCGAGATCCGTCGCCGCGTCGAATAGGCTCGGATACCAACGGTGCCAGCTCGGCAAGACGCGCTCCACCTGCTCCTTGAGGGTCATGGCGGGATCCTGATGAAGGCGTCAATCTATATGACTCGGAGGGGCACCGCAAACGGACGGCATCACAGCCTCGCTGCCCCGCGATGCCGCCACAGAAAACTAAAGCACGGGCGCCTTGACGCGGGCGGGGCACCTGCTACCGTAGCGCCAGTTTTCAAGGACTTGTGACTCATGCTCTTCGGCGAGATCATCCGGGTCGCCTTGCAGTCGATACGCGCGAACTTCTTTCGCGCGATCCTCACGATGCTCGGCATCATCATCGGCGTCGGCGCCGTCATCGCGATGCTCGCGGCGGGCGCCGGCGCGCAAAAGCGCATCGACGATCAAATCTCCGCGCTCGGCGCGAACATCCTGAACATCAACGCCTCTCGCTTTTTCGCGGGCGGCGTCTCGCGCGATCAGATGACGCTGACCGTCGACGACATCGGCGCGCTCCAGAACGACTCGCGCTATCTCGACGCCGTGATTCCCGAGATCCAAGGACGGGGCCAGCTCAAGTACCGCAACCGGAACACGAACGCGCGCCTCACGGGCACCTCGTATCTGTTCGCCGACGTCTTCAACTACGCGCTCGCCTTCGGGCGGTTCTTCACGGCGGAGGAGAACGAGGCGAAGCGGCGCGTCGTCGTGCTCGGCTCCAGCGTCCCCGACGACCTCGAGGTCGAGCCGCAAACGCTGGTGGGCCAGACGATCGCCGTGAACGGCCAGCCGTTCGAGGTCATCGGCGTCCTCGCGAGCGCCGGAAGCGGCGGCGGCTTCGGCAACCGAGGCCCCGACTCCGGCGCGTTCATTCCGCTCAAGACGGCGGAGCTCCGGGTCTTCGGACGCGAGCAGCTCGACAGCATCAGCGTCCGCGTCATCGACGGCCTGCCTATCGAGCGCGCCATGGTGGACATCGAGCGCGTGCTGCGCAGGGAGCACCGCGTCATGCCGGGGCGGCCCAACGACTTCTCCATCGTCGACCGGCGCGAGTTCCTCGAGACGCAGCAGGAAGCTCAGCAAACCTTCACGATCCTGCTCGCGAGCATCGCAGGCGTCAGCCTAATCGTCGGCGGCATCGGCATCATGAACATCATGCTCGTCAGCGTGACGGAGCGAACGCGTGAAATCGGCATCCGCATGGCGCTCGGCGCGACGCGCGGCACGATACTGCTCCAGTTCCTCGTCGAGTCCGTCACGCTGTGCCTGCTCGGCGGCATCGTGGGCATCGGCGCGGGCGCGGGCGCGGCCTCGCTGATGTCCCGCTTCGCGGGCTGGCAGGTCTTCGTCTCGCCGAATTCCGTCATTCTCGCCTTCGCGTTCAGCGTCAGCGTCGGCTTGTTCTTCGGCATTTGGCCCGCACGCCGCGCGGCCCGCCTCGACCCGATCGAAGCCCTACGCTACGAATAGCGTTTTTTCGCTCGCGCCGGTTCGGTAGAATGGCCGCGGCCGTAAGGCCCGGAACATTCGCAACCTATCGCGTCACCAGCAGCCGCCCAGAATGGATACTTGATCGACGGGGATTTTTCTGTGCGCTCCCTGCTGACACGCCTGCTGGCGCCCGCCTTGTTATTGCCTTTGGTTTCGGGGTGTATCGCGCACCTGAATCGCGAGTCGACGCCCGCGCCGGGCTACGAGTTCGTGCCGCCGACGACGGCGAATCCGACGTTTACCTACGAGGCCAGGGGCGGCATCGAGCTTTCGGAGCCCGTCGGCCACACCCGCTTTCACGAGATACTGAACCTGTCGTTCCCCTCGAGCGGCCACACCGGGGCGCCGGATAACAAGGTCCACGCGATCTACTACAAGAGCCTCCTGCCCGGCCCCAAGAAGCTCGTCATCGTGCTGCCGATCTGGGGCACGAGCGAATATCCGCCGAGCCGCATCACTCGGGGCTACGCCCGCCATTCGCACGGCGAGGCGGACCTGATCTGGATTCTCGGCGATACGCCGCTCTTCCCCTGGACGGGGCTCAGCTCGACGACGAGCGAGGCGGAGTTCGTCCGCATGGCGAAGGACAGCGCCGAGCGCTATCGCACCGCGGTCGTCGACTTGCGCAGGCTTCTCGATTGGGCGGAAACGCAGCCCAACATCGACGCGTCGCGCATCGGCATGGTCGGCTTCAGCATGAGCGCGCTCGTCACGGCGACGCTGCTCGGCAACGACTCGAGGATCTCGGCCGCCGTGCTCATGATGGGCGCCGCGAATTTCGCGAACATCTTCTCGCACTGCGACAATCGGGCCGGGGAAGTGCGCAGGCACGTGCTCACGGAGTACGGCTGGTCGCTCGAGCGATATCACGATTTCTTCGAGGGGCTGTTCGGCCCGGCGGATCCCGTCCTCTACGAGGGCCACTACAACCCCGAGAGGATCCTCATGATCGACGCGATGTTCGACGATTGCATGTCGCGCTCCTCTCGCGACGCGCTCTGGGAGGCGACCGGCCATCCCGAGCGCGTCACGCTGATGTCGAGGCATCGCAGCGGCTTCTATTCGCTGACGCCGCTCGGCCTGAACTTCATCCGGCGCCGGATCTACCGCTTCCTCGACGACACGCTCTAGGGTTGACATAAAGCTGTCGCCGGACGGCGACAAAATTTTTGTCGTCTAACTGCGACGACTCTGCTTGCAGACGCGGCCTCGTTGCGCGATAGTCGGCGGGCCGATCAAGGGTAAACCTGGCGAAAGCCAGCGACACAAAACTTCCGGTCTAAGGGAAATGTCCTACGACAGCGGGGTTGCCGGCAAGCTCGTCGTTTCAGCGACGGCGCTCGCCCCCAGCACTCCCTAGACCCGCAGGACTCGTCCGGAAGCGATGCGATCGGCGGGGACCGACACCAGGGAGATCGCTCCGACATGAACACCGCCGTTGCGCGCAAGCGCGTTGGGATCGTTTCCGCGGCCGGCCCGGCCGTCGTGCTGCGGCCGACGTCTCCGACCGAGATCAGCGAGATCATGCGGGACGGCAAGCGCTATCCCTCGCCGGTGCGTCCCATGGGCTCGGGCAGCTCGACGACCCGGTGCACGCTCGCCAACGGCGGCACCGTCATCGATCTCACGGACATGAATCGGGTCCTGCGCATCGATAACGACACCGTCACGGTGCAGCCCGGCATCTCCCTGCCCGACCTCGCGGACATTCTGAGCGACAACGGCATGGAGCTCATCGGCGGCTTCGATCTCGCCAACCGCACGGTCGGCGGCGCGGTCTGCGGCGCGGGTCTCGAGGCCTCGGTGGCCGGCGACGTGGGCCAGTTCGCGGCGCACGCGGTGCAGCTCAAGATCGTGAGCCCGACGGGCAGAAAGTTCGTCGTGAACGAGAAGTCGAAGAGCCTCATGGGCGTCCTCAGGCTCAGCTACGGGCTGCTGGGCGTCGTCTACGAAATCACGCTGCGGATCCGGCCCGTCAAGGGCTTCGTCGTGCAGACGGCGCGCACGGGGTTCAAAGAGTTCGCAAAGCTCGGTCCGCGCATCGCCGAGGCCGGCTCCGGCGTCAAGCTCTACCTGCTCCCGTTCCGCAACCGCGTCTACTTCGAGCTCCGGCGGCCGGCGGCCGACTCGGACCCCGGCAAGAAGTTCGCCTGGCGCTTCAAGGACTGGGCCGTCTACTCGGCACTGCCGGGCGCCGCCCGATCCATCGCCCGGGCCGTGCCGATCCGCCAGCTGCGCTATCCGCTCATCGACGGCTTGAGCACGGTCACGCAGTCGATCGTGAACAACGTGCTCGTGCGCACGGGCAGCAACGCCGTCGAGCAAAGCGGCCGCTTCCAGTCGCTCGCCGCGCGCAACCGCTTCTCGTACTGCACGTGGGCCTTCCCGGCGGCGGAATTCGGCAAGACCGCCCTCGCCTACAAGCTCTTCAGCAAGGAGCACTACGCGAGGACGGGCTTCCGCTGCGACATGCCGACGATCGGCTTCCGGCTCAACCAGGACAAGAGCGCGCTGCTCTCTCCGTCGTTCGACGGCGCCATGCTCACGTTGAGCCCGCTCTCGACGCAGACCGACGGCTGGGACGATTTCGTCTTCGATTTCGGCGAGTTCGCCGCCGAGCACGGCGGCGTCCCGTTCTTCAATCAGACCAAGAACGTGCAGGCCAACCTCGCGGCGCAGCGCTACGGCCGCCGGCTCGCGTTCTTCAACAAGGTGCGCCGCGAGCTCGATCCCCACGACCGCATGTTGAATCAGTTCTTCGCGACGTACCTCGCCGGCTGACGCGCCCCCTCACTTGATGAAGCCGAGGCTCTCGAGCTTGACGACGACGCGATGGGCCGCGAGGTCCGGCGTGAGCTCGGTCGTGTCGATGCGCATCTCCGGATTCTCGGGCACCTCGTACGGATCGCTGATGCCCGTGAACTCCTTGATGATTCCGGCCCGAGCCTTGGCGTAGAGGCCCTTACGGTCGCGCGCCTCGCAGACCTCGAGCGGCGTTGCGACGTGAATCTCGAGGAAGCCGCCGAGCGGCTCGACCATCTCGCGAACGCGGCGGCGCGTCTCGGCATACGGCGCGATGGGCGCGCAGATCGCGATGCCGCCGTTCTTCGTGATCTCGCTCGCGACGAAGCCGATCCTGAGAATGTTGAGATCGCGGTGCTCCTTCGAGAAGCCGAGCTCGCTCGACAAGTGCTTGCGCACCACGTCGCCGTCGAGGAGCGTGACGGGGCGGCCGCCCATCTCCATGAGCTTGACCATGAGCGCGTTCGCGATCGTCGACTTGCCCGAGCCCGAGAGGCCCGTGAAGAAGACCGTGAAGCCTTGCTCGTGGCGCGGCGGATGCGTCCTGCGCAGCTCGGCGACGACCTCGGGGAACGAGAACCACTCGGGGATATCGAGGCCCGCGTGCAGGCGCCGGCGAAGCTCGGTGCCCGAGATCGAGAGCGTGCGCTCGTTCGGACCGACCTCGTCCTCGGGAACGTACTGCGCCCGATCCTCGACGTAGACCATGTTCTTGAACGGCACCATCGTGATGCCGAGCTCTTTCTCGTTCTCCTTCATGAGGCGCTGGGCGTCGTAGGGACCGTAGAACGGCTTGCCGTCCTTCCCGTTGCCGGGGCCCGCGTGATCGCGGCCCACGATGAAGTGGGTGCAGCCGTGGTTTTTGCGAACGATGGCGTGCCAGAGCGCCTCGCGCGGACCGCCCATACGCATTGCAAGCGGCAGCAGAGAGAGCGCCGTCGTCTGCTCGGGATAGTGCTGCAGCAGATGCTCGTAGCAGCGGACGCGCGTGAAGTGATCCACGTCGCCGGGCTTCGTCATGCCGACGGTCGGGTTGATGAGCAGGTTCGCCTCGACGTCTTTCGCCGCCCGGAACGTGAGCTCGAGGTGCGCCCGGTGCATCGGATTCCGCGTCTGGAAGGCCACGACCTTTCGCCAGCCGAGCTTCTGGAAGCGGTCGCGGAGCTCGCGCGGCGTGTCCCTGAGATGCTTGAAGTCGTAGTGGGTCGGCCGCTCGACGCCGCGGAGCCGGCCGCCGACGTAGACGGAGTGGGCGCGGTTCTTGAGGTAGTTCACGCCGGGATGGGTCTCGTCCTCGGTGCCGAACACGCCGAGGGCTTCCTGCCGCTTGTCCGGGCGGAAGAGATCGGAGATCTCGAGCGTCGCGATGAGCACGCCTTCCGGATCGCGGAGCGCGACGACGTCGCCTTCCTTGAGCCTCTTGGCGAACTCCTCGGTCACGTCGAGCGTGATCGGCATCGGCCAAAGGATGCCGCTCGCGAGGCGCATGCTCTTGACGACGCCCTCGTAGTCCTTGCGCCCGAGGAAACCCTCGAGCGGGGAGAATCCGCCGCTCAGCAGCAGCTCGGTGTCGCAGAGCTGACGCGCCGTGAGGTCCCACGACGGCAGGTCACGGGCGCGCCGCTTCTCGGCCTCGCGCTCGGCCTCGGGCAAATACAGCTCCTTCAGCTCCCCTCCGTGGGGTTCCTTGAATGCTCCCATGACGGCAATGGCTCCTCAGTCAATGAACGACGGGCGCACGCACCCGTCAGGTGCGGGCGGCCCCCGGGCGGCTGCTCAAGCGGCTACGAGTTGCTGGGCTGCCGAACGAATGCCGGCGGCATTGATCGCAGGCAGATATTGTGCGTCATGCTCGCGCCATTTCAACGTCTTTTTCACGATCCCTTCGAGGTTCGGACGCTTCTCGGCCGGGCTCGCGCCCTTGCCGATGCCGCCGCCGAACTCGAGGATCGTGTCGACGCCCGCGTCGATGGCCGCGGTCATGCAGGCGATCCAGCGGACGGGATTGAACAGCTGGAAGAAGAGGCGCGAGCGGATCGCATCCGGCTGCGATTCGTGGAGCTTGCCGGTGTAGTTCGACAAGACGCCGATCTCGAGCGGGCTGAACTCGGTTTGCTCGAGAATGCCG
>DASTSM010000103.1:0-6650 GCA_035760685.1 Gammaproteobacteria bacterium | reverse complement strand
GGTGCACGAGCTCGCGGCCGCGCCGCCCGAGGTCGTCGTCAGGGAAGAGGCCTGCGTCGAGCGCGCCCCCGACGCAGAAGCACTTCTTGCCCTCGAGCCAGAACCACGCGCCGAGGAGGATGGGCGCCTTGCAGCGCTTCTTCTTCTCGCCGCCCGGCTCCTGCCCAGGCCGCGCTTCGCAGCGTCGGCTTTCGGCGATGCGCTCCCAGCTCACGCGCGCGGCGGGAAGTGCCAGTGACCGGGCTTCGGCTGGCCGTCGCCCGACTGGCACTTGCTCGTGATCCACACGACGCCGCTCTGCGCGCCGGCGGCGAGCTCGGGATCGAGCTTGTCGGCCTCCCAGGTGTTCGCGTCGTTCGTGAAGTCGGTGAAGACGCGGAGGTTGACGGCCGCCGTCGGCGAGTCTCCCCACGTGCTCACGATGAGCGCGGCGCGCACGTTGCCCTTCTGGGTCGTGTAGTGGACGATGCGGCCGACGGTGGGTTTCTGCAGATCCATGGGTCACTCCCGGGGTTTCGGTCTATCGCCGCGACCGCTGAATACGCGGGTCGCGGTTTGAAGGCTTGCGAACGCCGACGCGAGCGCGACGGCCTGGTCGTCGTGCTGGTCGTGTACGCCCGTGAAGTTCAGGAGCTCGTCGAGCAGCGCTGCGAGCCATGAGGCCTCGACGCCTTCGCCGGTCGCCGGGTCGAGCGGCCGCGGCACCATGACGCGCCCGTCGTTCCACGCCGCCGCGACCTCCTGCACGCGCATGAAGGGGTCGCCCTTCGCTTGGTGCACGTCGATCGGCACGCCGGCCTTGCGAATGAACGCTGCTGCGCCGGCCTCGGTGCCCGACGCGTCCCAGCGCATGCGTACGCCGGGTCGCTGCACGGATCGCGCCTTCAGCGTGAGCGTGAACGCGGGAGCGTCCACCTGCGCACGGCGCACGTCGACCACGTAGTAGCGATCTCCGTCGCGCCAGAGCTCGACGAGCACCGAGTAGTCGGCGTGCGTCTTCGCCGTGTAGGCGAGATCGAGGCCGAATCCGACGCGGTAGCCGCTCTTCGGGAGCTCGTCGTAATAGGCGGGCTCGCGGAAGACGGTGCCGCCGCGCGGCCGCGGCCTACCCTGGTAGAGCGCGGCCCACGTGTACTCGCCGACGTCCTTCCGCCGGCGCTCGAGCACGTCGAGCGGGAAGCGGGCGGGCGCGAGTGGTTCGCCCGGCGCGCGGCCGAGCGGGTCGTCGTCCTCGGCGATTGCCGGGATGCGGAGGTACTCCCAGCCCTCGGCGACTAGCCGCCCCGAGAGGTCGTCCGGGTGCCAGCGTGTCGCCATGACGATGCACGACGCGTGACGGTGCAGGCGCGGGAGGATCGCGCTTCGAAGAACCGAGTCCTTCCGATCGCGGATGATCTTCGACCGGGCCTCGTTCTCGTCGGCGAACGGGTCGTCGACGAGGCAGAGCCCGTCTACCGGGTAGCCGGTAATGCCGCCGTCGATGCTCGTCCAGAGCACGGACCCGCCCGCGGCCGAGCGGAGAAACTTGCGATTGCCGATGCCGTCGAGGCCTGCGCCGACGGCGATCTGGGCCGTTTCTCGCGCGACCTCTCCCGAGCGCGTCTGCTGAAACGTGACGTACGCGTGCCGGCCGCGACCGTTCCGGAGCAGGCCCCATACGAACGCGTGCTGCGCGACGGTTGTCTTGCCGTGTTGCGGCGGCGCAGCGACTACGGCTCGCACGGGCTCTCCGGAGAGCGCGCGCTCGAGCAGCGTCACGTAGGGCGCCAGGTGCGTCGGCTTATCGAGCTGCGGGCTCGCGAGCGGGACGAAGTCGGCGAGGCCGACCGCGCGGGCGTCAATGGATCGGGGGCGCGCCGTCCCCGCTTCGAGCAGCATCCGGTCGCGGAGCCGCTTCATTGCGAGGACTCGGGCTATCGTGCTCGCCATCGTCGGTTCGTGCGGCGGGGAAGATGTCTCGAGACACGAGCAGCTCGCCGACGACCTTCACTCCTCCCGCAAGCATTCGCAGGTCTGCGATCGTCGCGTTCGGCAGGACCCGCCGAATCGCGGCGAGCAGCTCGACCATGGTGTCGCGAGCCTCTCGATCCCAGCGGGCGCGGCCGGCTTTCTTTTTACGCTCGACGATGGCCGCCAGCTCAACCGACGACCGACTCTTCGCTTCCCACCGTTCCAGCGTCCGGATCGAGACGCCGTAGCGGGCACAGACGGCGAGGCGATGCTCGGGCCCGGGTCTGGTCGCCGCTTCGGCGACGAGGGACGTGGCGAGGTCCTCGCTCAGCCACACGTGCTGCTTGTCGCGTTTACGGCCCGAGCGACCAGGTGACCCGGATTCGCTCGTCTCCGCACTCGCAGGGGTTTTTGGCTTTCGCAATCGCCGTGCTCTCGCCCTGCATGAGGAAGTCACCCTCGGCCTCGCGCTCGACGCCGCAACCCATGCAGCGGACGGCGAGGTCGAGATTGACCTCGAAGTTGGTGCGGCGCTCGTCCGGCTTGGCCACCACCCGACAGGGTAGCAGCCCGCCGGCGGCGCGCGCTTTTACAAGATAGGGCCCGGCGATGGGCGACGATGTGCCACATTCCGGCCAACGTGCCCCGCGACTGAACGTCTCAGCGTGGCGGCTTTGCTTGGTGTTTCAAGGCCTTGTGCGCGAGCGCGAGCCGCTCGAGTTTCTTTTCCAAAAGCGCGACCTTGGACGCCGTCTCCTCGAGCCGGCGCTCGAGCTCGGGGGCAGCCCCGGTGATGGCGACGCGCATGGCCTCGGCGTTCACCCAGTACTTCCGCGGCTTCTTCCCGCGCGGCTGGTAGCTCACGAGGATGCCGCCGCCGGCGTGTTCCTCGAGCCGGTGCAGGCGCGCGAGCATGACCTTGCGGCTCACGCCGGCGGCGCGGGCCGCCTCGGCGACGGAGATGAGCGCGCGACGGGGCCGGCCTATGCGACCCATGCGTCGAGCGCGGCGCCGACCACCTCGTAGTAGACCCGGTGCGCGGCGCGCGCCGCTTCCTCGGCCAGGTCGCGTACCTTCGCGATGCGGTCGCCCGCGGCGTCGGCGGACGGATTCGAGCAGGCGGCGAGGAAGTCGCCGAGCTCGCCGGCGTCGAAGGCGACGAGGACGGCCGTGCCCGCGAGCTTGCCGAGCTCGCCGCCGACGCCCTTGCACCACCCCGAGACCGCGGCCGCGGCGTAGTGCGCGCGCAAAACCCGCTTGATCGGTAGGGGAAGCTGCGTCCACTCGAGCGAGAGCCGGCGGTCGCGCTCGAAGGTCTCGAGGCGGTTCACGTAGAGCTCGTGATACGGGTCGCTCGAATTCGCGCCGGAGCTCGAGCCGCCGCGCTCGAGCATGGCGACGAAGCCGCCGAAGTTCGTCCGCCAGCCGCATTCGATGTCCCGCTGGGTGAGGAACCAGTCGAGGTCGGCGCAGTAGAGCTCGTCGTTCGCCTTCAAGCCGCCACCTCGCGCTCGAGTAGCTCGCGCAGCGCGGCCGCGACTTCGGGGTCGAGCGGCTCGAGCAGGCGCGCGTGCCGCGCGATGCGCCCGCGTTGCTCAGGCACGGACCCTCCACCTGCCTCGACGCGTTCGACGATCTCGAGGGCTTCCTGCATGCCGGGGCGACGTTCCCACTCCGGCGTCATCGCTGCCCCCGGGCGTCGTGCTGCCGCCAGCGCTCGAGTAGGGCAGGGCGCTTCTCGGGCTCGGCCTGGAGCATCCAGTCCGTGCGGCCGAGCACCGTCTCGAGGCGGGCGCTCCCGAGCGCGGCCGCGACGCCGCGGAGCTCGATGGGCGTGAGCTCGCGATGAGCGCGCGCGGCGACCGCCCAGGCCGCGAGCGACTCGACACCGGCGCCGACGTCGTGGATGAGCTCCTCGAGCTGCGTGACGAGCGTCGCCTTGCCGCCGTCGAGGGCCTCGATCACGCGCAGGGCCGACGCCCGGAGCCGCTCGCCGCGCTCCCGGGCTTCCGCGCGCCTGCGCTCGCGCGCGCCCTCCGCCGCATGCCGCTGGTAGGCCGGCGAGGCCTGCGCCTCGCGCGCGCGCCGCTCGAAGTACTCGCGCTCCGGATCGACCCTCATTCGCGACCTCCCGACACCACGCGGCCGAGCATCGTGCCGAGCGCTTCCGGCGCGCCGGCGCCGGCTTCACGCACGCGGCGCACGAGCTCGCGCGTGGAACTCTTGGGGCGCTTCTCGGCGCGCTCGGTGAGCACCATCTCGAGGACGCGCGGGGAGACGCCGGCGAGCCCAAGGCGGCGCCTGGTCGGGTCTTCCCACCAGCTCGAGTCCGGGAGGGCGTCGAAGCCCTGCCTGATGGTGCTCGGGAGGTGCGGCGCGGCGAGCATCTCGACCAAGCGCTTGGTGGCGGCGCTCGGCCAGGGCCCCGCCTGCACGTGCGCGAGTGCCGTCACGCGGCGGAAGTACTCCGCGAGCTCCTGCAGCTCGGGCCATTCGTGCGGGCACATCGCCCTCACGAGATGGGTCTCGCCGCGTTGCTCGCAGGCGAAGGCGAGCTGCGCGCGCTCGAGCAGCGGCAGGCGCATCGCCTCGGCGAGGCTCCGCGGCGGCGACCCCGTTAGTGGGGTCGGAAGTGGGGTCGCTGGTGGGGTCGCGCTCGCGCGCGCTCCGGATCGGTCGTGGTCGTTGTTTTCTCTTGAAAGATCACAACCATTACTTCCGGACTGGGGGAGTGCAGAGGGGGGCACGACCCCGGAAGAAGTGGGGTCAAGTGGGGTCGGAAGTGGGGTCGCGACACCGCCGAGTGGGGTCGGCGCGGGGTCACCGCGCGACCCCACACGTGGGGTCGGTGGTGGGGTCGTGCTGGGGTCGGGTGGGGTCGGGCGCTCGGCTGCTCGTTTCGCCCGGCGGTGAGCGCACTTCTCGGCGTTCGTCATGCCGCCGCGGGAGCCGCGGCCGCGCGCCGTGGTGGTCTCTTCCTCGGTGTCGCCGATCGTGACGCGAATGCCGGCGAGAAGGAACGTCTGCGGCTGCAGCTCGTCTCGGCCGCGCAGGAGCACGCAGAGGCCCTCTAGCAGCGCGGCTGCCTCGGGGCCCTTCACGCGACCTTCCTTCCACGCCGGGGTCGTCCGGGCTCGATGGCGGGTGCGCAGGAGATGAACGCCTCGCCGGCCTCGGCGAGCGCGTAGTTCGAGACTAGGAACGCGTCGAGCTCGGCTTCGAACCACGTCCGCGTGACGGGCGCGACCTCGCCGAGCATGGCCTGCGCGATGGCGCCGGCGCCTCGTCCGAAGCTCGCCGATCGGCCCATGAAGACGGAGCGCACCGCGCGCTGCTCGGCGATTGCGAGCTCAATACCGAGCTTCCAGAGGGCATCCTCGACGACGCCGGCGAGCCGCTCTTGGGAGCGGATGCTATCCGCCTTGCCGCGCATGAAGATGCCGCCCTCGATGGCCGCGCGGATGTCAGACGGCGCGATGTCAAGCCGTCGAACAAAGTGGACCAGGGAGGCCGTGAGCTGGGCGCGACGCGCGGGCGCCGGCAGTCCGGGCTTCGTCTCCCACGTCGCGCGCACGACGCGGGTGAAGTCGAGCTCCCAATCGGAGCGCACCGCCGTCACGCCGAAGGCCGTGAGGCTGTGGTCGATGCCGAGCGCGACGAGCACGCTCTCTAGCCCCCCGCCTTCTTGCGCTTGCCGCGACCGCCCTTCTTCGGTGGCGCGAGGTTCGTCGTGAGTCCGTGCGCGCCCTTCTGCTCGGCCTTGATGCGCGCGGCCTCCGCGTCATCGATGATCGGATCGTCGTCGTCTCGCTCGTCGCGGGCGCCGTCCTTCGGAGCGTTCGCGCGGTCCTCAAGGTCGAGCCTGGTCTGTCGATCCGCGCGGCCCGGCGCGCCCTCGTCGGGCTGCGGCGGCTCGTCGGCTTCGGAGCCCGGCCCGATCACCTTCTCGGGCACGATCGCGCCCTTCCAGTGCCCGTGCTCCGAACGGCATTCGAAGTGCATAGGGGCCGTCGGGTTCGGGCCCGGGTACAGCGTGATCGGGCAATCGTCGGCGGCGACGCGCACACGCGACAGACCGCGTAGCACGGCCGCCGGGTCGATCGCGCACCACGAGCCCATGTGCTTCGCGTCGCTCGGGACCTGCAGGCCGACGATGACGTCGGACATGGTCACCTGCGAGCTCGAGGCGGCGCGGTGCCAGCCGATCGGCGCAATCATCTCGCCCTGCTCGTCAACCACGTGGGCGTCGCGGATGCCCGCCGACGAGAGCCGAATCAGGATGCTCTTCTCAGGTGCGTCACACGCGTTCCGGCAGAGCTCGAGGAAGTCGGCATCGATGGCCCATTCGCCTGGCGCGGCGCCCTCGGCAGGGCCGACGCATTCGACGGACCGCTTGCCGTCCGTCGCGGCCGCCTCGAGCTTGGCCGAGCCGTTAACGCGGAAGTGCACGCACGCGTACTGCTCCCCGTCGCCCGTGAACGCGAGCAGCGCCCAGAGCTCTTCGCGGTTGATCTCGATGCCCTTCTTCGTCGCCTGCATCAGTTCGACGCCTCCCACGTGCACGTCTCGAGAAGCGCTTGGGCCATCTCCCTTCGGAGCTGGCGTCGAACCGAGATCCAGGATTCGAGCTGCAGCTTGAATCCGGGATCGAGGTCGGCGAGGTCGGCGAGGTCGGCGCGGGCGGCGCGGTCGGCGAGGTC
>DASTSM010000102.1:0-3598 GCA_035760685.1 Gammaproteobacteria bacterium | reverse complement strand
ACCGGGCGCGCTGCGGCAGCTGCTCTCGCATGACGCCGACATCGTCGCGGGCAGCTATCCGCAGAAGAAGGTCGAGCTCTCCTATCCGCTTCGCTGGCTGCCGGGACCGATCGAGAAAGACGAGCGAGGCCTCATCGAGGTCAAGGCCGCGCCGACGGGCTTCATGCGGATCCGCCGCCGCGTCTTCGAGGCGCTCGAGCCGCATCAGCAAAAGTTCTGGGCGCGCCGCGAGGACACGGCGCCGACCGCGATCTTCTTCGAACGCGGGTTTCACGAAGGCAAGCGCTGCGGCGGCGATTACTATTTCTGCAAGAAGGCGCGCGAGGCGGGATTCAGGATTTACGTGGATCCCGAGCTCTGGTTCGAGCACGGGCCCGCGTCGGGCACACTCGGCGCGTGGCTGCGTAAGCGCGAGGGCGACTTCGGCTACGCGCTCGATGTGATCAGGACGGCCGCGGACGATGATGCGATCACGCGCGCGTGCCGCGAGGTCGCGTACCTCTGGGCGAATCGCTACCAGATGCCGCCCGAAGGCCTCATCGCGGTCGCGCGCATGGTCGAGGGCAAGCGCAGCGTGCTCGAGCTCGGCTCCGGCGTCTCGACGCTCATCATGGCGGCGCGAAACCCGGGCGCCGAGATCCACGCGCTCGAGGACTCGCCCGAGTGGGCGATCCGCGTCCGCATGGCAGCGAAGCGCTACGGCCTCACGAACGTCGTCGTGCACGACGCCCCGCTCGTCGACGGTCCGCACGGGCGGTGGTATCGGATCCCGGCGGGCCTGCCCCAGAAGTTCGATTTCGTGCTCTCGGACGGGCCTGCCTTCCGGCAGCCGGATGGCCGCGACGGCTCGATCCGGCATAGGGTCCGCGATTATCTCGGCAGCCGCATCGAGCAGGCGGTGATTCTGTTCGACAACGCCGACCGCCAGGACGCGTTCTACGAGCGCTGGCCGAATGCGATCAACCTCGGGCGGATTGCCGTCGTCGCTCCGCATCTGGCGAGGGCTGCGGCGTGAAGGCGACGCCGCTCGCTCATGCGGTCAGCTCGGCGCTTGCGCCCGCGCCCGAGCGGACGGTGCCCGCGGGCCCGGTCGCGCGGATCATGATCGCGACGCCGACGTATGACGCGACGGTGCACTGGCGCTACGTCGAGTCGCTGATGACGGCGGTGCTCCTCTGCGCTCAGCACGGCGTCGAGCTCGAGCTCGAGATGGCCGCCCGCTTCACGCTCATCCAGTACGCGCGCAACTACCTCGCGCAGCGGTTCCTCGACGAGCCGCGATACACGCACATTCTCTGGCTCGATGGCGACCTGGGCTTCGATCCGCGGGGCGTCCTGAAGCTGCTGTCGCACGCGAAGGACGTCGTCGCGGGCGTCTATCCGGTCAAGTCGGATCCTGCTTGGTTCCCGTTCGAGCCGACCGGCCGCACCGAAGGCGGTCTCCTCGAGGCGCGGATGGTGCCAACCGGATTCCTGCTCGTGTCGCGTCGCGCGATGGAAGCGCTCGCCGAGACGGCGCCGACGTACATGCATCTCCACGAGGGGCGCGAGCTCGCGACCAAACACATCTTCGACCTCGAGCTCGCGGAGCGGGGCGGTAAGTCGATCCTGCTCGGCGAGGACGTTGTGCTGAGCCACAAGCTGCGGCGGGCGGGCTTCGATCTCTGGGTCGATCCCGACATCGGCTTCAAGCACTGCGGTCTCAAGGAATGGGGCGGGCATCTCGGCCGTGAGCTCGAGCGCTGGGCGAAGCAAGGCATCGAGGGGCTGCCCCGCGTCACGAGGAGCAGCGCGGCATGAGCTTGACGGCGATCGACATGATCACGGACGCGCTCCGCGTCGCGAACATCATCGACGAGAACGAAACGCCTTCGGCCGAGCAGGGCGTCGCGGCGCTACGCTCGCTCAATCAGATGATCGCGCAGTGGATCGCGGACGGCGTCCGTATCCCGTGGCACGTCGTCGACGAGCTCGACGACGAGCTGCCGATCGACATCAAGGATCAGCGCGGGATCAAGGACAGCCTGGCCCGCGAGCTCGCCGGCGAGTACGGCGTCGAGCTCCTGCCGGATGCGCAGCGAATCGCCGAGCAGACCTACACCGGCATCGTGAAGCGGTATTCGCCGCAGACGGAGATGACGCTCGATCATCTGCCGTATCCGTCGGGCTATCCGCACTTCTACACGTGGCCGATGGAGTGATGCTGTGCAGCTGCCGCTTCCGATCGCTTCCTACCGGCTGCCGAGCCCGGCCGCGAGCTCGTCGCGGCTGCTGAACGTCTTCGCCGAGCAGGCGCCGCGCGACTCCACCAAGGGGCCCGTGATCCTCCGGCGCGCGCCGGGAATCAAGCCGTGGATCGAGATCGGAGAAGGACCGATTCGCGGGGCGATCCTGCGCGACCAGACGCTCTACGCGCTCTCGGGCGAGGAGCTCTATGAGATCGCGCCGAACGGCAATGCGACGGCCGTGACGGGATCGGTCGCGGGCGCCGAGCGCGTGCGCATGGCGACGAACGGCAACGATATCGTCATCGTCCGCCCGCAGGAGCACAGCGCCTATCACTTCGACGGCACGAGCGTCTCGCAGATCAGCGATCCGGTCTTCCTCGACTGGAGTGCGTCCGACGTCGCCTTCGTCGACGGCTATTTCGTATTCGTGCGGCCTGGGACGAGCGCGTTTTTCAATTCGGGGCTGAACGCCGTCACGTTCAACGCGCTCGACTTTTCGACCGCGGACGGCGCGCCGGATCCGCTCATTTCGCTCCTCGTCGATCACCGCGAGCTCGTGCTCTTCGGGACCGAGACGACGGAATTCTGGTATAACGCGGCGCGACCGACGGGCTCGCCTTTCGCACGCTCCCCCGGCGGATTGATCGAGCTCGGCTGCGCCGCGGCCCACAGCCCCGGCAAACAGGACTCTGCGATCTACTGGCTCGCGAGCGATCTCACCGTTCGCCGCCAGGCGGGCACCGCGCCGCAGCGCGTGAGCCAGCACGGCATCGAGGCGATCCTGCAGCGCTCGACGATCGGCGATGCCTTCGCGCTGACGTACTCGCAGGAAGGACATCACTTCTACGCGCTGCAGCTCCCGAATGCGGGCCGCACGCTCGTGTTCGATACGACGACCGGCGAGTGGCACGAGCGCGAGTCGCTCGGATACGGTCGCTGGCGCGCGAACGTGCTGATCAAGGCCTACGGCATGCAGCTCGTCGGCGACGCGCACTCGGGCAAGATCGGGATCCTCGATCCCGACACGCACGAGGAGTGGGGCGAGCCGCAGCGGGTCGCGTGGACCTATCAGCCCGTGTACGCGGAGCGAAACCGCGCCTCGCATCGGCGCTTCGAGATCGTCTTCAACGCCGGACACGGCGTCACGGTCGGGCAAGGGCAGAACCCGCTCGCGACGCTCAAAGTCAGCGACGACGGCGGCGAGACGTGGCGCGCGCGGCCGACGCGCTCGCTCGGCCAGATGGGCAAGTACAAGGCGCGGGCCGTGTGGTGGAACTGCGGGAGCTCCCGTGACCGCGTGTACCAGATCGAGGTCACGGATCCGGTGCCGCTCTTCGTCTTCGACACGGTGGTCGAAGGGGAGGGCATGC
>DASTSM010000101.1:0-6572 GCA_035760685.1 Gammaproteobacteria bacterium | reverse complement strand
TACGTAGTTTCCGAACGAACGGCGTTGCGCCGTCGACGGGCATTGCTTGCGCATTCACCGACTGCACCGCCGGTTATTCCCAAGTGCCGGTGCTTCACGCGGCCGGCGCTTCACGCGGTCGAGCATCGCTATTTGAGGATGCCCTTGAGCAGCCGGTCCTGGAGGCGCTCCTTCACTTCGTTCTTGAGCCGGCGCTGGATGATCGCGCTGAAGTCCGGGCTGATCGAGGGGTCCGTCACGGTGCCGCGGAGCGTGAGCGGGATCGATTCGCCGATCAGCGGCTCCATCGATTCGCAGCCCGCGATGCCGATCTTGCCCGTGAGCTTCGCTTCGAGCGAGTAGTCGAGGCGCTGCGCGGCGAGCTCGAGCCGCCCTTTGCCCGTCACGTCCATGAACGACGCGCGCGCGAGGAGGTCGGAGCTCGACGCGACGCCGTTCGCGACGTCCGCCGCGCCGCTGACGACCTGATAGCGCGTGACCTTGGGCTGATCCGCGGGCGCCGGCTGCTTCTGCGTGGAGTTGTACACGGCGCAGAGCGTGCGGCCGAGGTTGAAGCCTTCGATTGCGCCGTCCTTCATCGAGAACGTGACATGCCCGCCCGCGGTCTTGACGTTCTCGATGACGGTCGCGCCTTTGCCCGCGAGGCGGAGGTCGAAGTCGCCCTTGCCGCTGAAGTTCGCGGGACTTCGCGTGAGCGCCGCGATGAGCGGGGCGAGATCGAGGCCCGCGGCCTTGCCCGTCAGCGTGAGGCCCGGCTCCTTGCCCGCCGCCTTGACGTCGAACGCGCCGTCGAAGCGGCCGCCGTAGAGCTTAGCGCCCGCGTTCGAGAGGTGCGCCTCGCCGTTGCCGACGGCGATACCCGTCGAGACCTCGGCGAGGTCGAGGTTCGCGAGCTTGAGCTGCCCGACCTTGAGCGTGCCGTCGAGCGTGAGGTTGCTCAGGGCTTCGGCCGGGAGCTCGATCTCGCCCGCGGTCGTCTGGCCCGCCTTCGCTTGGCTCTGCGGGGGCGGCAGATAGCGGTCGGCGTCGATGCGGTCGATCGCGAGCGCGAACCGGTAGTCGGGATTGCGGACGCCCGCGACCGTGAACTCGCCCGTAATGCGGCTGTCGTCGAGCGCGAGGGTCATGTTCGTGAACCGGCCGCGGCCGCCGTCGATCCTGAAGTGCGTCGCGATGCCGGCCTTCTGCAGCGCCTTCGGGTCCGACGTTTCGGGAGCGGGCTGTCCGAAGCGCCGCAGAAGATCGCGCGGCGAGAACGTGGGCAGCTGCGCGTCGCCCTCGAGCACGGGCGTGCCCGTGACGTTCGCGGCCGTGAGCTTGCCCGAGGCCGAGAGGCCGAAGGCCTCGAATGCGAGCGGCTCGAGCGTCGCCGAGTCCGTGCCCGAGTCGTAAGAGAAGCGCGTGTCGAGCGACAGGGTGCCGAGCTCGCTCGGCGCGATCTTCTCGGAGAGGTTCTTGCCGAGGAACGCGGCGAAAGCGTCCGGCGCGAAACGCGACGTCTTGAGTGCGCCGCGATAGAGCGTGCCGTTCGCCTGCGGCACCGCCTCCATGCTGCCCGTGAGCTTCGCGCCGAGCAGCTCGGCCTGCGCGTCGGCGAGCGCGAAACGGCCGCCGTCGAGGTCGGCTTCGACGCGCCCGGAGAGCGCGACGCGCTGCAACGCGGCCGCGTTCATCCCGTCCGGCAGGTTCGCGGCGACGATCTTGCGGAGCGTATCGTCGGCCGTGAACGCGGGAATCTCGAAGCGCGCCGCGAGCTTGTTGCCGCCCTCGAGCGAGCCCGCGCCCGAGATCTTCACGCCTCGCCAGGCGCCCTCGATCTTCTCGAGCGCGAGCGTCTTGATCGCGTAGCCGGAATCCGCGCCCGGCTCGCTCGAAGCGAGCGCCGTGCGGAAGTCCCCCGCGAGATCGAACGTGCCGAGCTCTGCCGGCGGGACGCCGGCCGGCGGCGTCAAGCCGAGTAGCTCGAGCACCGCGCCGGCCGAAGCGGCCTTGATGCGCACGCTGCCGTCGAGCTCGGGGGCGGCCGGGAGACCGCGGGCGTCGACCTGCCACGCGGCGTCGATCCCGTCGATGCGTGTCGAAAGGCCGTCGATCTCGAGCGTGCCGGCGCCGGGTGCGTAGGCGGCCTTGGACCAGCCGGCCGCGAGGTCGTGCTTCTTCGTGCTCGCGGCGCTCGGCTCGAGCGTCGCCTCGAGGCGCGTCTCGCCGAGCCGGACGGTGCCGTCGGGCGCGACGGCGATGAGCGCGGCCGTGAGGCGGCCGGTGCCCTGGGGCGTGCCGCCGGCGGATCGGATCGTGGCCGATGTGTCGCGAAGCTCGACGCCCGAGTCGGCGAGCGTGGCCTCTGTTTCCGCGCCGACCGAGTAGGCCCATCCGGCCGCCGCGTCGCGCACCTCGAGCGCGGCGTGGAGCGGAGTCGGCTGCCCCGGGCGGATCGGGCCGGACGAGATCTCGTCGACGGCGATCGCGTAACGGAGCCCGGTCGCGTCGCTCCAGCGCAGCGAGCTGTCGGTGACCTCGACTCCCGCGACGTCGAGCGTGTCGAGCCAAGACGACCCGGCCTGCGCGCCGCCGGCGTCGGGAGCCGGCTCAGGCCCGCGCGCGGCCAGGTCTTCCCAATTGCCGCGGCCGCTCGCGTCGACGGCGAGGTTCAGCTGCAGGCCCTGGATGTCGATCTTGCCGACCTCGACGCGCTTCGCGAGCAGCGGCCAGAGCTTGACCTCGGCCGAGGCCCGCTCGATGGTTGCGAACGGTCCTTCGCCAAAGCCTTGCGCGTTGCCTATCTCGATGTCGCCCGTCTCGACGGCCAGCCACGGAAAGAGCTTGAGGTGCAGGTCGCTGCCGATCGTGAGCTCGCGCCCGGTGCGCTGCTCGGCCCATCGCGTCACGTAGTCCTTGTATCGATTCGGATCGAAGGTCGCGACGAGCACGGCGGCCGCGACGATCGAGAGCAGCACGATCCCGCCGAGGACCCCTGCGAAGATCTTCACGACTCTCACCGAATGCACCTCCGTTCGGCTGCGCTCGCCGGCGCGCTTCATCCTAGCGCGCACCGGCGCGCACGGGGAACGACGACGTCACTGATTCTGCGCCCCTCGCCGTCCGTGATTCGACCCGCACGCGGAGGCGTCGTTCGGTAGGCAGGCAACGCTCGACCGACTGCGCCGTCGGCGGCAAAGCAGTCGAGCCGACGCGGCAAGCCGGGCATAATGACAGCGACTCATCGGGAGGGCTTGCGGTGTCGGCGACTTGGATCGTTGCCGCGTTGGTGGCGGGATTTGTGGCGTTGCGGATAGGACTGCCGCCGCTCGTCGGTTTCCTCGGCGCGGGATTCGTGCTCGGCGCGTTCGGCGTCGAGTCAACGCCCGTGCTCGACTCGCTTGCGGAAGCGGGCGTGCTGCTGCTCCTGTTCGCGGTAGGTCTGAAGCTGCGGCTCAAGACGTTGTTTCGCCACGAGGTCTGGGGCAGCGCGGTCGCGCATCTCGCGATTTTCGGCGTCGTCGTCTTCGCGCTGTTCATGTCGCTCGGCGGCTTCGCTCCGCTCGCGGCCGTGACCCTCGCGCTCGCGCTCGGCTTCTCGAGCACGGTTTTCGCCGGCAAGGAGCTCGAGTCGGCCCGCGAGCTCCGTGCGGTCCACGGGCGCGTCGCGATCGGAATCCTCATCGTGCAGGACATCGCGGCCGTCGCGCTGCTCGCCGCGCTGAGCACGCACGCGCCCTCGCCGTACGCCGTGATCGTGCTCGGCCTGCCGCTGCTTCGGCCCGTGCTCTCGCGCGCGCTCGACTGGGTCGGTCACGGCGAGCTGCTCGTGCTCTTCGGGGCGACGCTCGCGCTCGCGCTCGGCGGCGAGGCGTTCCAGCACTTGGGCCTCAGCCCGGATCTCGGCGCGCTGCTGCTCGGCACCATGCTGTCCGATCACCGCCGAGCCCAGGAGCTCAGCGATGCCCTCTGGAGCCTCAAGGAGCTGTTTCTCGTCGGTTTCTTCCTGTCGATCGGATTGAGCGGCTCTCCGAGCTGGACCCAGCTCGAGATCGCCGCGCTCGTCTTGCTGCTGCTCCCGCTCAAGGGGCTAGGCTTCTTCGGGCTGCTGCTCGCGTTCGGCCTTCGCGCCCGCACGAGCCTGCTGACCGCCGTGAACCTCACGACGTTCAGCGAGTTCGGGCTCATCGTGGTGCAGCTCGCGGTCGCCGACGGAATCCTGCCGCAGGGCTGGCTCGTCATCGCGGCCGTCACGGTCGCTTTGTCGTTCATGGCCGCGGGTCCGCTGAGCGCCTATGCGCAAACGATTTACCGCAAGACGAGGCGCTGGCTCGATCGCCTCGAGCGCGACAAGCGCCATCCGGACGACGAGCCGATCACGCTCGGTCGCGCCGAGATCCTCATCGTCGGCATGGGCCGCGTCGGCACGGGCGCCTTCGACTACATGCGGCGGCACCGCGACAATATCGTCGGCGTCGACAGCGACCCCGGTAAGCTCGAGCGGCATCTGCGCGAGGGCCGCCGCGTCGCCTATGCCGACGCGGAGGACTCGAGCTTTTGGCAGCTGCTGAATCTCGACCGCATCCAGGCGATCCTGCTCGCGATCCCGGACCTGCAAGCGAAGCTGCTCGCGTGCCGCGAGCTGCGGGCGCGCGGGTATCAGGGGCTCATCAGCGCGACGCACGTCTTCCCGGAGGAGCTCGCGCCGATTCTCGCGGCCGGCTGCGACGTGAGCTACAACTACTTCAACGAGGCGGGCGTCGGTTTCGCCCGGCACACGTGGGAAGCGCTGAGCGCCGCCGACACGCCCGAGGAGGTCGCGCTCGGGGGGTGAGGCGCTCGCGCGCGTGGCGGCGGCCGTGGCTTCGGCTTCGGCCCGCCGCCCCGAAGCCGGCGGCTTTCGCGGTCGAGCATGCTGCGGGGTTCTCGATTATGATCCGCGGCACCTCATCATCGGAATCGCAAAGGAGTCTGCGATGGCCATCTCCGTTTACGATCAAACCGTTCCCGTCTTCTCGAGCATGCTCGCGAACCTCGCGGCCCTGCTCGCGAAGGCCGAAGCCGACGCGGCGGCGCGCAAGATCGATCCCGCGGTGTTTCTCAACGCGCGGCTCGCACCCGACATGTTCCATCTGATTCGCCAGGTGCAGATCGCGTCCGACATGGCGAAGAACGGCCTCGCGCGGCTTGCCGGAGTCGAGGTGCCGAAGTGGGCGGACGACGAGCAGACGTTCGCGGACCTCGATCGGCGCGTGCGAAAGACGCGCGACTACGTCGAGTCGTTCAAGGCTTCGCAGTTCGAGGGCGCCGAGACGCGCACGATCGAGCTCAAGCTCGGGCCGACCACGAGGACGTTCACGGGGCAGAGCTATTTGCTGAGCTTCGTCATCCCGAATCTCTACTTCCACATCACGACGGCTTACGCGATCCTGCGCCATAACGGGGTGCAGATCGGCAAGGGCGATTTCCTGCCGAAGGCCTAGGAGGGGGGCGCGGGGCGTCGGGCACGGAATCGAGACGAGGGCGTCGAGTCATGGAGTACCGCAATCTCGGACGCACGGGGGTCAAGGTCAGCCGGCTCTGCCTCGGCACGATGATGTTCGGCCGGCGCACGGGCGAGGCCGATTCGATCGAGATGATCGAGCACGCGCTCGAGGCGGGCATCAACTTTCTCGATACGGCGAACGCGTACGGCGAAGGGGAGAGCGAGCGCATCGTCGGCAAGGCCCTCGCGCGGAACGCGCGCCGAGAGCGGACGATCCTCGCGACGAAGGTCTTCTTCCCCGAGAACCGCACGGATCCGAATGCGCGGGGCCTCAGCCGCCGGCACGTCATCGCGGGGTGCGAAGCGTCGCTGAAGCGCCTCAAGACCGACTGGATCGACCTTTTTCAGCTGCATCGCGCGCAGTCGGACATTCCGATCGACGAGACCCTGCGCGCGCTCGACGACCTGATCCGGGCCGGCAAGGTGCGCTACATCGGCACGAGCATGTTTCCCGCGTGGAAGCTCGTGGAGTCGCTCTGGGCCTCGAAGGAGCTCGGACTCAACCGGTTCGTCTCGGAGCAGCCCGCCTACAACCTGCTCGACCGGACCGCCGAGCGGGAGCTCCTGCCCGCGGCGCAGAGCTTCGGTCTTGCCGTGATCCCGTGGGGCCCGCTCTGCGGCGGGCTCTTGAGCGGCAAGTATCGGCGCGACGATCAGAGCGCGCAGGGCCGCTGGCACGACGGCAAGGACAACTTCGGCCGGCCGGCGACGCCCGCGGCCTTCGACGTCATCGAAGCGGTCATCGAGATCGCGGCGGAGAAGGGCTGCACGGCGTCGCAGCTCGCGCTCGCCTGGAACGCCGCGCAGCCCGGGGTCACGGCGCCGATCATCGGCCCGCGCACGCTGGAGCAGCTCGTCGACAACCTCGGCGCCGTCAACGTCGAGATCACCGACGAGGACCGCGCGCGGCTCGACGCGGTCGCTCCGCCGCTCGGCGCGAGCCTGCGCTACTACGACGCGGCCATGTCCGTCGACTTCGCGCCGAACCTCGGGCGGTGGTGAAAATTGGGGTCAGACCCCATTTTTTCTGCGGGGCGATGGACTGGAA
>DASTSM010000100.1:0-3015 GCA_035760685.1 Gammaproteobacteria bacterium | reverse complement strand
ACGATGCTGCGCACGAGCAGGGCGGCCGAGACGAGGAGAATCACGCAGAGCGCCATCTCGCCCGCGACGAGCAGCCGTCTGAGACGAAGCCCGCCGCCGCGCACGACGCCGGATCCGCCGCCGCCGTGCCGCAGCGCGCGGCCGAGCGTCGAAGGAATCACGTGCAGGGCCGGCACGAGCCCGAAGACGACGGCCGTCACGAGGGAGAGCCCGAAGGTGAACGCGAGCACGGTGGGATCGAGGTGGATGTCGCTCAAGTCGAGCAAGCCCCTGGGGCGGAGCGGCACGATCACGCGAAGCATGAGCCAACCGAGCGCGACGCCGACGACGCCGGCCGCGAGGGCCAGCACGAAACATTCCGTCAGCAGCTGGCGCACGAGCCGCCAGCCGCTCGCGCCGAGCGCGGCACGGAGTGCGATGTCCCTCGAGCGCGCCGCGCCGCGCGCGAGCAGCAGGTTCGCGACGTTCGCACATGCGACGAGCAGGACGGCGCCGACGGCGCCGAGCAGCACGACGAGCCCGTCCCGCGTGCCGGCTTGCACGAAAACGTCGCTCGACGACCTGACTCGCGTGACGAGCTTGAGATCGGGCCTCGGGGCCGGGCGGTTTTCCCAAACTCGCTCGGCGAGGTCATTGAGCTCGCGGGCCGCCGTGTCCGCGGAGACACCGGCGCGAAGGCGCGCGATGACTTGAATCGCGTCGGATCCCCGCGCCGCGCCGGGGCCGGTGTCGAGCGAGAGCGGCAGCCAGACGTCGGCCGAAGCCTGCGCGGGCGCGAACGCGTCCGCGCGAGCCGGCATGACGCCGATGACCGTGCGCGAGACGTCGTCGAGCGTGATCGCGCGTCCCAGCACGTCGGGCGCGCCGCCGTAGTCGCGCTGCCACATCGCGTAGCTCAGCAAGACGGTGGGCGGGGCTCCGGGGCGCGCGTCGTCGGCGCTGAACGCCCGGCCGAGCACGGGCTGCACGCCGAGGAACGCCGGCAAGCCGTCGGTCACGGCGAGGCCATGGACGATGCGCGCGCCGCGATCGTCGTAGGCGAGAAAATCATGCGTCGAGAAGGCCGCCGCGGCCTCGAGCGAGGGGGCGCCGAGCCAATCGCGGGCGACGTCGGGGGCGATCGTCACGAACATTCCGAAAGGCCCCTGCTGGTACGAGAGCGAGAGGTATACGAAGCGCTCCGCCTGCGGGTACGGCAAAGGCGAGAGCATGACTCGATTCACGACGCCGAAGATCGCGGTATTCGCGCCGATGCCGAGCGCGAGCGTGAGCACGGCCACGGCCGTGAACGCCGGGCTGCGGCGCAGCTCGTGGATCGCGTGCTTCAGGTCTTGCAGCATCGGGCGCTCGTGCCTCAGGCGCCGCGCGCCTTCTCGAGACCACGGAACAGTCGTCGCGAGCCGACGGCCCCGGAGGCGGCTCCTGTCGAGTCGGGCCGATTCGTCTAAGTTCTTTGTAGCCGTCGAGCGCTGAGCCCGAAGGTTCCCGCGCATTGGTTCGAATGTCAAATTGTCGGAGGCACCATGAAATGGAGTGCATGCCCATTCCGGAGCAGGAGTGAATTGGCCGGGGCGGCTTGACAGCTCGACTGTACGGACCGTACAGTCACGAAATGGCGAAACCACAGCGGAAGGGTGCCGAAGAGGCCCGCAACCAGCTGCCGGACTTGCTCACGGCTGCCGAACGCGGACGGCAGACGATCATCACGCGGCACGGGCGCCCGGTGGCCGTCTTGGGACCAGTCGGCGCGTCGGAAGGCGGTCAAGCTCAGCGCTCGCTTTTGCCTTTGGCAGGGACGGGTCGCGGTCTCTGGGGCCGCGAGAGCACAAAGCGCTTGCGTAAATTGCGCGACGAATGGAGCCGTTGAAGCTCGACGACCTGCCGGAGCACGCGCTCCTATTGGTCGATACCGCCCCGATCGTTTATGTCATCGAGGATCATCCGGTGTGGGCGCCGATCTTCAGGCCCGTCTTCGAGCGTCATGAAGCCGGCCATGTACGGTTTGCGATCACAACGATCACGCTCGCGGAGGTGCTGACCGGACCTCTTCGCGCCGAAGACGAAGTTCTCGCCGAGCGCTATCGGGCGACCTTGAAGTCATGGTTCGTCGTGGATCTCGATTCCGACATCGCCGAAAGCGCTGCACGCCTCCGCGCCAACATCAAGCTGAAGCTCGGAGACGCCGTTCAGGCCGCGAGTGCCCTTGCAATCAATGCCGACGCGCTCGTGACGCATGATCGCGATTTCTCGCGCCTCAAGTCGCTGCGGATCATTGGGTGAACGCCGGCCGCGCGCCTAGGGTGCGCTAAACGTTGCCTGGTAAGCCGGGTCGCCTCGACCGCAAGGCGGTGCCGTAGCGCCGCGAAATTGACATCGCATACCCGCGGTGATCGGATACCGCACATGGAGAAGCCCCCCAAACCCGGCGTCGATCGCCGCAGCTTCCTGACCGGTGCGGCGACGGGTGCCGCGGCGGCGTTGATCGCGAAGCAATCGACGGCCGTCGCGCAAACCGCCGGAGCGGCGCACGAGGACGCGCCGAGCGAAGCGAGCGGCGGCGGGCGTCCCGCGTCGGACTTCATGGTCGACATCTTCAAGTCGCTCGACATCGAGTACATGTTCTCGATGTGCGCATCGAGCTTCATGGGCATCCACGAGTCCGTGCTGAACTACGCGGGCAACAAGAACCCGCAGTCGATCGCCTGCACGCACGAAGAGATCTCCGTCGCGATGGCGAACGGGTACGCGAAGATCGAGGGCAAGCCCGTGCTCGTGTGCGCGCACGCGACCGTCGGCGCGCAGCACGCCGCGATGGCGGTCTACGACGCGTGGTGCGACCGCGTGCCGATCTATCTCCTGCTCGGCAACACGAACGACGCCGTCAATCGGCAGGGCGAGGTGTTCTGGCTGCACAGCGCGCAGGACCCGTGCGCGCTCGTGCGCGAGATGACGAAGTGGGACGACAACCCGGCGTCGCTCCCCCATTTCGCCGAGTCCGCCGTGCGCGCCTACAAG
>DASTSM010000099.1:0-3329 GCA_035760685.1 Gammaproteobacteria bacterium | reverse complement strand
ACCTTCGCGGCGTCGGCCCAATCTCCGCCCGCGGGCGGAGCCGCGACCGAGGGCAATGCCCTCCGCATCGATCTCGGAACCGCGCTCCGCCTCGCCGACGAGCGCAACCTCGATATCGCGATCTACCTTGCGCGCGTGACGGAGGCGTCGGCCCGGCTCGCGCGCGCCCGGAGCCTCGGCATTCCGACGCTGCGCGTCGGCGCGGGCTACAACCGCCACACGGGGAACATTCAGGAAACGGGCGGACAGGTCATCGACGCCGACCGCGTCTCCCGCTTCGTCGGCATCGGCGCCGGCAGCGTCGGCCCCGGAGATCTCGCCCTCGACGTCGATATCGGCGATGCGATCTTCGCTCCGCTCGCCGCCCGCCAGGATCGCGCCGCGGCCGAGTCCGAGTCCGACGCGAACCGGCATGCCGTGCTGCTCGACGTCGCGACGGCCTACCTCGCGTGGCTTCAGGCCCGCGAAGAGAGCCGCATCGCCGCGGAGATCCTCGATCGAGCGACCGATCTCGCGACGATGACCTCCTCGTACGCCCGTGCCGGCGAAGGTCTCGAGGCCGATGCGCAGCTCGCGGCCGTGCAGCCGCTGCTCTGGAGGCAGCGACGGCTCGCCGCCGAGCAGCGCGCCGAAGCGGCGGCCGCGGCGCTCACGCGGCTCCTTCATCTCGATGCGGCCGTGCGGCTCGATCCGATGGAATCGGAAGTCCCGGTCATCGACCTCTATTCGGTCGACGACGACGTGAACGCGCTCGTCGAACGCGCGCTCGAAGGCCGGCCCGAGACGGATCAGCTCGATTCTCTCGTGGCCGCGGGCGAGGCCGAGCTCAGGGCGCAGCGCTACGGACTCTTCGTGCCGAAGGTGTCGCTGCGCTTCAGCAGCGGGGACTTCGGCGGCGGGCCGGGCTCCTCGATCGCCGACACGGGCCACCGCGACGACCTCACGCTGCAGCTCTACTGGCAGCTCGATCAGCTCGGCTTCGGTCATCGCGCGCTCACGAACGAAAAGCGCGCGCAGCTCCGCCAGACCGAGCTCCGGCGCGATAAGCTGCGGGACGCCATCGCGGCCGAGGTACGCGATGACTACACGGAAGCCCAGAGCCTCCGAGCGCAGATGCAGCTCAGCGCGTCGGCCGTCGAGCAGGCCCAGGGCGCGTATACCTTGCACCGCCGGCGCATCTTCGACCGGCAAGGCCTTCCGCTCGAAGCTCTCCAGGCCATGTCGGCCCTCGCGGACGCCGAGATGTCGGCCCTGACCGCGACCGTCGGCTTCAGCGCCGCGCAGATTCGGCTGCATACGGCTCTCGGAAATCCGGTCGATGCGGCGCAGATCGAGCGCGGGAGCTCCAATCCGCCTTAGCGCCCTCCTCCCACCCCGCCGCCGCGAGTCGATGCGCGGCTGTTGCAGAGCAGCGCCTCGCCCTGCGACATTAGCCGCACCGTCGATGGATCAGAGAGAGAGATGCGTGTCCTGATCGTTGAGGACGAGCGGCGCATGGCGGAGCAACTCCGCAAGGGCCTCGAGCGCGAGGGCTATTCCGTGGTGCTCGCCGGCGACGGTCAGCAAGGGCTCGAGCTCGCGCGCAACGCAGACCACGATCTCATGATTCTCGACTGGATGCTCCCCAAGATCGACGGGCGCACGGTCGCACGCCGGCTCAGGCAGGCCGGCGTCGGCACGCGCATCCTCATGCTGACCGCGCGCGGCGAGACGGCCGACGTCGTCGAGGGCCTCGATTGCGGAGTCGACGACTATCTCGTGAAGCCGTTCGCATTCGAGGTGCTGCTCGCGCGGCTTCGGGCGCTCGTGCGCCGGGGCCCGGCGACGGGGACACCGGTGCTCCGCGTCGGCGATCTCGTCTTGGATCCCGCGACGCATCGCGTGACTCGCGCGGGCGAAGAGATCAGGCTCAGCGTCAAGGAGTTCAATCTGCTTCAGTTCCTCATGCGGCGCGCCGGACAGGTCGTGTCGCGCCGCGCGCTCATCGAGGGTGTCTGGGGCTACGAGAGCGACATCGAGGGCAACACGCTCGATGCGTTCATCCACTTGCTCCGCTCTAAGATCGACGCCGCGCCCCATACCAAGCTGGTCCACACCGTGCGCGGCATCGGCTACATGCTGAGCCGAGCGCGCGTGCCGTGAACCCGCGCTCGATCGGCTTTCGGCTCACGGTCTGGTACGCGGCCGCGCTCACGGTCGCATTGCTGCTCCTCGCCGGCGGCATGTGGTTCGCCGTCGAGCGGAGTCTCTACGACGCCATCGACGACGGATTGCGGGAGCGAGTCGAGGGCATACGGCGCTTCATCGAGGATCACCGGGACCGCCTCGCCCTTAAAGAAGTCCAGGAGGAGTTCCGCGCGCACGGCGACCTCTTTCAGGTGCGCGACGAGGCGGGCCGCTGGCTGCATCAGGCCGACGGACTGCGCGGGCTGACGTTGCCGCCCGCCGCCTCGGAGAAGCTTCCGCCTCGATTCGACACGGTCCAGGCCGGCGCTCTGCGGCTCCGCGTCATCTCGCAAAACGTCGAGGTCGGCGGGAAGACCTTTTCGATTCAGGCTGCGGCCTCGCTTCGCGAGCTTCGCGAGGGACTCCGCCGAGCGCTCCGGGTCTTGATTCCGCTGTTCGCGACCGTGCTTATCGCAAGCGCCGCGGGCGGCTATTGGCTTAGCCGGCGCGCGCTGAATCCTGTGGACGAGATCACGCGCGCGGCCCGCTCGGTGACGGCGTCGAATCTGTCGCGGCGGGTTCCCGTGCCGCGCACGCGCGACGAGCTCGAGCGGCTCTCGGAGACGCTGAACGAGATGATCGCGAGGCTCGAGTCCGCCTTCAAACGCATCACGCACTTCACGGCCGACGCCTCGCACGAGCTGCGCACTCCGCTCGCCGTCATGCGCACGACGGCCGAGGTCGCGCTGCGCAATCCCGACGCCGACGAGCATCGCGACGCGCTCGAGCAGATTCTTGCCGAGCTCGGTCACACGACGAACCTCGTCGACAATCTGCTGCTCATGGCGAACGCGGACTCCGGCGCCGAGAGGCTGGCCAGGACCCGCCTCGACGTCGCCGAAGCCGTCCGCGAGGCAGCGGCCGAGGCCGCCGTGCTCGCGCGCGCAAAGAGCCTCTCGTTCGAGGCCCGGCTGCCGCGCGACGAGATCTGGATCGCGGGGGATCGGCAGGCGCTGCGGCGCCTCTTCCTGATCCTCTTGGACAACGCCGTCAAGTACACGCCCTCCGGCGGGCGCGTCGAGATCTCCGCGGGCGTGATCTCCGCGGGCGTGCAGGACGCGCGCGCCGTGATCTGCGTGACGGACAGCGGCGTCGGCATCGCG
>DASTSM010000098.1:0-41778 GCA_035760685.1 Gammaproteobacteria bacterium | reverse complement strand
ACCGGCACGAGCAAGGCCGCGATCGTGAGATTGTTGCCGATGACGACCCACTGCGCGGTCGGCAGGTCCGTGCCGAACTCGAGCGCGATGGTCGGCAGCGCGACGATCGACGAGCTCGTGTCGAACACGGTCACGAAGATGCCGATTACGCAGACGACAAAAACTCTGTACCTGTGCTCCAAGCGCCCGCCGCGAATCGAATCGAGGAGAGTCCCCGCGCCGAAGCGTCCGAATACTCGAGTGCGCGGGACGGGGAGCGAACATGGTAGGCGCGCCCGAGGGTCGGCCGCCAGCGCGTCGGTGGCTCGCCCGCGTCCGGCCGTTTATGCTGCGAGCCGCCGTGACGACTCGGGAGGAAACATGGAGCTGACTCTGGAGCGGGCCAACACGATCATCGCCGAAGCGTTCGCGAAGGCGAAGGAGATGAAGGTGCCGCCGCTCGCCGTCGTCGTGCTCGACGCCGGCGGCAACCTCAAGGCCATGCAGCGCCAAGACGGCGCGAGCATGTTCCGATTCGACGTAGCGCGAGGCAAGGCGTGGGCCGCCGTCGGGATGGGTACCTCGAGCAGGGCCGTCGCACAGCGCGCGAAGGACAACCCGAACTTCTTCGTGGCGCTGGCTGCCACCGCGCAGGGCAAGTTCCTTCCGCAACCGGGCGCCGTGCTGATTCGGGACTCGGACGGCACCGTGCTCGGAGCCGCGGGCGCGAGCGGCGGTACGGGGGACGAGGACGAGGCCGTCTGCGCGCACGGCGTGCAGCGCGCGGGCTTCACGGTCGGCAACTGACGACGAGGCGCCTCGCGCCCCGGGGCACTAAGCGCTCGCGGCGGCCTCGACCACGAGCTCGTAGGCGCCGCTGTCGATGTCGATCTCGACCGACTCCGTGAGCGTCGGAATCTCCTCGCGTGCGGCGGACTCGAGCGTAAGCGCAGCCGCGTCTTCGTCCGTGTCTCCGTCCGCATCCGACAACAGCGCATCGACGGCGCGCTCGTGGGCCACGTGAGCGTCCGCGGCCGGCGGCGACAGACCGCAGAGGCCGACGGCCGTCGCCTCGACGAGCTCCGCCGTTACGGCGGGAATCTTCCGACGAGCCGCGACGGCGAGGACCGTCTCGCAGAGATTGTTGATGATGCGGGGAACGCCGGCCGAAAAAGCGTGCACGGCACCGGCCGCGCCGGGCCGGAAGACGGCGTCATAGTTGCCGCCCGCGGCCATGATCTGGTGCACGAGATAGGCCTCGGTTTCCGCCTGCTCGAAAGGCGCGAAGCGCTGCCGCAGCCGAACCCGCTGCTTGAGGTGCTGGAGCGCCGGCTCGTCGAGCAACCCGCAGAGCCGCGTCGGTCCCATGAGCACGAGGTTCGCACCGGGTCCTCCGTTCGGGTCCGGCCGCGTCAACGTATCGAGCGCTTGGAGCGCCGCGACGGGGAGCTCATGTGCGCTCTCGACCGCGATGTAGGCGCGCGTGTCGGTCGCGCCGAGCTCGCGCAGATACTGCCGCCACGATTGGAGCCTCTCGCCGCGGCTTTGGCCGTGCACGTCGAAGCCGAACTCGCCGAGCAGCAGGTCGAGCACCTCGGTGCCCGTCTGCGCCGCGTCGCCGAGCCATCCGATCGCGAGCCGCGTGCCGGCATTGCGCAGCGCGTGGGCGGCGATCGTCGTCTTGCCGAGGCCCGCCGGGCCGTGGAGCACGAGCGCCGAATCGCGCGTGCTCGACGCGATCTCGATGTTGTCCACGACCGCGCGCAGCCGCGCGCTCAAGAAGACGCTGCCGTCGCCCGCGATCGGGCTTCCGAAGAGCGCCTTCGCCAAATCGAAATGTTGCTGATACATCGACCCCTCGACGCCGGCGGCATGCATGCGCGGGATCGCTTCTCTGCGGTTCCGCCGGCCCACCGGACCGAGCGCTAGTCTGCGTCCTCCGGGCCCGCGCTTTCCTGAAACTGGATCACAGAAACGCCGCGGCAACCCCGCCGCGGCCCGAAAGGCCGGGCTGCACCATGGACGGCGAAGGCGCGCCGCTGCGGTATATTGGCCGGAGCGACGACGACAGCGAGACGCTGCATGAGCCAATCAGTGGCGCGGGGCACACGAGACGCGCGCCGGCCCGCGCCGGACCCCCTGTTGACCGACATCGCGGACTACGTGCTCGCGCCGCCCGCCCCGAGCGCGGAGGCCCGCAGCATGGCCCGCTATACGCTCATGGACGCGCTCGGCTGCGCGATGCTGGCCCTCGACTATCCGGCCTGCACGCGCCTGCTCGGTCCGATCGTGCCGGGCGCGGAGCTTCGCGGCGGCGCTCGCGTGCCCGGCACGCGCTACGAGCTCGACCCGGTCCAAGCCGCGTTCAATCTCGGCGCGATGATCCGCTGGCTCGACTTCAACGACACGTGGCTCGCGGCCGAATGGGGGCATCCGTCGGACAACCTCGGCGCGATCCTCGCCGTCGGCGACTACCTCGCGCGAAGCGGGCGCGCCGCGGGACGGCCGCCGCTTCGCATGGGCGAAGCGCTCACGGCGACCATCGCCGCCCACGAGATCCAAGGCGTGCTCGCGCTCGACAACGCCTTCAACGAGGTCGGCCTCGATCACGTGCTGCTCGTGCGCGTCGCGAGCACGGCCGTCGCGGCTCGGCTGCTCGGCGGCACGCGCGAGGAGATCGTCAACGCGGTGTCGAACGCCTGGCTCGACGGCGGAGCGCTGCGAACCTATCGCCATGCGCCGAACACGGGCTCGCGCAAGAGCTGGGCGGCCGGCGACGCCGCGAGCCGCGGCGTGCGGCTCGCGCTGCTCGCTTTGCGCGGCGAGATGGGCTATCCGTCGGCGCTCACGGCGCCGGGCTGGGGCTTCGAGCCCGTGCTCTTTCGCGGGCGCGAGATCCGGCTCGCTCGGCCGCTCGGCAGCTACGTCATCGAGAACGTGCTCTTCAAGATCGCGTTCCCGGCGGAGTTTCACGCGCAAACCGCCGTCGAGGCCGCCTTCGCGCTGCACGGCGACGTCGCCCCGCGGCTCGGCGACGTCGAGCGCATCGTCATCGAGACGCAAGCGGCCGCGCGGCGCATCATCGACAAGACGGGACCGCTCGCCAACGCGGCCGATCGGGACCATTGCCTCCAATACATGGTCGCCGTCGCGCTGCTGCGCGGCCGGCTCACGGCCGACGACTACGAGGACGAGGCGGCGGCCGATCCGCGTATCGATGCGCTGCGGTCCGCGATGCAGGTCGTCGAGAACGAGCGCTATTCGAAGGAGTACCTCGATCCGGACAGGCGCTCGATCGGCAACGCCGTGCAGGTTTTCTTCAAGGACGGATCGGCGACCCCGCGCGTCGAGGTCGAGTACCCGCTCGGGCACCGGCGCCGCCGCGCGGAAGGCATCCCTCTGCTGCTCGAGAAGTTCCGGCGCAACCTCGCCGCGCGCTTCGGCGAAGAGCGCATCGAGCGCATCGAGTCGCTGTGTCTCGATCTGCCGCGCCTCGAGGCGACGCCCGTCGACGAGCTCGTGGAGCTGTTCATGCCCGAAGGCGCGCGGCAGTGAGCGCGAAGGAACGGCGGCGATGACCGACAGCCCAGGCCGGCGCTTCAGGCGCGAGGTGCACGACGCGCCGCCGCTGCAAATCGCCGGCACGATCAACGCCTACTGCGCGCTGCTCGCCGGCCGCGCCGGCTTTCGCGCCGTCTATCTTTCCGGCGCCGGCGTCGCGAACGCTTCCTTCGGGCTGCCGGACCTCGGCATCACGACTCAGGCCGACGTGCTCGAGGACGCGCGCCGGATCACGGGCGCGACGCCGCTGCCGCTGCTCGTCGACGCGGATACGGGCTTCGGCAGCGCCTTCAACATCGCGCGAACGGCGCGCGAGCTCGTGCGCGCGGGCGCAGCGGGCATGCACATCGAGGATCAGGCGCAGGCGAAGCGCTGCGGCCACCGTCCGAACAAGGCGATCGTCGAGGCGAGCGAGATGTGCGATCGCATCAAGGCGGCCGTCGACGGCCGTAGCGACGACGATTTCGTCGTCATGGCGCGCACGGATGCGTTCGCGCGCGAAGGGCTCGACGCCGCGATCGCGCGCTGTGCGGCCTACGCGGAGGCGGGCGCCGACATGATCTTCGCTGAGGCGCTGCGCGAGATCGGGCACTACCGCGCGTTCACGCAGGCGATGCCGGTTCCCGTGCTCGCGAACCTGACCGAGTTCGGCGTCACGCCTTCGTTCACGGCCAAGCAGCTCGCGGAGGCGGGCGTCGCGATGATCCTCTATCCGCTGTCGGCGTTCAGAGCCATGAGCAAGGCCGCCGAGCGGGTTTACGCCGCGATCATCGACGAGGGCACGCAGGCGAGCGTCGTCGATACCATGCAGACGCGCGAGGAGCTCTACGCCGTGCTCGACTACTACGCGTACGAGCGCAAGCTCGACGAGCTGTTCGCGCAAGGGAGCGAAAACAATGACGGAAGCTAAGTCCGCCGCGGGCCTCCGCGGCGTCGCCGCCGGCAGCACGAAAATCGCCACGGTCGGCAAGGAAGGCACGGGGCTCACTTATCGCGGGTATTCGATCGCGGAGCTCGCCGATAAGTCGACGTTCGAGGAAGTCGCGTTCCTGCTCGTCGAGGGCGAGCTGCCGTCGCGCCGCGAGCTCGATGCGTTTCGCGCGGAGCTCCGCGCGGCGCGCGGTCTGCCGCCGCCGCTGCGCGAGATCCTCGAGCGCCTCCCCGCCGAGACTCATCCGATGGACGTGCTGCGCACGGGCTGCTCGGCGCTCGGCTGCTTCGAGCCCGAGCGAAGCTTCGCGGAGCAGGGGCGCGTCGCGCGCCGGCTGCTCGCGGCGCTGCCGGGCGTCCTGCTCTACTGGCATCACTACGCGGCGACCGGGCAGCGCATCGAGACGCAGAGCGACGAGCCGAGCATCGCGGCGCACTTTCTGAAGCTCCTGCACGGACGTGCGCCGACGCGCGAGCAGGAGCGCGCTTTCGACGTCTCGCTGATCCTCTACGCCGAGCACGAGTTCAACGCGTCGACGTTCGCGGCTCGCGTCTGCGCGGCGACGCTTTCCGATTTCTACTCCGCGATCACGGCCGGGATCGGAACGCTGCGCGGGCCGCTGCATGGCGGCGCGAACGAGGCGGCCATGGAGCTCATCGATCGCTTCGCTACGCCCGAAGCCGCGGTGGAGGGCGTCGGCGAAATGCTCGCGCGCAAGGCCAAGGTCATGGGATTCGGGCACGCAGTCTACCGCTCGGGCGATCCGAGAAGCCCGATCATCAAAAGAATTGCGAAGGAACTCGCCGTTACGCCGGAAGAGCAAACGCGCTTCGCGGTCGCGGAAGCGATCGAGGCGCTGATAGAGCGCGAGAAGCACCTCTTCCCGAACCTCGACTTCTACAGCGCGCTTGTTTACCGCAGCCTCGGGATTCCGACGCCGCTCTTCACGCCGGTTTTCGTCTGCGCGCGCACGTCCGGATGGTCGGCGCACGTCATCGAGCAGCGGGCCGACAACCGCCTGATCCGGCCGACGGCCGACTACATCGGACCCGCCCCGCGCGCCTATCCCCGCGCTTCCGAGCGACGCTAGAGCGGGACTCCCGATACGGGTGCTGTCTGCACCTCCAACGACGCGGCGGGTCGCACGTAAAGAATTGTGAACTCGGGCTTTTTCCCGCCGACGAATTGCAAAATTCGTGGCGCCGTCGGCTTGGAGTAGGAATGCATAACACGGTAACATTTGGTCGATGGCATTGGGATTCCTCCCGAGCCGATTGGATGGAACACGCCGGCGCCTCGACAGTCACAAGACCGGAAGGCGTCACGGAGGAGGGAGCGTGAAGAGAGTCGTGTTGTTTGGCTCCGCCGTTGCGGCGATCGCGCTGACGGGCTGCAGCCCGTCTCCGAAGGAGCTCGTGGCAAAGAACAGCTCGACCATCAGCAAGTATTGCCTCGACTGCCACAACAACATCGAGCAGGTCGCCGGGCTCTCGCTCGAGCGCCTCGATCTCGCCCACGTGGGCGCCGACGCGGCGACGTGGGAGAAGGTCGTCAAGATGCTGCGCTCGGGTCAGATGCCTCCGAGCGACGGCCGAAGGCCGGATGGGGAGACGCGGTCCGAGCTCGTGAGCTACCTCGTCGATCGTCTCGATGCGAACTACAAGCCGATTCTGCCGCCGCCGGGCGTCCATCGGCTGAACCGCACCGAGTACCAGAACGTCGTCCGCGACCTGCTCGGCATCGAGCTCGACGCCTCTAAATTCCTGCCCGCGGACGACACGAGCCGCGGATTCGACAACCAAGCGGGCACGCTGACCCTGTCGACCGCGCTGCTCGAAGCGTATGTGTCCGCGGCCGGGCGCATCAGCCGCGAGGCGCTCGGCGACGTGACGCAGCCGACCCAGACCACGTTCCGGGTGCCGGCCGACACGACGCAGAACTACCACGTCGAGGGCCTGCCGTTCGGGACGCGCGGCGGAATTCTCATCAACCACTATTTCCCGGTCGACGGACGGTACACGATCAAGGTGTACTCCGTGAACCTCGGCAACATGGGCAACTTCCGTCCGTTCGGCGAGGTCAAGGGCGAGCAGCTCGAGATCCTCGTCGACGGCAAGCGCGTCCACGTCTTCGATTGGGACAAGGAGTTCGGGCTCAACCGCGGCGCCTTCGGCGGCTTCGGCGGGCAGAACGGCCATCTCAAGACGCTCGACCTCGAGCTGCCCATCACGGCCGGCCAGCACAAGATCGGCGTGACGTTCCTCGCGAGCAACTACGCGCCGCTGCTCGATCTCGACCACGAGTTCGAGCGCAGCACGATCGAGACGGGCGGCTTGCCGGGCATGACGTTCTATCCGCACGTCGGCAGCGTGCGCATCGACGGGCCGTTCGACGCGAAGGGTGCGGAAGACTCGCCGGCCAAGGCCCGCTTGTACGTCTGCAACCCGAAGAGCGCCGACACGCCGGCCGACGAGCGCGCCTGCGCCGAGCAGATCGTCGCGAAGCTCGCGCACCGCGCCTATCGCGGCTTCGACAGCGAGCAGGACGTCTCGACGCTCATGGACTTCTACGAGAATGCGCGCAAGGCGGGCGGCGATTTCGACGCCGGGATCCAGGCGGCGCTGCAACGCGTGCTCGCCGATCCGCGCTTCATCTACCGCATCGAGAAGGAGCCCGAGAACGTCGCGCCGGGCGATCTCTATCAGGTCAACGACCTCGAGCTCGCCTCTCGGCTCTCGTTCTTCCTCTGGAGCAGCATGCCGGACGATGAGCTCTTGTCGCTCGCGGAGCAGAACAAGCTCAGCGACCCGAAGGTGCTCGAGAAGCAGGTCCGCCGCATGATCCAGGACCCGAAGTCGTTCGAGTTCACGAAGAACTTCGCGGGTCAGTGGCTGGATCTGCGGTCGCTGCAAGGCCACGAGCCGGTCGTCGCCGACTTCCCCGACTTCGACGACAACCTGCGCCAGGCGTTCGTCGAGGAGGCGGATCTCTTCTTCGACAGCGTGCTGCGCGAGGGCCGCAGCGTCGTCGACCTGCTCGACGCCGATTACACGTTCGTGAACGACAGGCTCGCGAAGCACTACGGCATCCCCGGCGTCCAGGGCAGCCAATTCAGGCGCATCAAGCTCGGCGACCAGTTCGACGACCGGCGCGGCCTGCTCGGCAAGGGCGCGATCCTGACGGCGACCTCGCAGCCCGGGCGAACCTCGCCCGTGCAGCGCGGCAAGTGGGTCATGGCCGAGCTCATCGGCGTGCCGCCGCCCGATCCTCCGCCCAACGTTCCGGCGCTGAAGACGCAGGAGAGCGACGCGGCCGGCAACGCGCACACGCCGACGATGCGCGAGCAGATGGAGATGCACCATCAGAATCCCGTCTGCGCCTCGTGCCATTCGATGATGGAGCCGTTCGGCTTCGTGCTCGAGGCGTTCGACGCGATCGGCAAGGAGCGCACGACGGATCACGGCAATCCGATCGACACCAAGGTCGTCATGTACGACGGCCAGACCGTGAACGGCGCCGTCGACCTGCGCAATTGGCTGCTCAAGTACAAGCAGCAGTATCTCGTGCATTTCGCCGAGAAGCTCATGACGTACGCTCTCGGCCGCGGGATCGAGTACTACGACGAGCCGGTCGTGCGGAAGGTCGTGCGGGAGTCGGCGAAGGACGACTACAGCCTAGAGTCGATGATCATGGCCGTGGTCGACAGCCAGCCGTTCCGGGAGAACATGAAGCTCGGAGACAAGAGCCTCAAGGAGTTGACGCAGCAGAATCCGAAGGCAGAGAAGGAGACGGTGGCTTCGACGGACGTGGCGGCCAAGGCGAGCTTGACCGACTGAGACGACGGCCGAGGCGAGGAGCTCGCGAACCCAGCTAGGAAGCGACGAGCCCAGACGAGACGACGAACCAGACGAGAAGGAGACAGAGGCGATGTTCATCACCAAGAAACGAATTCCGCGAAGGACTTTTCTGCGCGGGGCGGGCGCGGCCATTGCGCTGCCGTTCTTGGAATCGATGGTGCCTGCTCTCCGTTCCGTCGCGTATGCGGCCGATGCGCCGCCTACGCGCTTCCTCGGCGCCTTCGTTCCGCACGGGGCCGCGCCCGGTTACTGGGTGCCGGACTCGACGGACAAGAACTTCAAGTTCCCCTACCTCTGGGAGCCGCTCGAGCCGTTCCGCGACAAGGTCGTGATCACGAGCGGAATGTGGTCGCAGGCCGCGGAGCCGCCGGAGGGCGTGACCGGCGCCGATCACTTCGTCGCGGCTTCGTACCTGTCCGCGACGAAGCCGAGAAAGACCACGGGCGCCGACATCTACAACGGCGTGACGATCGATCAGCTCATCGCCGAGAAGATCGGCCAGCAGAACCTGCTGCCGTCCCTCCAGCTCGCCGTCGAGGATCCCGGCGCGAACTCGAGCGGCTGCGGCGAGGGCTACAGCTGCATCTACACGAACACGATCTCCTGGGGTAAGCCCGTCTGGGTCGGCACCGGGAACTCGAACAAGATCCTCGTGGGCCGGCCCCTGCTCATGGAGATCAATCCGCAGACGGTGTTCGAGCGCATGTTCGGCAACGGCGGCACGGCCGAGGAGCGCGCCGCTCGGCGCGAGCAGAACCGCAGCATCCTCGATTCCGTGGCCGAGAGCCTCAAGGGCCTCAAGGCGGATCTTCCGTCGGCGGACAAGAACCGCATGGATCAGTACCTCGACGACGTCCGCGAGCTCGAGCGGCGCCTGCAGATCGCCGCGCAAGCGTCGACGGCGGCGCCCGACATCCCGGCTCCGGTCGGCGTGCCCGAGTCGTGGGACACGCACATCAAGCTGCATTACGATCTGCTCGCGCTCGCGTTCCAAGGCGACATCACGCGCGTCGCGACGATTCTCTATGCGCGCGATCTCACGGGACGCGTGTTCCCGGAGAGCGGCACGACGATCAGCTTCCACGGCGGATCGCATCACGCAGAGGACCCGGGCCGCATCAAGGTCTACGCGAAGCTGAATCGATACCACGTGTCGACGCTCGCGTATCTCGCCGACAAGCTCAGCAAGATCCAAGAGGGCGAGGGCACGCTGCTCGACCATTCGCTGCTGATGTACGGCTCCGACATGGGCAACTCGAACCAGCATCTGCATTACGACGTGCCGCACGTGCTGATCGGCGGGGCTTCCGGCAAGCTCAAGGGCAACCGGCACTTGCCGTTCCCGTCGAAGACCGTGCCGACGGGCAACCTGCTGCTCAGCGTCCTCGACTTGTTCGACATTCACCTCGACAAGTTCGGCGACAGCACCGGGCGCATCGACGCCATCTCCGAGCTGAGCTGAGCCGCCGAGCGGTCGATGCGAGGGTAAAGGGAGCGAAGAACGTGGCCAACAAGCGATTGATAGCGGGTGTCGCGCTGATGCTCGGTCTCGGCGCCGCCGGGACGGCTCTCGCCGCGAGCGAGGTCGCGGACGCCGTCATGAACAAGGACGAAGCGCTCCTCGCGAAGCTTCTGGCCCAGCACGTCGACGTCAATGCCCCGCAGGCGGACGGTGCCACGGGACTGCATTGGGCCGCCTATCTCGACGACCTCGACGCCGCGCGAGCGCTCATCAAGGCCGGCGCGGATCCGAAGGCCGCCAATCAGGAAGGCGTGACGCCGCTGTTCCTCGCGAGCCAGAGCGGCGATGCGAAGCTCATCGAGCTGCTGCTCTCGGCCGGCGCCGACGCGAACGAGACGTTCCAGCACGGCGAGACGCCGCTCATGATGGCGGCGCGCACGGGCAACACGGCGGCGCTCGACGTTCTGCTCAAGCACGGAGCCGACGTCAACGCCAAGGAGAAGCTGCGCGGCACGACGGCCCTCATGTGGGCCGCCGCGTACTCGAATCCCGAGGCGGTCAAGCTCCTCGTCGAGCACGGCGCGGATCTCGCGGCGCGCTCCGATCCGATCGCGCCGGGCCGGGGTCCTTACCTCGCGCCTTCCGCGCGCTCGCGCATCGAAGAGGCCGAGCGCGGCGTCGGTCAGGCGGGGCGCAGGGTCGACGCCAAGAAGGTGGGCGAGGGCAAGGTCGACTTCAGCGATAACGACATCTCCGATAGCGTCGATCCGAACGGCTCGCCGAAGCAGCGCCAGGCGGAGCGCGCGAATGCCGCGGGCAACGACAATGCCGCGGACGACGCCGGCGATGCCGGCGATGTCGGCGGGGACGACGGCGACGGCGGCGGCGCCTCTGCCCGCGTCGACAACGGCGAAAACGAGTTCGCGCCGCCCTTGCCGCAGACCCGGAGCCGGGACAAGTGGGGCGGCCTGACGGCGCTCGTCTTCGCGGCGCGTCAGGGCGACATCGAGTCCACGAAGGCGCTCGTCGAGGCCGGCGCGGACGTCAACGAGACGACGGAATACGGTTGGACGCCGCTGCTGACCGCGGCCCAGAACCGGTACTACCAGCTCGGCAAATATCTGCTCGATCACGGCGCGGATCCGAACATCGCCAACAAGGGCGGCTGGACGCCGCTCTACATCGCGACGGACAACCGCAACATCGAGGGCGGCGACTATCCGGTCCGCAAGCCCGACATGGACCATCTCGACTTCATCAAGCTGCTGCTCGCGAAGGGCGCGGATCCGAACATGCGAATGAAGTCGAGCACGGAGACACGCACGATCTTCACGCACCAGTGGCTCTACGAGGAGGGCGCGACACCGTTCCTGCGCGCCGCGCAGTCCGGCGATCTCGTGCTCATGAAGCTGCTCGTCGAGCATGGCGCGAATCCAAACATCCCGACGGACTACAACGTGACGCCGCTCATGGTCGCGTCCGGCATCGGCTGGGTCGAAGGCGTGACGTACGAGTGGTCGCCGAAGCAGACGCTCGAGACCGTCAAGTACCTCGTGGATCTCGGCGCCGACGTCAATGCCCAAGACACGCTCGACGGCCGCACGGCGCTCATGGGCGCCGCGCACAAGGGCCGGAGCGACGTCGTGCAGCTGCTCGTCGACCACGGCGCGGATCTCTCGACGCACGACATCGGCAGCCGCGACAGCATTCACAAGCTCGCAGGCGTCACGTGGCAGGCGATCGACTATGCCGACGGCCTCGTGCGCGTCGGCGTGCAGTCGGCCGTCGCGCATCCCGAGACGGCCGCATTGATCAGGAAGCTCATGGAGGAGCGAGGCCTGCCCACGCCGCCGGCGGGCAGGACGCTGGATTCGATTTGCGTAACCCCGACGCTCTGTCAATAACCGGTTCCATGGGAGCTTCCACACGCTCGAGCGCGCGCCTTTGCCGCGCGCTCGCCGTCGCCGGAGCCGCGCTCGCGGCCGCCTGCTCCCAAGGCGGCGGCGATTCCGCGGCGCGAGTCGCCGAATCTCCGCAGCAGCTCCGCGCCGAAAGCGAAGCCTATGCCCGGCAGCCTGTCGCCGAGCTGACTGCGAATCCAACCGCCATGGAGCTCGCCAACCGCCTTTTTCTGACCCACTGCGGGTCCTGCCATGGCGAGGACGGGCGGGCGTCGCGCGGCGTCGTCGACCTCGTAGCCGGCCGCTACAACTACGGCGATAGCGAGGATGCGATCCGGACGACGATCGCGCAGGGCCGCAAGAGCGTCATGCCGCCCATGCGCGAGAGCAAGCTCGGCGAGGTCGACGTCGGTCAGCTCGTGAGCTACGTCCAATCCCTCTCCGCAAGCGCCGGCGCGCAGCCGACGGACTACCAGAAGCGCGGCAAAATGCTGTTCACCGAGCATTGCGCGGCCTGCCACGGCGAGGACGGAACGGGCGACACCACGAAAGGCGCCCCGGACTTGACGGACAGCTACTGGGAGCACGGCGACTCGATGATGAACGTCAGGCGCGTCATCAGCGGCGGCGAGCAATCGGAGAGCCCGGCCTTCGGGGCAAAGCTGAGCCCGACGGAGATCGATCTCCTGACCGCGTACATCCGCAGTCGCCACCGAGGAGAGCAACCCGGAAGCTAGACTGGAGATTACTCGGGAGCGCATCGCCGGCACTGGACTTCCCGCCTGTCTAAAGCTAACCTCCGTCGCCGATTTATCCTCCCACAGGAGCACTTCCTTGGAATTTTTCATGTGGCTCGAGGCGACTTCGTTCGCGGACTGGGTGCGGACGTCGTCCGTCGCCTACCCGACGATCTTGACGATACACGCCCTCGGCATGGGCATCATGACCGGCCTATCGTGGTTCATCAGCCTGCGCGTCCTCGGCCGCTTCCCGATGATCCCGATCTCCTATCTTCGGCCGCTGTTTGCGATCTCGTGGTTCGGCTTCGGGATCAACTTCATCTCCGGCGGCGCGCTCTTCACCTCGCAAGCGGCTTCGAACTACGTACACAACGTTCCGTATCTGACGAAGATGGCCTTCGTGCTGATCGGGGCGATCAGCATCGCCTATCTGCAGACGGCCGTCAGCCGCGTCGGCGAGCCGGCCGGTAGCGCCGTAGTTCTTCCGCAGTCGGCGCGCATCGTCGCAGGCTTCGCGATCTTTTTCTGGCTCGCCGCGATCGTGACGGGCCGGCTCATCGCCTACTTGACCTAGGGTGACCCCATGAGCTTTCTTTCGCATCTGAACTCGGCTCAGTCGGGGCTCCTGAGCCCCGATACCGTTAAGCATCTCAATCCGGTGATGGATTGGATGCAGACGACTTGGCTGAGTCATCTCGCGCTCGACTATTCGCAAACGTGGCCGACGCTCGAGATCACGCACTACATCGGCCTTTCGCTGCTCTTCGGCTCGATCCTCGTCATGGACCTCCGGCTCATGGGCGTCCAGCATCCGGTCATCTCTTCGTTGAGCATCCATCGCATGTTGCCGATGGCGTTCATCGGCTTCGGCCTGAATCTCTTGACCGGCATCATCTTCTGCTTCGGCGATCCGCATCGCTACGCGATCAACATCTCGTTCCAGCTCAAGATGATTTGCGTGCTGCTCGCGGGCATCAATGCGCTCATCTATTGGCGGAAGATAGGCCCGATGCTGGCCGCCGTTCCGCCGAATGCAGATCCGCCGCTGCCCGCGAAGGCCGTCGGGTTCATGTCCATACTGCTCTGGACCTTGGTGCTCATATTCGGGCGCCTGATTCCTTATCTCGGCACGGGCTAGCCCAACCCCAAAAGGTCTGACCCCATTTCCGAAAATGGGGTCAGACCCCAATTTCCTTCTGGCACGGGCTAGCCCAAACAAAAAAATGGGGTCAGACCCCATTTTCTGATTCCTATCTCGGTACGGGCTAAAAGATGCGGCCCGGCTTCCCGACCCGGGCCTCCTGGCTGCCATGGGCGCGGGCCCGCGATTCGCGCTCTCGTCCGGTACACTTGCAGCGGATTCCTCGAAGCGAGATCCGGCCATGGCAAGAATCGTGCTGGGGCTCTGGACGACGCACGGACCGCAGCTCAACACCACTCCCGAGGAGTGGATGCTGCGGGTGCCGGCCGATCGCTCCCGCAGCCACTGGTTCAAGGGCAAGCGCTACACGTTCGACGAGCTCGTCGAGCTTCGCGCGGGCGAGCGACTCGCGGAGCGCGCGACGCTCGAGGCGAGAACGCGAAACCACGCCGCGTGCCAGGCCGCGATCGCGCGAGTCGCGGACATCTGGGCGGACGCCGCCCCCGACGTTTGCGTCGTCTTCGGCAACGACCAGCGCGAGCTCGTGCTGCCCGCGCTCCAGCCGGCCTACACGGTTTACTACGGCGAGACGTTTTGGAACGGCCCGCTGGCCGAGGAGCGCGCGGCAAGGCTCCCGCCCGGCATACGCGAGTCCGAGTGGGCCAACAGGCCCGAGACGCGCACCGAGTATCCGGGCTTGGCGGACCTCGCGCGGCGCCTGCTCGACCGCGGCATCGAGCAGGGATGGGACTTCGCCGCCTCGGACGCTTGGCCGGAGTATCCCGCCGAGCATCACCACGTCGGCACGCCGCACGCGTTCGCGTACATCTTGCGGCGCGTCATGCGCGACCGCGCCGTGCCGATGCTGCCGATCATCACGAACACGTTCTTTCCGCCGAATCAGCCGCGGCCGTGGCGGTGCTTCGATCTCGGCCGGCTCGTGGGCTCGCTGATCTCGGACTGGGACCGAGACGTGCGCGTCGCCGTCGTCGGATCGGGCGGCATGACTCACTTCGTGATCAACGAGGACTTCGACCGCGAGCTGATCGGCGCGATCGAGCGGCGCGACGAGCGGTTTCTGCGCGGCATCGATCCTGCGTACATGAAGGATGGGACGTCGGAGCTCTTGAACTGGGTCTCCGCGTCGGGATGCTTGTTTCAGACGTCGCTCGAGGGCGAGCTCATCGACTACGTGCCGTGCTATCGCACCGAGGCCGGGACCGGCACGGCGCAGGGCTTCATTGCGTGGACTTGACGAGCGCTCACTCGAGCCGGTCGAGCATCTCCTCGTAGTCGCGCCCGACCACCTCCGTAACGCGCTCGCCTCGCCGGAGCGCCTCGACCATGAGCCGCTCGCGCGCGGCGACGCGCTCCGCCCGGCGCACGATCTCCGCGGCGGAAGCGCTCGGGATGAAAGCGACGCCCGTCGAATCGGCGACGACGAGGTCGCCGGGCTCGACGGAAAGGCCCGCGATCTCGATGCGGCAGTCGAAGTCCTGCTCGTAGACGCGGCCGCGGGCCGTGCGCGGGTCCGCCGAGCGCGCGAAGATCGGGAAGCCGAGGGCCGCGGCCTCGTCGACGTCGCGCGCGGGGCCGTCGACGACGACGCCCGAGACGCCGCGGATCAGCGCCGCGCTCGAAAGCACTCCGCCCCAGCCCGCGCATTCGACGCCCGAGGAATGCGCGACGACGATGACGTCGCCCGGCGCGGCGGCTTCTATGGCGGCCGTGCCGAGATGCCTGACGGGCCCGGCGGCCGGCTTTTCTCTGCCGAGCTTGACGGTTCTGACCGGGCCCGCGATGCGCTTGCGCAGCGAGAGAGGCGCGATGCCCGCGACGGCCGGCGGCAGGCCCAGCGAGTCGAGCGCGTCCGAGACCGCGCAGCTGTCCAGAATCTCGAGACGCGCGACGAGGGAAGCATCGGCCGTCCGGTTCATGCGTTCCCCGTCGCTGCGCTCATCGGCCAGCTTCTAGAGCTTGAAGAGACGCCGGGCGTTGTGCTCGAAGATCCCGGCCTTGTCCTCGTCCGAGAGCCATTCGATCGCCCGAATCTGCGGGACGATGTCGTCGAACGTGTGCCCGGTCGCGGGATCGACGACCGAGCCCACGCCCGGGCACTCGGCGCCGTAGAGCACGCGATCCGCGCCGACGGTCTTGATGAGCAGCTCGAGCGCGTCCTTCGTGTAGAGCACCGTGTCGAAGTAGAGCCGCCGCATGCGGTCGCGGAAGCGGCCGCGCGTGCCACGCATCGAGCTCGAGTCGAATCGCCCGAGCTGATAGGGCATCGCGCCGCCGCCGTGCGAGACGAGGATCTTGAGCTCGGGAAAGTCTTCGAGCACGGAGGAGCTCACGAGTCCGAATACGGCGGTCGTCTCCTCGTTGATGAAGTGCAGCGTATACGGCTCGCGCTCGGGCTCGCGCGAGCTGGTCGCGTGCAAGTGTGCCGGAACGTCGAGCTCGACGAGCTTCTCGTAGAGCGGATACCAGTATCGATCGCCGAGCGGCGGCGCCTTTGCGCCGCCGTTCTCGAACGGATCGGGATTCAACAGGCAGCCCTTGAAGCCGAGCTCTTTGATGCAGCGCTCGAGCTCGGGCAGGCAGCTCTCGATGGGGTCGCCCGCCGCCTGCGGGAGCCCCGCGATGCCGAAGAACTTGTCCGGCATCAAGCGGCAGCTGCGATGAATGACGTTGTTCGTCTCCTCGGTCCAAGAGTGGACGATCTTCGCGGGCTTCTCGGAATGCATCATCTGAAAAGGGCGGGGCGAGATGCACTGCATATCGATGCCGCAGGCCCGCATGTGGTCGAGGTGCCCGGCCGGAGCCATCTCCTTGGCATTCCACGCCTCGAGGATCTCGGCATCGGTCAGGCGGAGGCCGGCCCGGCCGTGGGAGCCACGGTGCGAGAGCAGCAGCGCCTTGAACGCCCAGTACGCTTTCGGCGCGCTCACGTGCGCGTGGCAATCGATGATCAAAGCACCTCCCGGCATCGGCGGCTTCCGGCCTCGGCCGGCCGGCCTAGCTTACCCTCTCCGGCTCGCCGAGAGTTATTTCCGCTTCCGGGGCCGGGGAGTCTGGTAAGCTGGCGGAGCCCCGATGCGATGGGCCTCGGGGCTCGTCTCGCGAAATTGAGGTCGAAACCTCGGGAGTCGCCGCTTTGTCGGACGGATTGCTGAATCTTTCGGTCGTCGGATACATCGTCGCCGCGCTCGCGCTCACGCACGTGACGATCGCCTCGGTCACGATCTATCTGCATCGCCACCAGGCGCATCGCGCGTTGAGCCTCCATCCGGCGGTCGCGCACTTCTTTCGGCTCTGGCTCTGGCTCACGACGGGCATGGTCACGCGCGAGTGGGTCGCGGTCCACCGCAAGCATCACGCGAAATGCGAATCGGAGAACGATCCGCATAGCCCTCAGCAGGAGGGCATCTGGCGAGTGCTCTTCGGCGGGACGTTCCTGTACCGGCACGAGGCCATGATCCCGGAGACGATCGCCGCCTACGGCGCCGGTACGCCCGACGACTGGGTCGAGCACAAAGTGTACAGCCGGCATCGCTTCCTCGGGCTCGGTGTCATGCTCGTCGCCGATCTGCTGCTGTTCGGGGGCGTCGCGGGCGCGGTCATCTTCGCTGTTCAGATGGTCTGGATCCCGTTCTGGGCCGCCGGCGTCATCAACGGCGTCGGTCATTACTGGGGCTACCGAAACTTCGAGACGCAGGACGCCTCGCGCAACATCGTGCCTTTCGGCATCCTGATCGGCGGCGAGGAGCTCCACAACAACCATCACGCCTACGGCAGCTCGGCGCGGCTCTCCAACAAATGGTGGGAGCTCGACATCGGGTGGCTCTACATCAGGATCCTCGCGTCGCTCGGCCTCGCTACGGTCCGGCGCACGGCGCCGAAGACCTCGTTCCTCGCGGGCTCGCACGTCATCGACATGGAGATGCTGCGCGCCGTGGTCGCGAACCGCTTTCACGTGCTGAAGCTGTACGGCACCGAGGTCGTCCGCCCCGTGCTGCGCGCCGAGGCGCGCTACCTGCAGGGGGAGGCCAAGCGCAGGATTCAGCGCGTGCGCAGGCTCATCTCGAAGGAGCACCTCGCGCTCGACGCGGCGAACCGCCGGCATCTCAAGGAAGCGCTCCAGGCGAATCACACGCTTCAGACGATCTACGAGTTCCGGCAGCGGCTCAAGGACCTCTGGACTCAGCAGGCGAAAACGCAGCACGAGATGCTCGCACGCCTTCAGGCTTGGTGCGCCGACGCGGAAGGGAGCGGTATCGCGGCGCTCGAGGAGTTCGCGCGGCAGCTGCGCGGCTATCGAGAGCAGGCCGCCTGATCGGCCCGATCCGGCCGCCTGATCAACCTGATCCGGCCGCGTGATCGGCCTGATCCGCCTGATCGGGCTACCTCGAGCGCGCCGGCCCGGCCGCGCTATTTCGCGGCGGGGAGCGCGAACACGAACAGTTTCGCGCCGTCGCCCGCGGCCCGCGCATCCGGCGTAAGCCGCGCCAAGGCCCCTGTCAAATTCGATCGCCCCGTGCTGACCGCGACGTACTGACGCCCGGCCGCCGCAAACGTGATCGGGAAGCCCGTGACGGGCGAGCCGAGATCCGTCTCCCAGAGCACCTTGCCCGTCTCGGCGTCGTATGCCCGGAACTTGCCCGCGACGTCTCCGCCGAACAGCAGGTCGCCGCCCGTCGCGACGAGAGACATGAGGCCCGCGCGCTCGTCGTAGCGCCAGCGCGTTCTGCCCGTCTCGACGTCGATCGCGCGAAGCGTGCCGACGCCCGCCGCCCCGGGTGCCACGACCGTCTCGCTGTCGATCGCGTAGATGAGCTCGGGCTTCGGCTTATCCGCGACCGACGTCGTGCTCATGCACGTGTTCGCGAGCGGGAAGTACATCGCCTTCGTGCGCGGGCTGTACGCGCCGGCCGGCCAGTTCTTGCCGCCGTTGGTCGTCGGGCAGACGAACCGCGTCTGGCCCGCGGCCGTGAAGTGCATGGCCTCGTTCTCGACGACCTTTCCGGTCGCGCCGTCGATGCTTGCCACGACGTTTTGCTCGACGGTCGGCCGCGCCCAGAGGAATTCGCCCGTCTCCCGGTCGAGCGTGTAGACGATGCCCGTCTTGCCCGGAATACCCGTCACGACGCGGCGGCGTTCCTTGGGTTTCAGGCCCGGATTGATCCACGGCACCTCCGCCGGGTCGGGCGCGACGGCCGTGTCGACGAGCATGCGCTCGAAGGTGTGGTCGAGATCCCAATGATCGACGAGATGCTGGTAGTACCAGACGATCTTGCCGTCGTCGGGATCGATGGCGAGCGTCGAGTTGTGATAGAGGTAAGTCTTGTCGTTGCCCGCCAGCATGAACTTCGGCGCGGGCGCCGTCACGGACGTGCCCATGTAGACGAGGCCGAGGGCGGGATCGTAGCTCGGCACCATCCACGCGCCGACGTGCCAGCGCTGCTCGTAGGGCACGCCGCCCCAGCTGTCGCCGTGAGGATCCTCGGGGCGGGGAATCGTGTGCAGGCGCCATAGCTCTTTGCCGGAGCGCGCGTCGTGCGCCGTGATCACGCATGCTTCGGGGCCGCCTTGGGGCATGCAGTTCCGGCCCGAGACGAGCTTGCCGTTCACCACGAGCGGGCCTGAGCCTTGCTTGGCCGGATGCGTCTTGTAGTCGACGATCTTCGTTTCCCAGACGAGCCGGCCCGTCTCGGCATCGAGCGCATAGATGAAGTCGTCGGAGCCGGCGTCGATGACGAGCGTGCCGTAGACGGCGAGGTTGCGGTTGGTCTGCGGGTTCGGGACGTAGCGGCCGACGTCCTCGGGCAGCTTTCGGCGGTACTGCCAGAGCGTCTCGCCCGTCGCCGCGTTCATCGCGGTCACGACGTCCATCGGCTCCGGAAAGTACATGACGCCGGCGCGGACGAGCGGCGTACCTTCCTGCGAGGACGCGTCGTTCAAGTCGCGGGACCATGCGAGCTCGAGACGCGCGACGTTGGTCCGATCGATCTCGTCGAGGGGGCTGTAGCCCCAATCGTCGTACGTCCTGCGAAACATGAGCCAATCCGCGGGATCGGGATTGCGCAGCATCGCGTCGGTCACGGGCTCGAGGCCGCCGGCGCGCGCGGTCGGAAGGAGCAGGGCGCCGAGGAGCAGAGCCGGCGCGCGGGAAGGCGAACGCCCCATCGAACTCTCCTTGGAGGAATCGTTTCCGATACTACGGCAGGCCTTCGCGGCCGTGCCAGTGCGGCGCGTCCCGTGCCCGCTGGACGACCGGGCCTGCGGAGGGCCGGTGCTATACTCGATCGCGAATCTCAGCGTCGCGCAGCGCGAATTGTTTGCCGACGGCGCCGCCGCCGTCGGCGCTCGCCGTTTGTCGTCGAGGGGTATCGAATGGGCTTTCGGGTGATGAGCGTTTTCGCCGCTCTGCTCATCGGGAACGCGGCCGCGGCGCATCACAGCGCCGCGATGTTCGACACGAGCAAGGAGATCACCTTCGACGGCGTCGTCACGCGGTACGACTGGAAGAATCCGCACGTGTATATGACGGTGCGCACGGCGGGCCCGGACGGCGCCGAGCGCGAGCAGGAGATCGAGGCCGGGGCGGCTTCGGTGCTGCAGCCGCTCGGCCTCGCGAAGGAGTCGCTCCATCCCGGCGATCGCGTCACGGTCCACGCGAATCCGAGCCGCCGCGGCGAGGGGCACATCGTTCTCGGCCGAGAGATCGTGACCGCGGACGGCAGCGTGTTGCCGCTCTTCATCGCGTCGCGCAGCATCAAGGCGCCGAGCGCGGAGCGGGCGAAGGGCTTGGCGGGGACCTGGCTCGCTCCGCGGGATGGTTTCTTCGCCTTCACGTCGAGCGTGCGCGGCGGGCCGTTGACCGAGGCGGGAAAGAAAGCCCTCGCCGATTTCGACGTGAGCGATGCGACGCATGCGAGGTGCATCCCCGTGACGGCTCCGACGCTCATGCTCTATCCCGTCGTCCGCACCATCGAGGTCGACGACGACACGATCGTGTTCAACGTCGATTGGATGTCGTCGAAGCGCGCCGTGTACATGGATGGGCGCGGGCATCCGGAGAACGGGCAGCGCACGTTGCACGGCCACTCGATCGGCCATTGGGAAGGCAATACGCTCGTCATCGACACGGTCGATTTCGCGGATCATCGGGAAGGCAATGCGCTCGGTTTGCCGTCCGGTCCGCGCAAGCATCTCGTCGAGCGTCTCTCTCTGACGCAGGACGCGCGGCACATCAACTACAAGGTCGCGCTCGAGGATCCGGACTATCTCGAGAAGCCGGTCGAGTTCTACTCGCAGTGGGAATACCGGCCGGACCTCGCGCCGACGAATCTCGAGTGCGATCCCGGCGTCGCTAAACGCTATCTCACGGACGAATGAAGACGAGCGTGCTTCGCTGGGGCGCCGGCCTCGTCGTCGGCGTCGCGGCTGCCGCGCAGGCCCAGGAAGGGGCGAGGCTGTATGCGGAGCGTTGCTCCGTCTGCCACGACGCCGCGCTCGAGCGCGCGCCGCCGCGCGAGACGCTCGCGTCGCTCACGCCCGAGCGCGTGCTCGAGGCCTTGGAGCGCGGCTCCATGATCACGATGGCCGTGGGCCTGTCCGCGGATCAGCGCCGCCTCGTCAGCGAGTTCGTGGCGGGCGAGCCGTTGGCCGATGCCTCGAGCGCCTTGCCCCCGGCCGCCGCGCTGTGCGCGGCCGACGCGCCGCCGCTCAAGCTGCAAGGGCCGACTTGGAGCGGCTGGGGCGCCGACCTCGCCAACACGCGATTTCGCAGTGCCGAGGCGGCGGGTCTTCGCGCCGCCGACGTGCCGCGGCTCGCGCTCAAATGGGCCTTCGCGTTTCCGCACGAGATTCGCGTGTACGGCCATCCGGCGCTCGCAGGCGGGCGGCTTTTCACGGGCACCGAAAGCGGGAACGTCTACTCGCTCGACGCGTCCACGGGCTGCGTGCACTGGGTCAGGAACGTCGGCGCCGGGGTCCGGACCGCCGTCAGCGTCGCCGAGATCGAGACGCCCGAAGGCCGGCACAGTGCGGCCTTCTTCGGCGATGCGGCGGGCTTCATGCATGCCGTCGACGCGGACACCGGCCGGCCGCTCTGGAAGGTCCGAGTCGACGACTTCCCGCTCGCCACGCTGACGGGCTCGCCCGTGTTCTATCAAGGTCGGCTCTATGTGCCGGTCTCGTCGCACGAGGAGAACGCGGCGGCCTCGCCCGACTACGAGTGCTGCCGTTTCCGCGGCAGCCTCGTCGCGCTCGACGCGGCGACGGGCGCGTTCGTCTGGAAGACCTACACCGTCGACGTGCCGCACCCGACGCGCAAGAGCGCGGGCGGCGTGCAGCTTTGGGGGCCGTCCGGCGCTCCGATCTGGTCGAGCCCCGCCGTCGATCCCGCGCGAAACGCGATCTACGTGACGACGGGCAACAACTACAGCGAGCCCGCGACGGACCTGAGCGACGCGTTCGTCGCCCTCGATCTCGACACGGGCCGCATCCTCTGGTCGAGGCAGATGACCTCGTCCGATGTCTACACGGTCGCATGCCGGCTCCCGGATCGAACGAACTGCACCGAGCAGAGCGGGCCCGATTTCGACTTCGGCGCATCGCCGATCCTCGTGTCGTTGCCGGCCGGCGGCGGGCGGGCACTCATCGCCGGACAGAAGTCGGGCGTGGTGCACGCGGTCGATCCCGATCAGGACGGGCGAATCCGCTGGCAAGTGCGAATCGGGCGCGGCGGAAGCCTCGGCGGCATTCAATGGGGCTCTGCAGCCGACGCGGCCAACGTCTACGTCGCGCTTTCGGACCTCGGACGTGTGCCGGTCGCGAACACGGGCGCGACGGAGGCCGATCCGGCCGTCGGCGGCGGCATGTTCGCGCTGCGTCTCGCCGACGGCAAGCGGCTTTGGTACACGCCGCCGGCCGGTTGTCCGGCGGCTCGCGCACGCTGCAGCCCCGCTCAGCTCGCCGCCGTGACCGCGCTGGAAGGCGTCGTGTTCTCGGGCTCGCTCGACGGACATCTGCGCGCGTACTCGACCGAGGACGGAAGCGTGATCTGGGACTTCGACACGGTGCGCGAGTACGACAGCGTCGACGGCGTGCCGGGGCACGGAGGCTCGCTCGACGGACCCGGACCCGTCGTCGGCGGCGGCATGGTCTTCGTGAACTCGGGCTATCCGAACGCGGGCGGGACGCCGGGGAACGTCCTGCTCGCGTTCTCGGTCGACGGCAAGTGACTTCGCGACGGCGGCTATCGGCGGGCTCTCCGAGGCGCCGCCTTGCCCGGCTGCGCGCGCTCGCTATGATTGGCTTAAGTCGAAGTCGAGAACGGCGCTCGCGCAGCGGGGAGAACCGAGCATGACGAATCGTCGAGAATTCCTTCAGATCGGCATCGCGGCCGGAGCCTGGCCCCTGGCTTCACGCGCCGCGCGCGCGACAGGCGCGGCGACGGCGCACGGCGTGCCGCTCTACAAGGTCGTCTACGACTCCCGCTTCGAAGACAGCGTCGCGTTCGCGCGCCGAGCCCGCGATCTCGGCTTGCCGGCACACGAGATACAGGGCGACATCACGTCGTTCTGGTACCACGAGCTCGATCGTCGATGGCGGGGCGGGGAGCGTCCCGGCGCGCCCGTCGCGATCGCCGGGCTCACCGCGCACGGCGCGTTTTTCTGCCTCGAGCGACTCGCCTGGGATCAGCGCATGCGCGCCGTGTTTCGCGGCGAGCACGTCCCCACGGCGGACGGCACGCTCGAGCATCGGCTGTCGGGTCCGCTCGCGATGCTCGAGGCCGCCCTGCCGCTCGACGCGTCTCGCGAGGATTGGTCCGCGCGCATGGCCGAGGTCGTCGCGCAGTGTCCGCGCGGGCGAACCGAGATCAAGAGCGCACGCGTGACGGCTCCCGCCGCGCGGCCGTCCTGCGCCGAGACGCTCTACTCGTGGGTCATTGCGCCGGCCCGAGCTTGACGCGAGCGCGCCGAGACTCGAGCGCCGAGATCGCGCCGTCGTGAGGCTCCGAATCGGAGGCGTCCCCGAGCACTTCAATCTGCCCTGGCGCCGGCTACTCGACTCGGGGCCGCTGGCGCGCGAGGGCGTCGACGCATCGTGGGAGGATTACCCCGGCGGCTCGGGCGCGATGCGCGAAGCGCTGCAGGCCGGCCGGCTCGATCTCGGCGTGCTGCTGACCGAGGGCGCCGTCGCCGGCATCGCGAACGGCGGCGCGTTCCGCATCGTGAGCGTCTACACCGAGTCGCCGCTGCTCTGGGGAGTCCACGTGCCCGCCGGCTCCGCGTTCCGCGCGCTCGACGACGTGCGCGGCGCACGCTACGCGATCAGCCGCTTCGGATCGGGCTCGCATCTCATGGCGTTCGCACTCGCACAGCAACGCGGCTGGCCGTTCGACGAGCTGCGGTTCGTCGCGGTCGACGACCTCGACGGCGCCGTCCGCGCCTTCGAGCGCCGCACGGCCGACGTGTTCCTCTGGGAAAAGTTTATGACGAAACCGCTCGTCGATTCGGGGCGGTTTCGGCGCGTGGGCGAATTCGGCGCGCCTTGGCCCGCGTTCGTCGTCGCCGCGTCGGATTCCGCGTTGGCGACGATGAGCGATGCGATCGCCCGCGTGCTCGCCGCCGTGCTGGACGCCGCCGCGAAATTTCGCGCCGACCCCGGCGCGGCCGCCGAGATCTCCCGGCGCTTCGGTCTTACACAAGGCGACGCCGCGGAATGGCTGCAGCGGACGCAATGGGCCGGCCGCGTCGGTTTCGAGGCCGAGGCGCTCGAGCGCGCGGCCGCGCTCCTCCAGGCGGCGGGTCTCGTTCCGGCGGGGCGGATCGCGCCGCTCACGGAAGAGCTCGGCAGCGCCTAGCCGAGGATCCGAAGCAGCTCGCCGGTCGCGTCCGGCACCGCCCGTTCGATGTCCTCGAGGGCCGAGGCCGTGAGGCCGAGCCGCTCGAGCGCCGCGTTATGGAGCTCCGGATCGGGGGCGTCCGCCGCGAATCCGAGCGCGAGGCGGGCCGCGACGACGTCCGCAATATGCACGGCGCAAGCGAGATCGGAGGCGTCCTCGTTGGCCGACGCGACGTGATGGCGTCCGACCGCGAGGGCGATGTCGGCGGGCAATCCCCACCGCTCGCAGAGACCTCGGCCGAAGTCCTCGTGCGTGGCGCCGAAGGCCGCTTCCTCTGCGAGCAGCGCGTGGGGTGCGCGGGTCGCCCCGTCCTCGCCTGAATCCCCCGCACGGTCCTCGCGAGAATCGCCGTCGGCACGGCGCTCGCCGCCGTCGAGGCTCGTCGTGAGCCGGGCGAGCCGCGCCGCGTCGAGACGGAGCTCGAGCATGAAGCCCACGTCGTGCAGCAGGCCGGCGAGAAAGGCCGTATCCGCGGGCACGCGCCGCGCCGCCGCGGCCGCAAGCTTTGCGCCCGCGCCGACGGCGAGCGAATGGCGCCAAAGCTCGCGGGCCGAGAGCCCGGCCGATTCGATTCCCCGGAGCCCTCGGCCGAGGCTTGCCGCGAGCGCGATGTTCTTGACCGCCGCGGCGCCGAGCATGACGACGGCTCGACGGATCGACGCGATCTCCTGCGGGCTCCGGTAGAAGGCGGAATTGACGACTTTGAGAATCTGCATGCAGAGCACCGGATCGGTCGAGACGACCTTCTCGAGCTCGGCGGCGCCATAGGCTTCCGACTGCAGGAGCTCGAGGATGCGCATCGTCGCCTCGGGCAGCATCGCCAAGCGCTTGGCGCCGCCGACGGCCTGCTCGACGACGACGTCGCGAGCCGCGCGCCGCGGCGCGCTCGAGCTCATTCGGTATCTCCGCGCGCCTCGGCCGGATGCGCGGTGTCGTCGCGCGCGGCTTTCTCCTCGTTGATCGACGGCATGGGCAAGTCGGGCAGGGCGGCCGCCGGCTGCGGGCGCGAGAGGTAGAAGCCCTGTCCGTAGTCGCAGTTCAGGGCTTGGAGGCTCGCGAGCTGCTCGATCGTCTCGATGCCTTCGGCCACCGTCTCGATGCCGAGGTCGTGCGCGAGCTCGATGATCGCGTTGAGAACGGCCATGAGATCGCGGCCCGCGCCGATGTGCGTCACGAAGGATCGGTCGATCTTGACGTGACTCAAGGGGAAATCGCGCAGGCAGGCGAGCGAGGAGTGGCCGGTGCCGAAGTCGTCCATGCTGATCTTGACGCCGATCTCGCCGAGCGAGTTCAGCGCGCGCATCGTCGTTTGCACGTCCGTCATCATCTGGCTCTCCGTGACCTCGAGGACGAGGTCCGCCGGAAGCATGCGGGCCGAGCGGATCGCGTCCTCGACGCGCGCGGCCAGGTTCGGAGTCAGCAGCTGCCGGCGCGCGACGTTCACGCTCATGCGCAGCGGCGGGCGGCCGGGCACGGCGCGCCAGCGCGCCAGCTGGCGGCACGCCTCCTCGAGCACCCATTCGCCGATCGGCACGATGAGCCCCGTATCCTCCGCTATCGGAATGAACTCGTCGGGTCCCACGAGCCCGAACCGCGGATGGCGCCAGCGCAGCAGCGCTTCGACGCTCTCGAGCCGTCCCGTTCCGAGCGACACGATGGGCTGATACATGAGGAACAGCTCTTCGCGATCGGCGGCCTTGTGCAGGTCGTTCTCTATCCACGTGCGCCGCTCCCGGCGCGTGCGCATCGAACGCTCGAATACCAAGTAGCGCCGCTTGCCGGCGGCCTTGGCCTCGCGCATGGCGGTCTCGGCGTCGCGCAGGAGCTCCTCGGCGTTCGTGTGGCCGGCTTCGCTCGTGACGACGCCGACGCTGGCCGTCGCGAACACCTCGTGTCCTCCGATGCGGTAGCTGCGGCAGAAGAGATCGGTGAGGCGGTGCGCGACGACGGCCGAGTCCGCGGGATTCGCGAGCCCATCCAGAAGCACGACGAATTCGTCTCCGCCGACGCGGGCGACCGTGGAAGGCGCCGTCCCGGCGGCCTCCGATGCCGCCGTGCCGGCCGTCTCGTCTGCTTCTGCGCCGGCGGGACCGTTCTCGAGCCCTCCCTCGTCTGCGCTGCTCGCCTCGGCGCCGGCGGCAGTGCTCTGCGGCGGCCGAGCGTCGTGACCGACGGCATCCTCGACGCGGAGATTACGGCGGAGGCGAACGGCAATTTGCCTCAGGAGCTCGTCGCCGCCGGCGTATCCAAGACTGTCGTTCACGTTCCGGAAATGATCGAAGTTGAGAAACAGGACGCCGAAGTGGCGGTCGGGCGATTTGCTCGCCTTTCGGATCGCCTCTTCGATTCGAGCCGCGACGAGCGCGCGGTTCGGCAGGCCCGTGAGCGTATCGTGCTGCGCTTGCCGGCCGAGCCGCGTGAGGAGCGCCCGCGTCTCGACCGCGGCGCTCACGCGCGCTTTGATCTCGGGGGCGCGGACGGGCTTCCTCAAGTAGTCCGCGGCGCCGAGTGCGAAGGCGCGTGAGACCGTCTCGTCGTCGTCGGCCGAGATCAACAGGATGATCGGGGTGCCGGATAGCGCAAGCTTTTGCCTCATGGCCTCGAGCACAACCGCGATCCGGGTTTCGCCGAAGGCGTCGTCGAGCAGGATCGCAGCGGGCGCGTCGGCTTCGGCCGCGGCGAGACACTGCTCGATCGATTCGCCCTGAACGAGCGCGACGGGCATCGGCTCGAGATGACGAGCGATCGAGGCCCGCAGAGCCGGGGACTCCGCGATGAGCAGGACGGTGCGCGTCTCCGCCTTCGCGGCCCGCCGGTCGACTTCGCGCGTCCAGACCGATGTCATGGCTTAGCAGCCGCGGTGAAGCGCCGTCAGAGTCTCTTCGCTCGATGCACCGACGGCCGCACGCTCCCCGGGAAAGAATCGATTCTCGTGCATCAAACCGGCGCCTCCGGCCCCGGGCGACTCATTGACCGACTCACGGGTTATCGGCCATTCGCGGCAAGGCTTGAGGCTTGCCGGAGCCGAGTTTTGTCACATCGCTTGAAGCACGGAAGCTCGGCGGCCGCGCCGGGAGCGCGAGCCGCGCGGGCAGGGAAGCGGTCAGCCGCGCCTGAAGGCCAGGGACAGCAGAAACCACACGAGGCTCGGCCGGAGGAGCTTCAGCCCCTTGCGCGTCTCGGCGGCGGTCAGACGGGCCGTGAGCGGCATCGTGCCGAACACCTTGCCCTTGATGAGCAGCTCGTTGCCGCTGCGCTCGAGCGACTTGACCTCGATGAGGGCCGTGCCGTCGGGCGAGTAGAGGATCATGCGCGGCGCGCTCCGATCGCGTCGAAATCGATGCCGAGATCCGCGCACGCCTGCATGGCCGCGGCGCGCCCGGCGCCGAAGACCCCGCCGCCCGGATGCTGGAACGGGCCGACGAGGTAGAGCCGCTCGCAGCCCGGCACTTTGTTTTGCCCGAGATCCGGCGTTGGGCGGTGCGCGCCGTATTGATACGTGGTGGCCGCGATGCCGTGCAGGTCGCCGCGCCGGAAGCTCGAGGACGTCCGCTCCATGTCGACGGGGCTGTCGCTGTGATAGGCGATGACGTTGTCGGAATCGAGGTTCGCGATGAACTTGCCCATGTGGGTCAGCATGCGCTCGACGTAGGCGTCCTTCGCGGCGTCCCAAGCACGGCCGTCGGCGCGGTCGTACGTCACGTAGTCCCACGCGTGCATCGTCGCCTTGCCGGCCGGCGCGCGAGAGGGGTCGAACATCGTGAGCGACCCGAGCCCGACGAGCGGATAGTCCGAGAGCTCTCGATAGCGCAGCTTGTCGAAGGATTTGCGGATCGTGTCGTACGAGGCCGGCAGCAGCTCGATCATGACGGCGCGCACGTGCGGGCCCGCGCGGAATTCGAGCGGGGCGTTGAGGGCCGCATGCACGGTTATGCAGCCGATGTCGGAGACCTGGGTCGCGCGCGCGTCGTCGGCGACCTCGTCGGGCAAGCCGTCGACCATGCGCGGCAAATCGTGCGGGTGCAGGGCGCCGATGACGGCGTCCGCGGCGAGGTAGGTGCGCCCGTCGGTGGTCTCGACGCCGGCCGCGCGGCCGTTCCGAACGACGACGCGCGCGACGTCGCTGTCGCCGAGCACCTCTCCGCCGTGCTTGCGGATGCAGGCGACGAGGGCGTCCGTGAGCCTTCCCGATCCGCCGAGCGGCACGCCGATGCCGTACGCCTCCAGAAAGCCGACGAAGACGAATACCCCGAAGCCCGTCGCCTTCTCGTCGGGCGAGACGAGATTCTCGCCCGCGACGCGCGCGAAGTGCATGCGGACCTTGTCGTGCTCGAAGATGCTGGAGAGCAGATCGTGCGAGCTCATCTGCATGTAGCGCCAGAGCTCGCGGCCTTCGCGGCTCTGATCGAGCAGCGCGTAGGTCGCGCCGAGCGGCGCAGGCGGCGCGTACAGCGACGCGGCCACCATCGGCAAGTAGCTTGCGGCCTTCTCCGCGAGCCGGCGGTACGCTTCGGCGTCGCGCTTCGAGAACTTTGCGATCTCGGCGCAGGTCCTGTCTCTGTCGCGGTAAAGGCCGAGCGTGGTGCCGTCCTCGAATACCGACATCATCGGAAGCTCGGGGAACACGTACTCGAGGCCGAAATCGCGCTTGAGCCCGAGCTCGTCGCGTGCAAGGAGCGGATTCGCCTGGATGAAGATGTGGGCCATCGAATGCTGGTCGTGGCGAAAGCCGGGCACCGTGAGCTCGCGCGTGACCACGCCGCCGCCGAACCAAGCGTTGCGCTCGAGCACGAGCGTCTTCTTGCCCGCGGCGGCCAAGTAGGCCGCGGCGACGAGCCCGTTGTGGCCGGAGCCGATCGCGACGACGTCGTAGCGCTCCGCCATGGCGTCAGGCCAGCTGCTCGAGGATGTAGCCCGTGTCCATGTACTCGCGCAGCGCGTAGATCTTGCCGTCGCGGATCTCGATGAACCAGGCGTAGCGGTTGTGATAGTCCTTGCCGTTGCTGAGCTTGCCCATCGCTTCCGTCTCGGCTGCGCAGAGCGGCCCCTTCGAGACGATGTGAAGGATCTTGATCTTCGGATCGCCCGGCACGAAGAGACCGCGCACGGGCTTCAGGAACTCATCGATGATTTTGTCGCGGCCGCGCGTGATGCCGGCACCGGGGATCGAGCGTCCCGTTGCTTCCCAGCTGCCGTCGACGTGCAGCTGCGGGCGCAACGCCTCGAGGTCGCCCGTGCTAAGCGTCTCGAAGAACTTGCACACGAGCCGTTCGTTCTCGTTGTCCGCCATCTGCGCTCTCCGGCTTCTCGTACACCGCTGCCGCGGCTATTGTGCCCAGCGAAACGCCGAGCTGTCCACGCGGGCAGAGAGCACACGCACGCAGTGCGCTAGCGGCGAGCGTGTTCATCACGAGATCGAGCTTTCGCAGGCAAAAGGATCGCAGCGGCTGTTGCCCGCGAGCCTGCGTCGCGCGGTGACGGACGCCCGGCGCCGCCGGCATAAGAAGCCGGCGGCGCACGGCGCACAGACGGTCAGAAGCTATAGTCGAAGGCCAGCGAGTACCTGCGCCCGTACACGTCGTAGTCGTTCGGAGTCGCGCCCGGGCCCTGGGAGCTGAAGCGCTGTCCGAAGTTCGCGACGATGGGCGGATCGACGTCGAAGAGGTTCGTCACCGTCAGCGACGTCCTCCAGCGCCGGCCGCCCGCGAGATCCGAGGTGTATGCGAAGCCGAGGTCGGTATACATCTTGGACTGCACGGTCGCGTCGTTGAGCGTGATCTGACCCGGCGCGACCTGCACGCCCGGCTCCCACTGGATGTACGGCCCCGACGTCGCCGTATCGGCCAAAGAGCTCTCCGGGATGTAGCGCTGCTGCAAGTTCACGGCGAAGGCGCCGACCTGGTACCGCACGCTCGCGATGGCCGAGAAGTCCGGCCTGAAGTAGGTTCCCGCGAGGTCGGTCGTCGTCTGCGCGCCGCTCGCAGCCGTCACCGTCCGGCTGTCCTCGAGGAGCCTTCCCGCCAGCAGGCGGAAGCTCAACGACTCGTCCGCGTTCGAGAAAAAGTCGGGCTGCGCGTTGAAGAGCACCTCGTAGTCGATGCCCCGGACCTTGGCCCTGTCGATGTTGAGGAACACGTTCCGCACGGTGCCGATTTCGCCGAACACGTCGAGGGATACCAGGCTGCAGAGGTCCTGATTGTTCTGGAGGAAGCAGCCGTTCACGATGTTCTGCTGACCGAGCTGGCCGACCGCGTCGGAGAGGTCGATGCGGTACCAGTCCGCCGAGAACTGGAAGCCCGGGATCTTCTGCGGCTGCAGCACGAACCCGGTCGTGACCGTGTCCGCTTTCTCGGGCTTCAGGTCGGGGTTGCCGCCCGTCGTGACCGTGATCTCGACGTTCTTGTTGCCCTGCCTCGGGTCGTTGACGTTGCCGCCGCCTCCTTGGAGGTCGAACCGCTCCGAGAACGTCGGCTCACGCACGTCGCGCGATACGGTGCCGCGCAGGCGCACAGGCTTGGCCACGGAGAAGTCGAGGCCGGTCTTCCACGAGGTGATGCCGCCGCTCGTCGAGTAGTCGGAGTAGCGTCCGGCGAGGTCGAGCGTCAGGTTGCGGGGGCCGGACTGCCAGAGGGGCAGGTTGAACTCGGTGAAGGCCTCCCAGACGTCGTAGCCGCCCTTGATCGCGGGCACCGTCGAGAACTCGTGCAGGTTCGGGCTGCCGCCCGTGTAGCCGCCCGAGATGCCCCGGATGCCGATGTTGGGCGCATTGGTGGGCGGCCCGTAGGCCATGAGCTCGACCGGATAGCCGCGCTGCCAGAAGTGCTGTTTGCGGTAGGTAGTGCCTCCGGCCATCGAGAAGGGACCCGCGCCGATGCCCTTGAAGATGTCTCCGCTCAGCAGGGTCTCGGCGAACTCCTGGGTCACGACGGAGCGGCCCTCCTTCGGCGACGTGACGTACGACGCGGCGTCCGGCGTGACGTTGCCTTGGCCGAGCACGTTCATCGGCACGCAGTCGCGGATCGTGTTGTCGGGCCCGACGGGGCCCGGGATCGGGACGCGATCCTCGGGGCCGCCGAGCGAGTCGTCGCCTTGCGGCGCCGGGACGAGAATGCCGGCGACGGCGGCCTGAAGCTGCGCCTGGGTCGGGTTGTAGCGCTGCACGTTGCACATGACGATGCCCGTTCCGTGGTCGGCTTCAGACACGACGTCGGGTATACCGTCGCCATCGAGATCGCGGCGGTCCGCGTAGATCTCGACCGCATCCATCGCCAAGAACTCGCGGTCGACGCGCAGCTCGTTGAGCACGGCCGTGTACTTTCGCGTCTGGCCGCGCTGCAGCCGCACTTTGAGGTTCCAGTTGCCGCCGTCGAAGAGATCCTTGTCGATGCCGACCGCGAAGTTGAACGTGTCGAACTGGTTGCGCTGCTCCTCGTGGTCGTCGTAGTTGCCGGCCTGGCCGAGGACCTGGCCTTGCTTCTGGTAAATGAACGACTCGACGTTCTGGTCGTACATGGCCTGACGCACGCTGTCGGGCAGGTACGGGTTCTCCCTGAAGATCTCGAAGTTCCAAGGCGACGTGCCGTGCGGGATGCCCCGCAGATCGTGCTGATTCGATTCGACCTGGGAGCCCAAGAGATCGAACGTGAGGCGCAGCTTGTCGGTCGCGTCGAAAGTGAAGGCCGTGAACAGGTTCCGCCGGGCCACTTCGGCTCCGAAGGGACCGCCCGCAAACGCATCGTTCGCGATTTCGGCCTGTCTGCCCGTGCCTTGCGTGTCCGCCGTGTTGCCCGTCGAGGCGCCGACGACGTCGCCGTTGATGAAAGGAGTGACGCCGCTCGCGTCGTAGGTGAACTGAAGGCCGGTCATCGAGAAGGCCGGCCCCGTGCAAGTCGCGCCCGCCGTGCCGCAGACCTTGCCCGCTGGGTCCTTGCCCTGCGCGATTCTGCCCGTCGGTGAGTGGACCGTCGAATAGACGTTCGGCAGCACGAGCCGCATGGGCTGCGAGTTGTCGCCCGTCACGTAGGCCGGATTCGCCACGATGCCGTAGCGCTTGAACCAGCTGCCGAGCGTCGCGGGGTCGCGCTGGATCTGGTCGATGTGCTGATTCTCGATCGAGCCGATCATGCGCCAGCGGTCCGTGAGCTTGGTGCCGCCCGCGACGCTGACCTCGTAGTTGTTGCCGTCGCCGACCTCGGTGCGGCCGCCCCGGACATTGACGTCGAGGCCCTGGAAGTCGCGGTTCAGCACGAAGTTCGTGACGCCCGCGAGCGCGTCGGCGCCGTACGCGGCCGACGCGCCGCCCGTGACGACCTCGACGCTGCGCAGCAGCACGGTGGGGAAGTTGTCGACGTTGACGTTGCCGTTACGATCCGCGGGCACGACACGCGCGCCGTCCAGCAGGATCAGAGTGCGTTGGGGACCGAAGCCGCGCAGGTCCAGGTAGCTTCCGCCGGCGCTTCCGAACAACGCGCCGCCGCCGCGCTGGGCGCTTTGCGTCTGGAAAAACTGCGGCAGCTGGGCCAGCTGATCGGTCATCGTCGTGCTCGGCTGGTACTGCGTGAGCTCCTCGGTAGTCACGGCGGTCACGGGCACCGGGCTCGTGAAGCCCGACGTGCGCTGGATGCGCGAGCCCGTGACCGTGACCTCCTCGACGCCCTGCGGGCCCTGTTGCGATTCCTGGGCGTACGCCTGGCCGGTCAGCGCGACGGAGACCGACACGGCGACGCTCGACAGCGCGAGCGGAAGCAGCATGCCTTTGCGCGCCATCGAGGACAGTCGTAACCGTTTCGCTCGCGGCGCGAGCGCACGAGCAGCGTTCATGTTCATTTCGATTCCCCTTGTGGTCGAGTTTCTCGGACCCCATCCAGGGCGTTGTTGCCGTATAGCAACATCGCCAATCCGTGGCGCTGGGAAAGTATCATACAGCGTCTCGCGCCGCCAAAAGGTTTATCTAAGCCGGGCGGCGTCGCTCGGATGGGCAAAAAGCAACATGCGGACGCGAGCGGTCGGTCGATTCGTTCCCGAGAAAAGAACTTTCCCGAGCGGCGAGGCGTTGCGCAGCCGCGGAAAAAAAAGCGGCTTCGACCCTTGCGGGTCGAAGCCGCTCAGACTGAGGAATGCAGGCTCTCTGACCGAGTCGCGGCTTACTTGACTTGGAAGCCGGCGCGCGGGTCGAGGACCTTGCCGCTGTCGAGCGTCGCCTTGATCCACTGCGCGGCGGGCCGGCCGTCCCTCATCGGATGTCCGGTGATCGTGAGGGCCGTGCCCGGCGCCAGATCGCCCCGATGAATGCCCGCGCGCATCAGCGTGCTCGGGCCCTCGGCCTCGAAGCCCCATGTCGTCACCGTGCCGTCGTCGCCCTTCACGTCGACGAGCAGCCAGGAATGCGGGTTCGTGTACTGGAATTCCTTGACGGTGCCGTGAAGCGTGACTTCCTTCTGGTCGTCGAACATCACGGACGAATGGTGGGCGAAACCGGCGGTGGACAGCATCACCGTGCTTCCGAGCGCCGCTGCGAGCAGTTTTCTCATGTCACTCTCCTTACGGTCCAAGCCTCATTCCTGCTTGTCGTCATTCCTGCTTGTCGTCGTCCTTTTTCGTGAACGTGAAGTCCTTGAAATCCGAGGTGCCTTCGGCGTTCGGGACGACCGTATTGTTCTGATTCTCGTTGCAGTCCCAGTAACGAATCCTCAAGCTCTTGTTCTGGTCATCGACTTTCTTGTACACCTGCTTAGTGTACCAGGGCTCGACGAGGGCCGGCGGATCGTAGATCCAGACGTCGGCCGTGATCGAGCGGTCGTCGGTCTTGCGCCACCGCTCGACGACCTCGACCTGCTCGCTGTATTCCGGCTGAATGCGCTGGTACTGGCCGGCCCGCATCTGGCTCGTCCAGATGACGAGCTCATCGCCGTCCCAGAAACCGATGGAGTCGCCCTCCCAGAGCGGATACGCGTCCTCCTTGGAGGGATGCGCGCGGCCGTCGGTGTAGATGCGCCGGACCTCGTTCATCTGCTCGGTGATCAGATAAGTCTGCGCCGGCGTCACGACGAATTCCCGAAGGAACGGCTCGACGAGCCAGCGCGGCATACCGGCCGGGTTGCACATGCTGAGGGGATCGTACTCGATGCCATGGCGTACCCGGTCGATCTTCGCCTTGAACATCTTTTCGTATTCGGGCGTGAGCTTGGCCGTCGGGTTCGTTCCCGGCGCTTGATCGGGGTCGAAGAAGAACACGCTCGCCTCGCGCGTCCACAATCCGGTCCAGTCCGGCACCTTCTGCCAGGTCAACGGCTGTCCGCCGTGCGCCTGCTCCTTGAAGTGGTCGTAGAGGCCCTCCGCCGTCTTGTACTGGACGCCGAGGTCGACCATTTTTTGCTTCTCGGGCGAGGGCTGGACCACGGCATCGCCTTTCGGGAGAAGATCGTCTTGCGCCCTGGCGCTCGGAGCGGCGGCACATACGAGGGCCGCTAGGCCGGCCAGGATCGCCGGTCGGCGGGCCGCATAGTGCAAAACACTTATCATTTGCATTTCTCCTACAACAGACCCGCGCCGCCAGGATCTACGACAACCGGACCGAAGGGGAGTTCGCCTCCGAGCCGCCGGATCCGGACCCGGCGCTCGGCGAGCGGCCGCGCGCGGCACGCGCCTGCGAGCGCTCGCGGTGCACCTCCTTGGACTCAGTCTTGTCGAGGCGAGGGCCGGGCATTTATCGCATGAAACTTCCCGCGCGCGCAATTCGCCGCGCGGCGGCTCGCCCGTCGAGTTGCTGCCGCCGGAACAAAGCGAAGAGCCGGGGAGGGGCCGCGATGCGAGCGTCTAGCTCGCCATGCGGACGCGGTTGCGGCCTTGATCCTTGGATTGCCTGAGGGCGCGGTCGGCGCGCTCGAGGAGCTCGTCGATCGAGGCTCGCTCGCGCGGCTTCCGGACCGTGAATCCGACGCTCGCGGTCATGTCGATCGAGCGGTCGCGAGTAGGGATAGGAGAGCTCGTGATGGAGCCGAGGACGCGCTCGGTGATTGCGCGCCCGGACTCAATATCGGAGTCGATGATGAGCAGCAAGAACTCGTCCCCTCCGATTCGGCAAGCGACGTCGTGGCCGCGCACGCTGCTCACGAGGCGCCCCGCGACCTTGCGCAGGACCTCGTCGCCCGTCTGATGGCCCATCGTATCGTTGACTTGCTTGAAGCCGTCGAGGTCGACGAGAGCGATCGTCAACGGCTTCGAGCTTCGATCGGCGTCCTCGAAGGCGGACTCGAGCAGCAACATGGCGCCGCGCCGATTCCAGAGGCGCGTGAGCGGGTCCATCATGGCCTCGCGCCGGGCGACTCCGAGCTTCGACGTCAAGGATGCGTGCGCGCTGCGCAAACGGTCTCTCGCGATCTCGCTTTGCGCGATGGCCGCGAGGTCGAGCAGAGTCTGGCGATCGCCGCTCGAGAGCGGTCTCGGCTTGACGTCGAACACGCAGAGCGTCCCGGCCACGAGCTCTTCGCCGTCGGTCAGAGGGAATCCGACGTAGGCTCTGAATTTCGGTCCCGAGGTCACGAGGGGGTGCGAGGCGGTCCGCGAATCTTCCAGCGTATCGGGAATCGCGACGAGATCGTTCGCTTCGAGCGTGAGGTTACACAGGCAGCGATCGCGCGGCAGCTCGCTGATGGACCACCCGGAAACGGATTTGAACCACTGCTTTTCGGAGCTCAGCAGCGTAATCGCGGCGACGGGGAATCCGAGCGCGCGCCGCGCCAATCGAGTGATGCGCTCGAAACGCTCCTCGATCGGGGTGTAGAGCAGGTCGAGCATCGGCAAGTGAGCGAGCTTCATCGTCGCCGTGCTTGCGATCGTCCTGCTCAGCACTGAAGTGTCTGCGGGCTTCTTCACGCCGGTCCCTCCGAAGGCGAACGCAGTGTACCGGTCGCGAGCGAAGAAGCATGTGAAGGGTTTCTCCGAATCGAGCAACCGAAGTCGGCGCGGGGGCCGCTGGCGCCTCGAAGCCGCGCGGACCGGCAGAGCCGCGCCACGACGTGTCTTGTTTCGGCGACAGCCGGTGCGCGGCTCAGCGGCAGGCCGTGCGCGGCTCACGTTTCCGTCGTCAGCCGCGCTTTTTCCGCGAGCCTCGGCGAGGCCCGCGATTCTAGGGAGGGCCCTTCAAGTCGCCTGAGGATTGTCGAGGAGGGAAGTGAGATGCTCCAGAACGGCGGCGAGGTTTTTCATCGACGCGAGCTGCTCTTTGCTGAGGCCGTTGAGGGCTTCGGCAAGCTGCTCCAACCGTTGCTGGTGCGCGCGCCGGTACATGCGTCTCCCCTTGGCCGTCACGCTGACGAGAACGCCGCGGCCGTCGGATTTGTCTTCCCGACGCCGAACGAGCCCGTCGTCGACGAGCGCGGAGACCATCCGCGACATCGTCGCGGGCCGCACCATCTCCCGATCCGCGAGCGCGGTGACCGAGATCGGTCCGCTCTTGTCGATGACGGAGAGTGTGCTGAGGCGCTCCGGGGTCATGCCGGCCGGAAGCTCCATGTGCCTCAACTGGCGCGAGAGGCGGGAGAACCGTTCGTGCAGCAGGGCTGCGATCTCACCGGGCTGATTTCCGAATTGTGCCTGTGCCGACATGAAGTCTTTCCCTCATTGTGTTTTGCTGCTTGCTCTTATGCTTCCAGCCAGAGAATTTTACGCTTACAACATTCGGCTCGTATATAGATAGGGTACCGAAGCCGAAACTCGCGACGCCAAGACTTTAACCGGGTTCCTGGGAAACGTGCCACTGCAAAATGCCCTGTCATAGCCTTAATAGGACAGCGACGCCCTGAGCAGAACGGTCCGCTCGGGCAAAATCCGGGGGTTTTCGGGGTCGATGTCCTGGAATCGGAAGTCCTGGTCCAGGACGTTGCTCACGTCCAGCGATACGATCCCGCGGCGGTTCGGCAGGCGGTAGCCGAGCGAAAGATCGAGCGTCCAGAACCGGTCTTCGCCGTGCTCGATGGGCAAATTCGGTCCGACGAACATCGGCGCGAAATCTCCCGATTGGCTGATCCAGGTCGCCGTCGCACCGGCGCTGAAGCCGCTCGGATGGAAGTAGCGGGCCGAGAGCGGCAAGCGGCGCGTCTCCACGTCGGTGAACCCGTCGGGGAGCGCGACGCCGCCGCTGTCGACGTGCTCGTACTCGAATCTGCCGCTGACCGCGAGCTTCGTCGAGGGCGTCCAATAGGCATAGGCGCGAGCGGAGCTGTCTCGGACGTCCGCCAGAAACGTGAACGGGGCGAGTCCCGGGACCGTGAGCGGCTCGCTGAGCTTCCGCAGGGAGACCTCGCCCCCCGTGTACAGATCGCTCGAGAACCGGTGGTCCACCGCGGCGCCGTATCGTCGCGCCTTCTCGCCCTCCGTGCCGAAGAACCGCTGATTGAAACCGACGACGTGCGTCGGCTCGAGCGACGGCGGTGCGTTTTGTTTCGACAGCAGCGGGCCCTGGAGCGTCTGGAACGCGACGACTCGAACCGACGTCGCGCCGCTCGGTTGCCACATGAAGCCCAGCTTCGGATTGAATCCGCTCTTCGATAACAGCGGGTCGTCGAGATCGTCGAAGCTGCCGCCGAAGGTCGCGGAGAGCGTCGGGGTCAGCGAGAGGGTCGCGTAGAGGAAGCCGTTCCAGTGCTTGATTTCCGAGCGTGCCTCGACGTGCGTTTCCGGTAGCCCCGGAACCGATGTGGTGGCCGCCTGCTCGTCGTGATTCGTCGAGTAGCGGCCCCCGCTCGTAAGCTGCCAACGATCCGCGCGATAGAGATGCAGCAGGTCGACGGACAGCGTCGTTCGGTCAGTGTCGACCACGAAGGGCGCATCGGTAGTTAGGCCGGAGTCGGACCATTCCCCGATCACGCTCGCGAGGAACGTTCCGTGTGCGGACACGTCGTGCCGGATCCCGACGCGTGCGCTGTTCACAGTCTCGAATGAACGGAGATTGGGGCTGTACGCGGACGGATCGAAGAGCAGCATGAGGTCGCCCCTCTCGACCCGGCTCGTGCGCAGCTCGGTCAGCACGCCCGTCCCCGGCGCGGGCCTGAATTGGAAGAGGGCATTGCCGATCCGCTGGTGGAAGTCGTTGTTCTCTCGAAAGCCGTCGGTCGAATAGTCGAACCAGCCGAGGCTGTAGGACATCTTGTCCTCGAGCGCCCCGACGGCGACGTCGATGCCTCTCGTGTCGTGTGCGCCGACGACTGCTGAGCCCTGGAACGACGGGCCGTTCTCCGCCAGCAGCGCGTGAAACTCGTCGAATGCGAGCTTGCTCGGCCCTTGGGTATCGAGGACGAACGAGCTCGCTTCGCCGAGCTGAGGCCGCACGGGCGTCAAGTTGAGCGGCTGCAGCAGCTGGGACTGATAGAGCTCGTCGACGCGCGCGATCTCGTGCCGGGGCAGGTACGAATAAACGTCGGCGAGCAGACGATGGCTCGAGTAGTCGCCCGGATCGGCCGCGGCGGACTTCCACCCCTCGAGGAGGGCGAGCTCCTCGAACCCGAGCGTTCGATGGATTTGCCCGATTCCGGCGCTGCGCGCCGCGAGGTCCTCGTCCATGAGTAGCCTCGAGCGGTAGACGCCGTGGTTATCGTTGCGCTCGATCGCGCTTTGGAGGTCGCGCAGGGCTTCGATGGGCCGATTGTCGTTTTGCTTTCGCAACGCATCGTAGAGCCACGGAGTCGGATCGGCTCCGTTGAGCCGCTTCGCGATGTCGAGCTGAGCCGCGCTCAACGTCTCGCGCAGCTCGGCATCGTAGGTTTTCGCCATGTAGCTTCGCGACGAGGCGTTCGTCGGATCCAGCATCACCGCGAGCTCGAGCTGGTCCCTCCCGAGCTGCAGATTGCCGTCCCGGATCAGGGCGAGCGCAAGGCCGAGCCGAGGCAGCGGCGCCGAGGGCTCGGAGGAGATGGCCTTCTTGAACGTGGTCTCCGCCGCCTTGGGCCCGGCGCTTCTGAGGTCTGCGAAGCCGAGGACCGCCAGCGCGTAGCTGAATTGGGACCGTAGATCGAGCGACTTCTCGGCCGCTTTCCGGGCGCCCGCGAAATCTCCCGTCGCGAGGCGGAGCTCGGCCACGCGAGCCCAGGCGAGCGCATTGCCCCCATCGAGCGCCGTCGCCTTCGTCGCGCTCGCGAGCGCGAGGTCGAGATCGAAGCCCGCCTCGGCGGCATACGAGAGCGCGAGCTCGGGCGCGGGAAGGCGCGGGGAGGCGTCGACCGCCTTGTGCCCGGCCGCGAGGGCGTCAGCGACACGCGCCTCGCTCAACGCGATCATCGCATCGACGGCGAAAGCCCGGCCGCAGCGGGGATCGAGGCGGAGGGCCTGCGCGACGTCGGCTCGAGCAGAATCGACTTGACCCACTTTGAGCCGGCTCGCGGCCCGGCGCGCGAAGAACTCCGCCGACGACGACTCCGCCGCGCGAGGCGCCGCGTCGGGCGCCGGAAGCTCGTCGCCGAGAATCGAGACGAAATAAGGCGTCCAGCGCAGCGCATTGATCGGCTCCTGAACGGGAACGGCCTCGAGCTGCTGGGTCATCGTCGCGGACCCGCGCTGTCCGCTCGGCACGCCGATCTGCCCCGAATCGTTGCTGAGCTTGACCTCGCCCTCGATGACGGTCACGTCGGTCCGGTCCTTCTTGACCTCGAGGACGAACTCGGTGCCGTCCAGGCCCGCGTTTGCGTAAGGCGTATTGAACTTCAGGGCGCGCGGATCCCGGCTGATCACATGAATGACGCCTTTGAGGACGTCGATCCACGTCGCCGTGTCGTCTTTCGGCGCGGTAAACGTCAGGGTCGTGTCCTGATCGAGCCTGAGCACGGTCCTGTCCGGCAGCCGGATCGCGGCGCGGCTGTAGCTGCCGACGCGCACGGAGTCGCCGGTACAGACCATGCCGCCCGCCGCTACGGGCTTCCAGGCGTCGCCGTTGCGGATTTCGACGGTGCCTTCGACGGCGACGAACTCGCCATGCCACTCCTCGCAGCTCCGTGCCTTCTCGTCGGCCCGAGCGCCCGTGCAGGCGAGAAGAAGCGCAAGCGTGACGACCGCTGCACCGAGGCGGGCGACTGAGGTACGCTCGCGGGTCTGGAACGGCTCCGAAGATCCGAATCCCGGCCCGGCGATCTTCGGCGATGGGGGGCACATCAATGCGTCATTGCTTTTTTCGCCGGCTCGGATGTCCGGTCGACCGGCGTAACCGCTTTCGTCGAACAGGATGTACCGTCGAGTTTCCCCCAAGCTTTGCGCTCAGTCTAAGGGTGCGGGTCCAGGAGTCAAGCGAAGCCGCGCATCGTGCCAGTTAGAACGGCTACAAAAACGAGTGCGTACAGTGCGGCACGCATGAATGGACGGTTACGGCGGGTCGTCGTGCTCGGTCTCGGCGTCGGAGCCCTCGGCGTCGTGCTCAGCATGTTGCCGAGCGTGCTGAGCCTCGAAGAGCACGCGGGCCTCGCCTGGCTTTTTGCGGTTCGAGGCCCCGTCCCGCCGCCGAAAGACGTCGCGGTCGTCAGCATCGACGGCGAGTCGGCCGACGAGCTGGGCCTCACGAGCCACCTGGACCGATGGCCCCGCGCCTTGCACGCGGATCTGATCGACCGGCTCTCCGCAGCGGGCGCCGCCGTCATCGCCTTCGACGTCATGTTCGACGTGCCCCGCGAGCCCGACGGCGACCAAAGGCTCGCGACAGCAATAGAAACGGCAGGCAACGTTGTTCTTCTCGAGCGCGTGCAAAGCGAGACCGTGGATCTCGCGAGGGCGGGCGGCAGCGGCAGCGCGGTCGTCGAGCACCGGGTGCCGCCGATCGAGCCGCTCGATCGCGCGGCTCTCGCGACAGGGCCCTTCACGCTGCCCGTCGTGCCGATTAGAGTCGGTCAGTTCTGGGCGTTCGGGCGGGCGGGCGGCAATACGCCGACGCTTCCGGTCGCCGTGCTCCACGGAATCGCTCAGCCGGCGCTCGACGATCTCATCGATCTCGCGAAGTCGGCACGCCCGAATCTCGGCGCTGCGTTCGAGTCGCTGCGGCACGAGATGCACGCACGCGGGGGATTGGCGCGCGCGATCCGCGGACTCAAGGACACCTTCCGTCGAGACGACCGGCTCGGTATCGACGTTAGAGCCGCGATAGCGGCGCGTGATCCGGCGGCCGAGCGCCGCCGCCTTCTCGATGCGCTCGTCGACGTGTATGCCGGTCCCGACAGCCGGTATCTGAGCTACTACGGTCCCGCTCGAACGATCGATACCATTTCGTACTATCAAGCGCTCGAGCGTCTCTCGCCCGCGGAGCTCGCACGAGCCGTTCG
>DASTSM010000097.1:0-2650 GCA_035760685.1 Gammaproteobacteria bacterium | reverse complement strand
GCCGCCCGTGGAGTTCGGAAAGACGTTGCCGGGATAGACGGGCGTGCCGTCGGCCGCCTCGTCCAGGCAGAGCCTCAAGGTCGGCTCCGCCGCGCGCGCCGACGCCGTGAGCAAGCCGGCGGCCAGGGCGAAGACGGTCAGCGCGAAGACGGTCGATGCAATGCGAATGCTCTTGCGAATGCTCCGAGCCATGATGCTAGTACTCCGTGATCTTTCCATACTCGATGCGCACGCTTTCGCGCTGCCCCTCGATCGCAACGTCGACGTCCCCCGCCGGGAACCCGAGCGCGGTTTCGCCATAGGCGAACTTCACGGCGGACTGCCCGCCCGGCGCATAGACGTTCACACGCGCGCTTCGGCCCGCACGCGTGTGCAGCACGCCCGCGTGCACGAACGTGTCCTGCCCGGCCAGCACGGGGACGTTGCGAACGATGACGCCGTTGATCGATACGTCGTAGCGCGCCGGCCGCAGCTCGAGCGTGAGATTGCCGTAGCCGACCTTCTTCGCGGCCGCCGCGCCCGCGTCGTGAATCTCGACGCGCGCTTCGAGCCGCTGCGCCGCGGCGGGGAAGGCGATCACGAGCCGTCCGACGCGAGGCGCGAGGCTCCCGTTCGCAGCGGTATGGAACGCCGGAGCTTCGGCCGCTCCCGAAAGCTCATCGAGGATGCCGATCGCTTGCGCCGCCGGCGCGGTGCCGCTCGGCTGCGTGCTCGGCAGCGCCGCCGAGCCGCCTGTGGATGCGGCGCGCAGGGACATCTCCTCGTGACTCACCCTGTTGCCGTTGACCGTGGTGACGTCCACCTCGCGCACGAGACCGAGGCCCGGCACGAACTCGCGCTCGGCGGTGATGTCGATCGGGGCGGAACGCTGTTCGGCAAGCACGAGAAAGCCCGGCCTCTCTCCTTCCGGCGTAGGGACCGGGATCGGCCCCCACATCTGGAACGTCTCTTCATACGAGCGATCGTTCGGCGTGTAGGTCCAGCTCGCCGGCGCGTCGAGCGGCCATCGCCACATGACCTGCGGCGGATCGAGCGCGACCTCGTCGCCGCCTTGCTTGCGCTTCGTGGCCGACATTCCGCTCGAATCGAAGCGCCACCACTCCTCGAACACGAGCTTGCCGTTGCGGCGCAGCTCGACGTGCCGGCCGTTCGCATCCTCCCCGGCGACGCTCATGACGACCGTCGCGCGATACCGGCCTTCGGCGTCGGGCACGACGTCAGGCAAATCGACCTTGGCGCCTTCGCCGCCCTGCTGCATGAAGTCGTAGGTCCACGTTCGTCCCGGCAGCGCGGGAATCAAGTCGGCGGGCCGGCCGACCCTCGGTGCAGGCGGGGCCTCGACGACGTTGAAGGCCGCGGACTTCCAGGGCTTGCCGTCGACCGCGACATCGAGGCGGTACTTGCCGATCGGGAGGGCTCGCGGCAGCGTGAAGACGAAGCGCCCCTTGTTGACGTTCTGCGTCGAGCTCGCGGCGATCCGGTAGTTCGGCGGCGCCGCTTGGCCGACGTCGACCGCGTACCACTCGCCGGTCACGTCATGGCCCTCGTCGCCCGCCAGGGCGAACACCGCCGAGACTTGGCGCAGCGACGAGGGGATGTTCTCGGTCGGAAAGACGGCAGAGTAATCCGCGGCGGCGGCGACGCAGATCTGCAAGTACTCGACGTCGTTCGCGAGGGCGTAACCGGATGCGAGGAGCGTGCCGGCGAGGATGACGTGAAGGATGGGCCTTTTCATTGTTCTGAAATGCTCGAGATCGTGAATACCGCACGCGGGCCTCCGGCGCTTCCCCCAAATGGAGGAGACCTCGCGGGCCCGGGCCGGAGTATCGTTGTGGCCCGGGGGAGGGCGATGATGTACCGCTGTCCGCATGCCGCGGTCGACGTTCCGCCGGCGCCGCTCGCGCGGCCGTGAAGCTCTCACTGACCGGCGCGACCTTCGCGCTGTGGTTCGGCGGCGTCTGGCTCGTGGTCGGCGTGCCCTTTCTCGTGCTCGGGCTCTATGTCGGCATCGACCAGCACTTCGCGAGCGAGCGCATGAAAGCCGAAGGCGTCGTCGCGACCGGCATGGTCCTGACCAAACGCATCGACGTCCACGACTCGCACGGCTCCGGCAGCACGAGCAATGCGTCGAGCCCGAGCTACTCGACCTCGTTCCGCTTCGTGACCGAGCGCGGCGAGACGGTCAAAGGCGAAGCGCAGGTCGACAAGCGCACCTGGAGCGGTCTCGTCGAGCGCGGCCCGGTCACGGTCACGTATCTTCCCGACGCGCCGAGCCGCTACCGCATCGACGGGCAGGATGACCGATCGGGCGCAGCATTCATCTTCGCGGTTCTCGGCGCGGCGTTCGCGTCGGCTGGAGGCATCGTGTTCGGGCGCGGTCTCGTGCACTCGCGCGTCGAGTCGCGCCTGCGCCGCGAGGGCGCGCGCGCCGAGGCCGTCGTGGAGCGCGTCGGGCCCTCGCGAATCACGATCAACGGCGTCCCGCAGCTTGTCGTCCGCTACCGCTATCGCGACGCGAGCGGCCGCAGCCGCGCGGGCAAGAGCGATCCGATGCCGCCGCGCGAGGCCGCCGCGTGGAAAGCGGGCGATCGCGCGCGCATCCGCTACGACCCGCAGTTGCCGCAGCGCAGCCTGTGGCTCGGGCGGGACG
>DASTSM010000096.1:0-3731 GCA_035760685.1 Gammaproteobacteria bacterium | reverse complement strand
CGATCAGGCTGACGGAGGTGTACGACCCGGCGAGCGATTACGTCATTTCGTCGGGGACGGACATCAAGTTCGAGCGCACGGGCTATTTCTGGGTCTCAACGACGATCAATTTCACGGGGGCCTCGTCTGGCGGAAGCGCTACCGACGTTGGCGTGCAGATTCGCCGCGGGTCATCGATCCTCGCAACTGCGAAGCAGTTCTGGAACCTGGGCGCGTCGCAAGACGCCGCGGCGGTTCACCTGCGTACGCTCGTGCAGATCACGGACATCGCGAGCCAGCGGCTCAGCCTCGCCGCCATCATTTTGACGGGCGCGGGCGACGAGGGCGCCGGCGCTCTGAACGGCTACCTGACGATCGAGCCGGCGGCGTAGCTGCGTGTCCCTTCTCGTTGACGGCCGCGCGCCGACCGCCGCGGCATCGGAGATCCACGTTCGCGCCTCGGCCACCGACCGCGAGCGGCTCATGCTCGACGAGCGCGCCGACCAGCGGATCCGTGCGCGGCTCCGCGAGCTGGCGAGGCTCGAGCGGGAGCTAGGAACGTTGTTCACCAGGAGACTTCACCATGCCGTTCGCTGATGACGTCGACGATGTCGGACCGCTCGCGCACCATGAGTCTGAGACTCGCCGCGCCGTTGCCGTCGAGCTTCGAGGCCCCGAGCGAGCGCTGCTGCGCGCATTGATGCTCCGTACCGGCCTCAACGAGAGCGAGATCTTGAGGGTCGCGCTGCTGGGACTTGCGTCGCCGCGCAGGCGTATCGGTCGGGAGATGCTCTGATGCCCATCGTCCAGGAAACGTTCCCCAGTATTTTGACGGCTTGTCTCGGGCTCGAGCTCTGGGCGAAGCGCTCGGCGGAGCCGCTCCGGGTCATGTTCGCCACGATCGACAACCGCGACCGCGGTGCGGTCGTCGTCCGGGTCGGTCAGCGTGCCGCGTGGCTACGCTCCGAACCGAGGCTCGCCCGCGATTTTCGTGCGATCCGCGATCTTCAGATCATGACGATCGAGGCGTCGTGCCGCTCAGCGACGACGCTCGCGGCGTTCGGAGCGTACTGCCGACTCAAATCCGGGATGACGCCTGAAGTGGAGCGCGAACTCCTCGCCTTGGTCGGTGAGGAGCCTCTTTCGGGAGCGAGAGCGTAAAAAAGCAATGGCTGGCAAATTTTTGATCGAAGCGATCTTCAAGGGAACGGATCGCTTCTCACGCGTGCTCGGCACGATCCAGGCGAAGACGAACCGCTTCTCCTCGGGTATGGCCTCGGGTCTTCGAGACGTCGACCGAATGACGGATCGCGTTTTTCAGGGGTTCGCGCGCCTCGCGACAGTCGGTGGGGCCGCGGGCGTCGGACTCGGCGCTGGCCTTTGGGACACGGTCAAAGCGGGCTCGGAGCTCGAGCACACGCTCGTGGCGGCGGCGGCCAAGTTCTCGCCTGCTTTCCGACGAGGTACCTCCGAGTTCGGCGCGCTCAAGAAGGCAGCGCAGGACGTCGGCGCATCGACCGAGTTTGGCGCGCAAGCCGCGGCCGCGGCGCTGAAGGATCTTGGCGCGGCGGGCCTCAACGTGAACCAGGCGCTCGCCGTTTTGCCAGGCGTGATCGACCTTGGGACGGCCGCTGAGATCGGCTTGTCGGACAGCTCGACCATCGCGACCAAGTCGCTCGGCGCGTTCAACCTGATGACCCAGGACACGGGTCAGCTCACGAAGAATTTCAATCGCGTGCTAGACACAATGGCGCGCACGGCCGACATGACCACCGCCGACATGGGCGGGCTCTTCGAGACCATTCGCGAGGGCGCGCCGGTGGCGACGTCGGCCGGGGCCTCAGTCGAGACGTTTCTAGCCTTTGCGGGCCAGCTCTCGCAGGCGGGGATCGACGGGAGTGTCGCCGGCACGATGCTGAAAGACGTGTTTTTGCGGCTCGCTGCGCCCACCACGGAGGCGGCTCGCGCGTTGAGTCTCCTGGGCGTCAAGACGGCGGACTCGAAGGGGAACCTACGCGACGCGATCGACATCCTTGGCGACCTCGAAAAGAAGACGGCCGCGATGGGGACCGCTAAGCGCGCCGACGTGCTCGAGCAAATCTTCGGCAAGATCCCGATCGCTGGTGTCACGGCGCTCCTCGGCGCCGGCACGGCGAAGCTTCGCGACATGCGCACGGAACTCGAGCATGCGGGCGGCTCCATGCAGCGTATGGCGGGCATCATGCGCGACGACACCAGGGGCAATCTCGATCGCCTCGGGAAGTCGCTCGAGAGCGTACGCGACGCGATCTTCGACGTCGTCGAGGGGCCGCTCACGCCGATGCTCACGGGCGTGACCGCGTGGGTGCGGGCGAACCGCGAGCTCGTCGCGTCGGGGCTCGACCACTTCCTGACGCGCGGCATCCCGCTCGTGAAGGACTTCAGCTCCGGCTTCGTGAATGGCTTACGCGACGTGCTCAGCCCGCTTCACGAGGTCGTGGACGGTGTTGACGGCCTGCTCGGCATGCTGCCGGGGCTGGGCAGCGCGGCTTCGGCGGGCGAGCGCTTCGGCAAGCTCGCTGGCAGTCTGCTGCTCGTCGCGGGCGGCATCAAGGCCGTGACCCTCGCCGTGGGCGCACTCGAGGCGGTGTCCGGTGCGAGCCCGTTCACGCTGCTGGCGGGAGGCGTGGTCGCCGTGGGAGCAGCGCTCATCCTCTACGGCCCCGAGATCAAGCACTGGGCCCGCGATCACAAGGTGCTCGCCGGCGTCATCGGCGGTGCGGCAGTGGTGTTCCTCGGCTTCGCCTCGGCGCAGCGCGCGGTCGCCGCGGCAACCTGGCTCGCGAACGGCGCGCGGGGAGCCCTGGCGCTTGCGACGCGGGCCGCGGCTGCCGCGGAGACCCTCTTCACGGGCGAGATCACCGCGTCGGCTGCGGCAACCGATGGCGCCGCCGCGTCGTTCGTCGCAGCTGACCTAGCGCTCGGCCCGCTGCTGCTCGGGCTCGGCGCGTTGGCGGTCATCCTCGGCACCGTGGTCTACAACTGGCAGGAGCTGCAAAAGGTCGCGGGCGGCCACGTATGGGAGGGCATCAAGAGCTACGTCACGGGTAACTTCTCGTACTTCGACGAGGCTCAGAACGAAGACGCGAGGCGGAGGTACGCTGCGGAGCATGCCGCGGGCGGAGCTCCGCCCGTTGGCCCGCCTCCGTTGCCTGGCGCTCCGCCGCCCGGCGACAACGGAGCCGGCGCGCCTGCCCTCCCGCCCGTGCCGCCCCAAGTCGTCGGCGGCGCGAGCGCTGTGGATCCGGCGCAACTCATGCAGTTGATCGAGGCGCTCCAGAAGCAGCAGGCGGCGAAGCTTGAGATCGACGTGCGGACCGAGGACGGCGTGAAGGCGGACGTGAAGCCAAAGGCCGGCAGCAAGAAGCCGATCAAGCTCACGAACTCGGGCAACACGGCGCGGTAAAGTTAGTCGGCGAGCTCGGCGGGGAACTCGATGGTCGAGCGCACGACCGAGAACCGCGGCGCCTTGGCTCGGCGCTCGTCTTTGTGCGGCTTGCAGAGGAGGCATCCGGCTCGGCGGTGCTTCGGTCGCTTGCGCTTGTGGTGAGCCACCATGCGACCTGTAGCACTCGAGCGAGCGTTCAGCTCCGGATCTTCCTCGCCGCCCGCTTTTCCTCGCGCTCGCTCTCGAGCGGCCCGCTTCTCCGTCGCACGCGCACGCACGCCGCCTCGAGCACGACGAGCGCCGGCAGCGACCGCGCCACGGCACG
>DASTSM010000095.1:0-2306 GCA_035760685.1 Gammaproteobacteria bacterium | reverse complement strand
CCCGTTCCACTTGCAGCGCCTCTTTCGTCGGCAGGCCGGAGAGACGCCGAAGCAGTACGTCCTTCGTCTTCGGCTCGAGCGCGCCGCCGCGACACTCGTCGCGGGCCGCGAGCGCGTGCTCGACGTCGCGCTTTCTTCGGGGTTCGAGAGCCACGAAGTGTTCGCCCGCGCCTTTCGCCGCCGCTTCGGCCGCACGCCGTCGCAATATCGTCGCGCCGCGCTCGCCGGCGCGACGTTCGCGGAACGCGCGCGTCATGCGGCGCTCGTCGCGCGCGTCGGGCCGTGCATCCGACTATTCCGCCTCCCGCTCGCTTCATCGGAACGGAGACCCGCCATGTCCGCGTCGACCGTCGTACGCCGAGAGCTCGATCCGCAACCGATCCTCTTCATGCGGGGCCGCGTCTCGCGCCGAGAATTGCCCGCCGCGCTCGGCCGATGCCTCGGCGCCGTGTATGCCCACTGTCAGCAGGCGGGCGTGGCGATCGCGGGCGTGCCGTTCTGCCGCTACCCGGCCATGGGACCGGGCCTGCTGACCTTCGAGGCCGGCATGCCGGTCGCGTCCGCCGTCGCAGGCGACGGCGAGATCGAGGCGGGATTGCTGCAAGGAGGCCCGGCCGCTGTCGCCGTGCATGCCGGCGCGTACGAGAACCTCGCCGACACCTACGCGCTCATCGAGCGCTGGCTCGCGGAGAGCGGCCTGCATCCCGGCGGGCCGCCGTGGGAATCGTACGTCACGGATCCGGCCGACTACCCCGACCCGGCCGACTGGCGCACGGAGGTGTGCTGGCCGATCGCTTGAGCTCGACTCCCGCGCGGCGCGAGGCGACGCGTCTCTTCCGCCGCGGCCGCCCGTTCTCGCCGCGGCGGCCGTGCTCGCCGCGGCGGCCGTGCTCGAGCTCCGCGCCTCTTCGGGCGGCCGGTCTCGTCGCTCGATGCCGACCTTTTCGGCGGCGGATCCCGGGCTTTGCGCGCGGGCGGCAGACCTTTCCGGTATCATCGCCCGCATCCGAACGGCCCTTTTTTCTGGAGCGAGTCATGGGCTTCACGACGAAGCAGGTCCACGCCGGCGTCACGCCGGATCCGGTCACGGGATCGATTCTGACGCCCGTCTATCAGACGACGACCTTCGTGCAGGAGTCCGTCGACCAGTATCTCGCGAAGGGATTCTCGTACTCGCGCACGTCGAATCCGACGGTGCGCGTGCTCGAGAAGAAGATCGCGATTCTCGAGGAGGGCGCCGACTGCACCTGCTATGCCACCGGCATGGCCGCGATCCAAGCCGTGCTCCAGGCCTGCTTGAGCGCGGGCGATCACGCCGTCGTCTCGGACGTCGCCTACGGCGGCACCTACCGGCTCTGCACGAAAATCTACAAGCGCTTCGGCGTCGAGTTCACGTTCGCGGACTCCGCGAATCCAGAGGCCGTGCGCGCCGCGCTGAGGCCGAATACCAAGCTCGTGCTGACGGAGACGCCGGCGAATCCGACGCTGAAGCTCACGGACATCGCCGCGATCTCGGAGATCACGCGCGCGCGCGGCATTCCGCACGCGGTCGACAACACGTTCCTGACGCCGTACTACCAGCGGCCGCTCGAGCTCGGCGCAAACATCTCGATACACAGCACGACGAAATACTTCGACGGGCACAACGCGACGGTCGGCGGCGCCGTCGTCGTCGACTCGAAGGCGCTCGACGAGCGCGTGCGGTTCGTGCAGAACGCGGCCGGCGTCATCATGTCGCCGTGGGTCGCGTGGCTCACGCTGCAAGGCACGAAGACGCTCTCGATCCGCATCGAGCGCCAGTCCGAGAACGCGATGGCGGTCGCCCAGTTCCTCGAATCGCACCCGAAGGTCGCGCGCGTGCAGTACCCTGGCCTCGAGTCGTTCCCGCAGCATGCGCTCGCGAAGCGCCAGGCGAGCGGCTTCGGCGCGATGCTCTGGTTCGAGGTCAAGGGCGGCGTTTCGGCCGGCAAGAAGCTTATGGACTCGGTTCGGCTCTGCACGCTCGCCGAGAACTTGGGCTCCGTCGAGACCCTGATCACGCACCCGGTCACGATGACGCACGCGGACGTCGAGGAGGCCGAGCGCAAGCGCGTCGGCATCACGGACGGCCTCGTGCGCCTGTCCGTCGGCCTCGAGGACGCCGACGACATCGTCGCCGACCTCGATCAGGCGCTCGCCCGCATCTAAAACGCGGAGAAAATGGGGTCAGACCGATTTTGGAAAAATGGGGTCAGACCCCAATTTTCCGATACTAAATGGGGTCAGACCCCATTTTCGGGGCTCGCGACCGCAGGCATTAGGAAAAT
>DASTSM010000094.1:0-14798 GCA_035760685.1 Gammaproteobacteria bacterium | reverse complement strand
CTTGACGCCCTTGAAGATGTCGTTGTCGAGGATTTGCTGATCGACGGTGTACGCGCCGTCGGATTCGAGGTCGACGATCTTTTCGGCCGCATCGATGTAAGCGATCGCGCGCTGAATGACGTCCGGGCTCAGCGTTTTCAGCGTCGCCGCGCCGATGGTTTTCGGGAAGAGATCGATGAGGTCCATGATCGTCCTGGCCGGTTCTCGCTCGACCGCCTGGCGCCTCGGCCGGGGGCAAACGTTCCGGTGCTGCTCCCGACGGACGGCGCGGATTATAGGCGTTCGGTAGTATCTTGCCGCAATCCGCCAGACGCCCACCTTAGGAGAAGAACCATGCGGACGCTCGTCACTCTGCTCGGCCTGCTCTGCCTTTGCGCGCCGGCGCTCGCGCAGGACTCCGCCGCCGTGCGCGAGCTCGCCGATCGCGCCGCGATCCGGGAAGTCATGCAGAAGTACATCTGGAGCGTCGACGCGCTCGACGCCGACGGCTACGTCTCGGTGTTTACGGACGACGCCGTCATCGACGCGAACGGCGATGTCCACAAGGGCAGCGCCGCCATCCGCAAGGTCGTGACGGATCTTAAGGCGCGCCAAGCGGCGAATCGTGCCGCGGGCAAGCCGCCGGGCAACCTCTATCACGTCATCAGCAACGAGCGCATTACGCTCATGGGGCCGACGGAGGCGCTGTACCAGTCCTATTGGCAGACGATGCGGAAGAACGATGACGGCCGGTACGTCACGGGAGGGTTCGGGCGGTCGGAGGACCGCCTCGTAAAGCGCGACGGCCAGTGGCTCATCAAGTCGCGCAAGCTAGTCGTGTTTACCGACTGACGGCGGCGCCGCGCCTCGTTCGTGAGGCGGGCCTCGTCTGCGAGCCCTCCTCGTTCGCGAGGCGCCCATCGCTCGTGCTGCGATCGCCGGCCGACTCAACGGGCGACTCAAGGCGATCGCCGGCCCACGGCCGCCTGGAACAGCCGCCGCAGCGGCAATAGGGCCGTGCGGTGCCGCTCGTCCGCCTCCTGCTTCATCCGTACGCGCATGAGGTCGCGCCAGCTGATGTAGCCGACGAGCCGCGCCTCTTCGCGGGAGATGACCGGGACGTGCGCGACGTTGTCCGATGACATTCGGTCGGCGACGTCTTCGAGGTACTCGTCCGGATAGGCGACCGTCACCTTCGTGCCCTCGAGCAGCTCCGCGAGCGTCGTGCGCCGATGCTTGCCCGCGCGCCGCCACCGCAGCACGGCCGGGGGGTGGATGATGCCGATCACGCGCTGGTCTTCGGTCACGACCGGGAAGCTCGGGTGCCCGGTCGTCGCGCTCGTGAGCAGCTTCGCGGCGCCGTGCAGCGTCATCGTCGCGGGCACGGTCTCGACGGGGCTCGACATGACCTCGTGCGCGCGCGTGAGCGCGAAAGGATCGACGCGGTATTCGCGCACGAGATGATGTCCGCGGCGCGCGACCTTCTCGGTCAGGATCGAGCGCCGCATGAGCAGCACCGTCACGGCATGCGCCGTCCCGCAGGCCGCGATGAGCGGCAGCAGCACGTGGGTGTCGCCCGTGAGCTCCGCGGCGAAGAAGGTCGCCGTGAGCGGCGAGCGCATCGTTCCGCCCATCGTCGCCGCCATCGCGAGCAAGGCCCAAAACCCGGGATCCGTCCCCGGGAGGAACTGCGCGAGCGCCGTCCCCATCGCCCCGCCCATGATCAAGAGCGGCGCGAGGACGCCGCCCGAGGTGCCCGAGCCGAGCGCGATCGCCCAGATCAAGGCCTTGACGCCGAGGAGCTCCAACGCGGCCAAGGGCAGCATGTGACCCTGCAGCATCGAGCTGATGTTGCCGTACCCGACGCTGAGCGCGTTCGGTACGGCGAGCCCGCCGAGCCCGACGGCGACGCCGCCGATGGCCGGCCACCACATCCAGTGAATCGGCAGCTTCTTGAACGCGTCCTCCCAGGCATAGACGAGCAGCGTGAGCGCGCCCGAGAGGAGCCCGGCGAGGAGCCCGATCGCGACCCAGGAGGCGACGCCGAGCGCCGTGACGTCCGCGCTGCCCGAGAACGGAAAAAGCGGAGTCGGCATGTGCAGCAGGCTCCGCTCGACGGCCGCAACGATCGCCGCGACCGTGACGGGAATGAAGCTCCGGGGCCGCCACTCGAAGAGCAGGAGCTCGACGGCGAGCATGATCGCGGCGAGCGGCGTGCCGAAGATCGTCGTCATGCCGGCGGCCGCGCCCGCGACGAGCAGCGTCTTGCGCTCGCCGTCGCTGACGGGAAGCATCTGCGCGATCAGCGAGCCGATGGCGCCGCCCGTCATGATGACCGGTCCCTCCGCGCCGAACGGTCCGCCCGTGCCGATCGCGACCGCGGACGAGAGCGGCTTCAGGACCGCGACCTTGCCGTCGATGCGGGAGCGCCCGAGCAGGATCGCCTCGATGGCCTCGGGAATGCCGTGGCCGCGGATCTTCTCGCTGCCGTAGCGGGCCATGAGGCCGATGACGAGCGCGCCCGCGACGGGAATCAGCACGGACCACGGACCGAGCGTCGCGTCCGCGAGCTTCAAGTCGGCGAGGCTGAAGCGCCCGAAGTAGGCCACGTTCGTCACGAGGCGGATCAGCGCGAGCAGGATGACGCCGGCGATGACGCCTGCGGTTCCAACGATGGCGGCTACGCCGGAGATCACGAGGACGCGGGGGTCGGTCGTGAAATCGCCGAGGCGCCGATGGTAGGGCGTGGGGGTCATAGGCCGAGTCTTTCAGTACGGATTGGAAACACGAGCGCGCCCTTCGAGCTTCCTCGGCGAGACGCGTGCGGCAGATTAGCCCGGGCGGGCCGGGGTCGGCATTGTAGCCCGTCACGGTCCGAAGATGCGCCGTTGACGGCGGAATCGTCGATGCAGCCGCGGTTAAGACGCTGTCGATTCGCGCAGGTCCCGCGCGTCGTCTTGGTGAGCGGAAGGCTCGAGCGCCGCCGACGAGCGGGATGCTACGAGGATCGGCTCGCGCATCGCCGCAGCGTCACGCGCGGCAGCGAAGGAGGAGCCATGCGTTTCATGATCGTAGTCAAGTCTGCGCCCGCGTCCCGGGCACGAGCCGCGCCCGGCGATGTCCTGCTCGGAACGTTCGCCGATTACCGCGACGCGCTCGCGAAAGCGGGCGTTCTGCTCGACGGCTCCGCGCTCGAGCCGAGCTCGGCCGGTTCGCGCGTCGTATTCGACGGCGAGAAGCGCCGCGTCGTCGAGGGCGCACCCGACGAATCGAAGGAGGTCATCGCGGGCTACGCGCTGATCCAGGTCAAGACCCGCGAGGAGGCGCTCGAGTGGGCGCGGCGGTTCCCGAGCCCGGCCGCGGCGGGCGGAAACGCAGAGATCGAGGTGCTCGAGATCGTCGAGCCTCGGCTTGCCATCGACTGACGGAAATGCTGTGATCGGCGGCGATGACGGCTGCCGACCCACAATCCATCCGGCGCGCCGTCGACGCCGTCTGGAAGATCGAATCCCCGCGCCTCATCGCGGGGCTCGTGCGCATCGTGCGCGACGTCGGTCTCGCCGAGGATCTCGCCCAGGACGCGCTCGTCGCCGCGCTCGAAACCTGGCCCGAGACCGGGATCCCGGACAAGCCCGGCGCCTGGCTCATGACGGCCGCGAAGCGCCGCGCCGTCGACCACTGGCGCCATCTGAAGCTCGTCGATCGCAAGCACGAGGAGATCGAGCACGAGCAGGAAGACGAGGAGGCGGCCCTGCCTGACTTCGAGCGCCAGATCGAGACGGCGCTCTTCCAAGAGGCGGGGGACGACGACCTCTTGCGCCTCATCTTCATCGCCTGTCATCCCGTGCTCTCCACGGAGGCTCGCATCGCGCTGACGCTTCGCCTCCTCGGCGGGCTCACGACCGACGAGATCGCCCGGGCCTACCTCGTCCCCGAGCCCACGATCGCGCAGCGCATCGTGCGCGCGAAGCGCACGCTCGCTCAAAAGCGCGTGCCTTTCGAGACGCCGGACGAAGCGACGCTCGCCGAGCGGCTCGACTCGGTGCTCGAGGTGCTTTACCTGATCTTCAACGAGGGCTATTCGGCGACGGCCGGCGAGGATTGGATTCGGCCCGCGCTCTGCCAGGACGCGCTCCGGCTCGGGCGCGTGCTCGCGAACCTCATGCCGAAAGAATCCGAGGTGCACGGCCTCGTCGCGCTCATGGAGTTTCAGGCGTCGCGCCTCGCGGCCCGCACGGGCCCCGACGGCGAGATCGTGTTGTTGCTCGATCAGGACCGGAGGAAGTGGGACCGGCTCATGATCCGCCTCGGGCTCGAGTCGCTCGAGCGCGCGCGCGCGGCCGCCGCAGCGCAAGGTCCTTATCTGCTGCAGGCGGAGATCGCTGCGTGCCACGCCGAGGCGGCGAGCGCCGAGGAGATCAACTGGCCGCGCATCGTCATGCTCTATGAGCTTCTGGGCCGGATCAGGCCTTCGCCGATCGTCGAGCTCAACCGGGCAGTGGCGGTTTGCATGGCATTCGGACCCGAGACGGCCCTGCCGCTCGTCGAGGCGCTTGCCGAGGAGCCCGCGCTCACGAGCTATCACCTGCTGCCGAGCGTGCGCGGCGACTTCCTGTTCCGGCTCGGGCGCTATGCCGAGGCCCGCTCGGCCTTCGACCAGGCCGCGAGCCTCGCGGCCAACGCGCGCGAGCGCTCGTTCCTGCTCGGGCGCTCGCGCGACTGCGAGAATCGGGAGCGCGGTGCCGTCGGATGACCGCAAGCCGCAAGCCGCAAGCCGCAAGCCGGAAGCCGGCTGCGGCGCGGAGGCTACGGCGAACCCGAAGGAGTAAGCGTGAAGCGGTGAGCACGAGGCGGTGAGCGCGAAACAGACGACGGGCGGCGCGAACGGTCCGAAGACGACCGTCTACACGCTCGGTCATTCGACGCGCCCGATCGAGGAGTTCATCGCGCTGCTTCGCCGGCACGGCATCGAGCTGCTCGTCGATATCCGGACGGTGCCGGGCTCGCGGCGCAACCCTCAATTCGGCCAGCAGAGCCTCGAGCAAAGCCTCGCGGCGGCCGGCATCGGCTATCGCCACATGAAGAGCCTCGGCGGACTCCGGCGCACGTCGACGCAGTCCGTCAACCTCGGTTGGCGCAACGCGTCGTTTCGGGGCTTCGCGGACTACATGCAGACGCCCGAATTCGCGGCGGCCGTCGACGAGCTCGTCGAGCTCGCCCGCGGCGCCCGCGTCGCCATCATGTGCGCCGAAGCCGTGCCGTGGCGCTGTCATCGCTCGCTCGTCGGCGACGCACTGCTCGTGCGCGGCGTCGAGGTCGTCGACGTCATCGGCGAGGCCAGCAGCAGAGCGCACACGCTGACGCCGTTCGCGAAGGTCGAAGGGACGGCGATTACCTATCCGGCCGCGACATAGATCACTAGCTCCATCGACCGGGATCGTGCTACAGAATTCTCGGTGCGTTGCGAGGGACGGATCATGCACAAGGTGGCGGTCGTCGTAGGCAGCATCCGCAAGGATTCGCACAACAAGAAGCTCGCACGCGCGCTCGCGAAGCTCGCGGAGGGCAAGCTCGACTTCAGGACGATTCGGATCGACGACTTGCCTCTGCTGAATCAGGATCAAGTCGACGACCCGCCGCCCGCCGTGCTGCGCTTCAAGCGGGAGGTCGAAGACTGCGACGCGGTGCTGTTCGTGACACCGGAGCACAACCGCTCCGTGCCCGCCGCCATGAAGAACGCCTTCGATTGGGGCACGCGGCCCATCGGCCGGGATTCCTGGGCCGGCAAGACCGCTGCAATCATCGGCACGTCGGGCGGCGCGATCAGCACGGCGCTTGCGCAGCAAGCCATGCGCACGATGGCGTCCGGACACGTCTCGGCCTTGCTCGGCGCGCCGGACGCCTTCATCCGCTACCAGGAGGGACTTTTCGCTCCGGACGGCACGACGACCGACGACAAGACCCGCGCCTTCCTGCAGCTATTCATCGACAATTTCGCTCGGCTCGTTGCTGCCATGGAAGAGCGTTCCGGCGGAGACGTTCCCGGCTCCGGAGTTTCACCGTAGGTAGCGTCACCGAGGGTATTGGACCCGCCGCTCCGGGAAAATGGGCTTGCCGGGGGGATCAACCATGGAGGGTGGGCGGCGTGGCAGCTATTGGAGTCGGAAGTCCCGAGACAGGGAAAATCTTTGTTCGCGTAGCGAAGTGTGCGGTGGCCGTCGCGTTGGTCTGGCTCATCGCACGGGAGATCGATTGGAGCGAGAGCTGGCGCGAGTTTCGGTCGGCGGGCTTCGGGCTCGTCGCCGTCGTCTTCGCGATGCTGTTCGTCAACGTCTTCATCAGCGCATTGCGGTGGGGATTGCTGCTGCGCATACACAGCGTCGCTTATTCGCTCTGGACGTTGAGCGCGCATTATTTCGTCGCGATCTTCTTCAACAACTTCTTGCCGAGCAACATCGGCGGCGACGGGTACCGGATCTACAAGACGCTCGACAACGAGCGCGGCAAGACGAGCGCCGTCATCGCCGTGCTTGCCGAGCGCCTCAGCGGGATCGGCGTGCTGATCCTGTTAGGCTTCGGCGCCGCCCAGATCCTCGAGCCGCGCACGCCGGATAGCGTCTCCTTCATCATGGCGGCGGTGGCCGTCGGCGCCGTCGCGGCCCCGATAGCGGCGTGGACCTTGCGGTCCCGCCTCCCGGGCAAGCTCAAGAAGCTCACGATCGACGTCGGCGAGCACATCGACGATTACGGCCGTCGGCCGGGTCTTACGTTGGCCGCCGTCGCGTTGTCGGCGGCCTTTCACCTCATGCTTGCGCTTGCGTATTACCTCGCGATCAGGCACAGCGGTGCGCAGCACGCGAGCATCCTGGAGCTGCTCGTCGCGCTCGCGATCGGCAACATCGTCGCGGTCCTGCCGATCTCGTTCAACGGCATCGGCGTCTTCGAGGGCGCGTTCATGTATCTTCTCGCGCAATACGGCGTGCCGTACGAAGCGTCCGTGATCCCGATGATCTTGAATCGCGTTCTCCTCGTGCCGCTCAGCGCGATCGGTGCCGCGATCTATTTCGGCAACCGGCTCCAGGGGTGGGCGCCGAAGCGCGTAGAGCCGGTCTGAAGACCCCTTGCGGGGCGCACGCGGCGAGGCGCACGGCTGGCGCCTCGCCGCGCAATCGGGTAGACATTCGCCATGCGCCTCTACTGCGGCACGAGCGGCTTCTCCTTCAAGGAGTGGAAGGGTCCGTTCTATCCGGAGAAGCTGCCCGCGTCCGAAATGCTCGCCTACTACGGCGCGCGTTTGCCGACGGTCGAGATCAACAACACGTTCTATCGAATGCCGAAAGCGGAGATGCTCGAGGGCTGGGCCGCTCAGGTTCCGGCTTCCTTCCGCTTCGCGGTCAAGGCCCCGCGCCGCATCAGCCACATAAAGCAGCTCAAGGACTGCGAGCAGGAAGCCGCCTACCTCTTCGACGCGGTGGCGAAGCTCGGCGAGCGCCTCGGCGCGGTGCTCGTGCAGTTGCCGCCGCATGCCGCCGTCGGCGTCGAGAAGCTCGAGCGCTTTCTCGACTGCCTGCCCGAGGCCGCGCCGGTCGCCTTCGAGTTCCGGCACGCGTCGTGGCGAGACGAGGCCGTCTTCGCGGCATTACGCCGGCGAGGAGCCGCCTGGGTCACGACGGACGACGAGGGCGGAGAGCCGCGGGACTTGCCCGCGACCGCGCCGTGGACGTATGTCCGGCTGCGCGGGCCGTCCTACTCGATGGATGCGCTGCGTGCGTGGAAGCGCCGGCTCGCGGATTTCGACCGCGCCTTCGTTTACTTCAAACACGAGGATGCGGCGGTCGGCCCGGCGCTCGCCGAGCGCATGATCGCCCTCTAGGCGGCGACCGCGCGCCGAGGCGCGCAGCCGCCTCGCAGCGTATGAACGCGGAGGATCAGGGCTGGGGCTGGCGCGACGGCTGAGGCGGCGCTTGCTCGATCGCGAGCAGCTCGACCTCGAAGACGAGCACGGCGCCGCCCGGGATCGGGCCCTGGCCCTGATCGCCGTACGCGGTCGCGGCCGGGCAGACGAGCTTGCTCTTGCCGCCGACCTTCATCTTCTGCACGCCTTCGGTCCAGCACGGGATGACCCCGCTCAAGGGGAAGGACACAGGCTCGCCGCGCTTGATGGAGCTGTCGAACACCGTTCCGTCGCGCAGCGTGCCCTCGTAGTTGACCTTCACGGTGTCCTCGGGCTTCGGGCTCGGACCGGTGCCGGCCTTGATCGGAATGTAGATGACACCCGAGGGCGTCTTCGTCGCGCCCTTTTCCTTCTCCATCTTCGCGAGGAAGTCGGCCGAAGCCTTCTTCTCGGCGTTGACGGCGGCCGAGAGCCGCTCCTCGGCGAACGACTGCACCTTCGGTCCGTAGACCTGCATGTCGACTCGCGAGTCTTTGCCCAAGGCGGCGTCCTGAATGCCGGCCTCGACCGTCGCGAGCTCTTGCTGAGTCAGCGAGAAATCCTTGATGTTGCTGCCGAGCGCGACGCCGAGCGCGTAGAGCGTCTTGTCTTGATCGTTGGCGAGCGAGGGTTGCTGGGCGGCTGCGGACGCGGCGTAGGCGCCGAGCGACAGAGCGGCCGCGAGGAAAACGATACGCATGGGGAGGAACTCCAGTGGGTGGGCCCAAGAGGCGAAAAGGGCTCCCACGCTAACCGAAACCGGTCGGTTTGCCAATGGCCGCGATTCCCGCCGTCCGCGCGCCGAAAATGGGGTCAGACCCCATTTCCCCCCCGCGGCCTCGTGCGCCGAAAATGGGGTCTGACCCCATTTTCTCGGGCCGCTCAGGAGTCGCGCTGCATGAGGCGGCGAAAGCGGCTCAAGTGCCGCAGCGCGCCGCGCTTGTCGCCGCGCGACTCGAGCAGACGCGAGAGGTTGAAATGGGCGTCGGCATAGCTCTCGTCGATTTCGAGGGCGCGCCGATACGCTTCGATCGCGCCGTCGGCCTTCCCTTGGTCCTCGAGCGCGACGCCGAGGTTGAAGGCGGCAAGCGCGTTGCGCGGCTCGTGCTCGAGCGCCGTGCGATAAAGACGCTCCGCCTCCGCGAACGAATGCCCGGCGTGCAGCAGGCGGCCTAAATTGATGCGTGCGGAGACGTGCCGCGCGTCCCGCGCGATCGCGGCCTCGTAGGCCTTGCGGGCGTCGCGCTCGCGGCCCGCCAGCTCGAGGTCGAGCCCCGCCGCGTAGAGCGTCTCCGCCGACGGCTCCGCGTGAGCGGCGCCGGCGAGCGCGGAGACGCCGCGGGGCGTTCGGGCTTCGGCACCCGTCCCCGGCTCCGCCGCGCCCGGAGCGCACTCGCGCGCATCGGCGCCGCTCTGCACTCCGGCGATCCCGCCTTCGGCGAGCGACTTCACGTCGAAGTCGAGCGTTCCCTGGCGCGACTCCGGCTCCCAGGACGCCAGGCGATCCTTGACGAGCACCCGGTTGCCGTCGATGACGATGCGGACGGCCGACAGCGGCCGCCCCTCGGGAAGCTGCTCGCGGATCAGCTTGAGCGCGCGCGTCACGCGGGTGGGCGTGAGGCCCTCGGCGAGCAGCTTGCTTGCGGTTCGAAGCAGGGCCAGGTCTTGAAACGAGAAGCGCCACTGCCCGCGCGCGTCCTTCGCGGGCGTCACGAGCCCTAAGCCGGCCCATCGCAGGATCCGGCGCTCCGGCAACCCGGCGATGTCGGCGACTTCTCGCGTGGAATACTCGCGCACTGAAGGGTCAGCTGACGGCGCGCTTCTTTCTCGTGGCCTTCTTCGCTTTCGGTTTGGCGTTGCTCTCGGACGCCTCGGCCTCCGCGGGCACCGACGCGCCGTGCGGCGCCTTGCGCTCGCCGGCGGCGCTCAAGCTCGCCTTGAGCGCCTCCATGAGGTCGACGATCTTGTGCTCGGGCTGCTCGGTCGGCGCCACGGAGATGCTCTCGCCCTGAACCTTGCGCTCGATGAGCGCCATGACCTGCTCGCGCACCTCGTCGCGGTAGCGCGTCGGCTCGAACTTCTCGCTCGTGAGCTGATCGATGAGCATCTTCGCGAGCTGCAGCTCCGCGTCGCGGATCTCGACCTTGTCGAGCGGGATCTCGCTGAACGCGCGGATCTCGTCGGCGTAGTGCAGCTGCTCGAGCAGAAGGCCGCCGTCCTTCGGGCGCACGGCCACGAGGTACTGCCGACCGCGCGCGGCGTAACGCCCGATCGCGACGCGCTTCGTCACCTTGAGCGCCTCGGAGAAGAGCGCGTAAGCGCCGGCCCCGCCCTTGTCGGGCGCAAGGTAGTACGCCTTGTCGAAATAGATGCGGTCCACGGAGTCGGCCGGCACGAACTCGTCGACCTTGATCGAAGAGCTCGCGGTGACCTCGAGGGCTTTGAGCTCCTCAGCCGTGAAAAGCACGTATTGATTCTTCGCGAACTCGTAGCCTTTGACGATCTCGTCCTTGGGAACGATCTCGCCGGTCTTCGCGGAGATGAGCTGCTGCTTGATGCGCGAGCCGTCGCGCCGGTCGATCTGGTTGAAATGCACGCTCGCGGCGGACTCCGCCGCGGAATACAGCTTGACCGGAATCGAGACGAGCCCGAAAGCGATCGTTGCAGAGCTCAAGGGTCGCGCAGCCATCGGCGGATCATATATGCTCGTTCGCATGGTGGCAACAAAAAACCACCCAAAATTAGCGACTTATCGGGAAAAGCGGCGCCCGGGCTCAACTCCCGAGCCGTTCGGAGGCGGCGGCGCGCCCGGCTCCCGCTTCGTCGTGCAGCTCCACGAGGCCCGCGCGCGGCACTACGACTTCAGGCTCGAGCACGGCGGCGTGCTCGTGTCGTGGGCGGTGCCGAAGGGACCCTCGCTCGATCCGGCCGAGAAGCGCCTCGCGGTGCACGTCGAGGATCATCCGGTCGACTACATCCACTTCGAGGGCACGATCCCGGAGGGCAACTACGGCGCCGGCGCCGTCATCGTCTGGGATCGCGGTCGCTTCGATGCGGTCAAGGATTTCGACGAAGGGCTCGCAAGCGGCAAGCTGCTGTTCGATCTCTACGGCTACAAGCTCCGCGGCCGGTTCACGCTCGTGAAGACGAAGCGCAGCGCCAAGGACTGGCTGCTCATCAAGGAGCGCGACGCTTACGTGCGCACGGGCGACGACGCGCGCTTGCCCGAGGACTCCGTGCTCTCGGGACGCACGGTCGAGGAGGTCGGCGCGGGCGTCGATCCCGCGGCCCGGCTCGCGGAGGCGTGCCGCGCGGCTCATGCGCCCGCGCGCCGGGTCGCGTTCGACGACGTCCGGGCCATGCTAGCGACGCCGGGCAAGGCATTCAGCCGCGAGGGCTGGGTCTTCGAGATCAAGTACGACGGCTATCGCGTGCTCGGCGGCAAGGAGCGCGGGCGCGTGAAGCTTTTCTCGCGCAACGGCAACGACTTCACGGCCGTTTTTCCGGAGATCGCCGAAGCGCTCGCCGCGCTCCCTTACGAAGACTTCCTGCTCGACGGCGAGGCGGTCGTGCACGACTCGAAAGGACTGCCGACGTTCGAGGGACTGCAGCAGCGCGGCAAGCTCGTGCGCGGCGCCGATATCGCGCGCGCCGCCGTGCGTTGGCCCGCGACGCTGTACGCGTTCGACCTGCTGCTCTTCGGCGGCTACGACCTCCGCGGCTTGCCGCTCACGACGCGCAAGCGGCTGCTCGGCGAGCTCTTGCCGAGCGTCGGTCCGATCCGGCTCTCCGAGCACATCGAGCGGGACGGCGAGGCGATGTTCGCGCACTTGAGGGAGCTCGGCCTCGAGGGCGTCGTCGCGAAGCGCGCGGATTCGGCGTACGTCGGCCGGCGCTCGACGGACTGGATCAAGGTCAGCGCGAGATCGAGCGACGAGTTCGCCGTCGTCGGCTACACGCCGCCGAAAGAGACGCGCGCGAGCTTCGGCGCGTTGCTGCTGGCCCAGCGCAGCGCCGTGGGCTGGGTCTACGCGGGCCGCGTCGGCGGCGGCTTCTCGGGCGAGGATCTCGCGTCGATCGGGAAGCGCGTCGCCGCGGCGAAGGACGCACCGCCGCCGCGCGACGCGGAACCCGCGCCCGGCGCCCGCTGGACCGAGCCCGTGCTCGTCGTCGAGGTCGAGTTCAAGGAGCGCAGCGCGAAGGGCCGGCTGCGCCAGCCGACGTTCCTGCGCGTGCGCGCCGACAAGTCGCCTGAGGACTGCTGGCTGCCCGGAGAGGACAAGCCGCTGCCCGAGGCCCCCGCGCCCAAACCCAAGGCGAAGCCGGTCAAGACCGTGCGCGTCACGAATCCCGACAAAGTGTTCTGGCCCGAGCGGGGCTACACGAAGCACGATCTCGTCGACTACTACCGCGCCGTCGCGCCGTATCTGCTCCCCTATCTCGACGACCGTCCGCTCGTGCTTACGCGCTACCCGGACGGCATCGACGGCAAGTCGTTCTATCAGAAGGACGCGCCCGTCTACGCGCCCGAGTGGATCCGGACGGAGACGCTTTGGAGCGAGGGCTCCGAGCGCGAGATCCGCTACTTCGTCATCGAGAACGAGGAGGGGCTCGCATATATCGCGAACATGGCGGCGATCCCGCTGCACGTCTGGTCGAGCCGCGTGAAGTCGTTGCAGCACCCCGACTGGTGCATCCTCGATCTCGACCCGAAGGGCGCGCCGTTCGAGCACGTCGTGCGCGTCGCGCGCGCGATCCATTCGATCTGCGAGGCGTCGCACTTGCCTCACTACGCGAAGACGAGCGGGTCGACGGGCCTGCACGTGCTGATTCCGCTCGGCGCGCGCTACACGCACGAGCAGAGCCGCGCGATGGCGGAGCTCCTCGCGCGCTGGGTCGTGCGCGAGCTGCCCGAGATCGCGACCGTGCGGCGTCAGCTCGAGAAGCGCGAGGGCAAGGTTTACGTAGACTTTCTACAGAACGGCCACGGCCGTCTACTCGTCGCGCCGTACAGCGTGCGCCCCGTGCCGAACGCGACGGTGTCCTGGCCCTTGCCGTGGAGCCAGGTCACCGCGAAGCTCGACATGCACCGCTTCGACATGAAGACGGTCCCGGCCCTGCTCGCGAAGCGCAAGAGCGATCCGCTCGAAGGTCTCATGACCGAGGCGGCGGACCTGCCCGCGGCGCTGACTCGCCTCGCCGAGCTGCTCTAGAAAATGGAGTCAGACCCCATTTTTCGAGCCGCTTTTTCCGAAGCTCGGGCGAAGCGTGAGCGGTGCCGCTCCGCCGTGATTTTCGGCTCGGTTGCCGCTAATTTGGCCGCCGACATCGGCCTCGAGCGGATGCTAAGCTCGATGCATGGCCAGGCCACGCGGAAATCGGGCGCCCGCCACCTACGAGGATCTGCGCGCCGTTCCCGACAATAAGGTCGCGGAGATCGTCGACGGCCGCCTGTATACCTCGCCGCGTCCCGGTCCGCGGCACGCCGACGCAGCCTCCGGACTCGGTGCTGCCCTGCGCGGGCCCTTCGACAGGGCGCGAGGCGGGCCGGGCGGGTGGCGCATCCTCTTCGAGCCCGAGCTGCACCTCGAAGCCGACGTGCTCGTTCCGGACATCGCCGGCTGGCGACGGGAACGGCTGCCCCAGCTGCCCGAGGAGTCTTACTTCTCGCTCGCTCCGGACTGGATCTGTGAGGTCGTCTCGCCGTCGACGGCGGCGCTCGACCGCGGAAAAAAGCTCGGCGTGTACGCGCGCGAAGGCGTGCCGCACGCCTGGATCGTGGAGCCGCTCGCACGGACGATCGAGGTCCTGCGTCTCGAGAATGGCCGGTGGTCGATCATCGCGACCTCCGCTGGCACGGGCGTGGTACGCCTCGAGCCGTTCGATGCAGTCGAGTTGGATCTCACGCTGCTTTGGGAGGCTCCGGCCCCCGCGTCGAAGTGATTCGCCGAAGCCGATAGCCGAAGTCGATAGCCGAAGTCGATAGCCGAAGTCGATAGCCGGAAGTCGTGCCGCCCCGAGGCGGCCGCTCCGGGGCGCCGCGGAGGGTCTTGCGCACCGCCCGGGCTGGCGCAGCGCCCATTCGATCCGGTACCTTGAGTCCGCCTCCTCTCGGGCACAAGGACCAAGCATGAAGGCGCTCGCAATCATGAAAACGTTCCGAACCATGGCTCTGCTGCCGAGCCTCGCATGCGTTTCGCTCTCGGCTCGCGCGCAAATCAATGCGGGCGCGCAGCAGCCCGAAGCGAGCCTGCCGTTCACGATGACGCAGGTCGCCACGTTCGAATTGCCGTGGCGCATCGCGTTCTTGCCGGACGGCCGCATGCTCGTCACGGAGAAGGTCGGACCGGTCTGGCTCGTGACGCAGAAGGGGGAGAAGACGCCGGTCGCGAACGTGCCGGCGGTGCTCTACGAGCGGCAGGGCGGCATGCTCGGCGTCTTCGTGTCGCCGCACTACGCGTCGGATCAGAGCATCTATCTCACTTATGCGGAGCCCGGGGACGGCGGATCGAGCCTTGCGCTCGCGCGCGCGAAGCTTGCGACGACGGCGGATTCGGCGAGCCTCGAAGGGCTCGAGGTGCTCTGGCGGCAAATGCCGAAGGGCAGAGGCGGACAGTTCGGCGCGCAGATCGCGTTCTCTCCGGACGGCCAGTATCTGTTCCTCACGGTCGGCGATCGCCAGCGCATGACGCCCGCGCAGGATCCCGATCAGGCGCTCGGCAAGATCTTGCGCTTGACGCTCGACGGAAAGCCCGCGCCCGGCAATCCCGGAGAAGGCAAGGTCGGCGCAAAGACCGTGACGCTCATCGATCCGCCGGCGGACACGGAAGCCGCCAAGACCGCGCCGATCGTAAGCACTTACACCTTTCCCGGTCCGAACCTCGCG